>JADGEB010000100.1 GCA_016744595.1 Desulfuromusa sp.
GCTTGGAGATGGCCAGGCCAAGGCCCGTCCCCCCATACTTACGCGTGGTGGAGGCGTCTCCCTGGGAAAAAGAGTCAAAAATCGTTGAGAGGGCCTCCTCGCCAATGCCGATGCCCGTGTCCACGACCTCAAAAAAGAGCCGCACGCTCCCTTGAAGCTCCTCTTTTAATGCCACGCGAATCATCACACTGCCCTTCTCCACAAACTTAACAGCGTTGCCTGCCAGATTCGTCAGAATCTGCCGGAGGCGCACCGGGTCACCCTTCAGATAGATCGGGACGTTGTCATGGATCAGGCTCGCAAACTCCAGCCCCTTCTCCTTTGCCCGGATGGCCATGACATCGCTCAGGTCTTCCAGAACCGTTCGCAGGTTGAACTCAATCACCTCGATGTCCAGCTTGCCCGCTTCGATCTTGGAGAAATCGAGGATGTCGTTGATCAGAATCAAAAGGGCGTCGGCGCTGGACTTTACCGACTCGGCGTAGTCGCGTTGCTCATGGCTCAAGCCGGTGTCCAGCAGGATATCAATCATCCCGATGAC
>JADGEB010000101.1 GCA_016744595.1 Desulfuromusa sp.
ACTTCAGGTCATCCGGCAGTCCGACCTTGGAAAGCATCGCTTCGATAACTGGTAAATAGCGACTCGACCGCTTCAGCCACAAAACCGCCTGATCCCGGTCCCAAAGCGACAGTAGCAGCTCCTTTTCCATCCGCTCCCGTACATCGGAATCTTCCAGTGGAACCGCCTCACCGCAAAATGTCAGTGGCTGTTCAAGACGGATACTGTCCAACAATGGCGGAGCCACCCCGTCCCTGCCTGCCGAAAGAACATGGTTTTCCTTAAAGCAAGCAAAACAAGATGAATATAGACACTTGAATATTATACATACAATCGGAGCTGACGACTCACAACTTACTACTATTAAGTCAAATTTTTTCCCTTCGTTTTTTTGTTTAAATCCTGAGCGGATCCTTTTCAAAAAGGCTGAAAACAATTGACCAATGAAGCCGGTCTTGTTATGCATAGAGCGCCCACGGGATTCACCGGTTTTGACTGTTGTCTCCCTGCAAAACTGACGACTACATTGAAAGAGGTAACCATGATTCGCGCAGCTCACAAC
>JADGEB010000102.1 GCA_016744595.1 Desulfuromusa sp.
CCTTTGAGCAGTGCCACTCGAGCACGGAAAGTCTCTACTGCTGGAGTCCAGTTCAGTAGCTCCAGCCCTTTCGTTCGCAGGGTGTCCAGAATGACCTCTGTTATTTCTTCCTTTGAGGCGGATGCTGGTTTTTCGACAAGATTCAATTTACCGAATCGCTGTACTTTGCGGGCGAGAATGCGACCATCCTTGTCATTCCAGAAAACCTCTTTCCGCCATGGGCAGTTGGGATAGAAGGCGAGAATTTCAGACAGTTCCAACGCGGTCGCCTGAACAATTTTTCCTTCTTCCCCCCGTTTACCGGTGAGTTCCGTTGCCACCAGGAATTTTATAGCAGTCAGAGGCGAAGTTTTTGTCAGCTGACCGCCGCGACCGGAGGTAAACAGATAGCGGTTGTTTTCACCGCTGCGCAGACGTCCGATTCGATCTGGAAAGGCGCAGGCCAGAAGTTGGCTGATCAACGTCGAATTGTTGCCGGGGAGCTTATCCATGGGGTGCAGTTTGTAATGCTTGCGCCAGTATGCGGAGGCTCGTTCGATG
>JADGEB010000103.1 GCA_016744595.1 Desulfuromusa sp.
GTTACGGTGGAAAGAATCACTGTTTCGCGATTCTCTGGTTCGGCAATGTGGTATTAATCCAGAGAAAATATTGTCAATTGTCCCTGCTGCGGATGAGTGGAATTACCGCAGTAGGGTACAGCTTAAATGTTGTAATACCAATGCAGGGTTTGTGACTGGTTTTTATCGACCAAAGAGTCACTATGTTGTCTCCGTTGAGCAATGCCCTATCATTGCTACCGTCCTGAATTCCTTACTGACTCAATTACGTAACATTATCAGTGACACCCCTTATGCCAATTATATTGCGCAGATTGATCTTGCCGTTGATGACAGGGATAAATGCTCTGTGGTTATCCATTATTCGGGCCGAGACATTGATTCTCTTGTCGATTTGTTACGTACAGAAAACCTTGCAGCAAATCTTTTCATTCAGGCTGGATCAAAAGGTAAATTGATGAATGTTCAGGGGGAAGGGGTTCTGCAAATAGCAGTTGATAATCCTCCAATGCATTTACATTACGCGATTGGTGGTTTTGCAC
>JADGEB010000104.1 GCA_016744595.1 Desulfuromusa sp.
CTCTGGAACGAACCAAAAGAGGAACCCTGTCCCAAGTGTGCATGGCCACTAACAGAAATCAAGGTGACCAAACGATGGGGAACAGTACAACGTTGCCCGCAAGAAAATTGTGATTGGGACAAAGAGTTAATTCCTCCGGTAAAAAAAGCTTCGGCGAAAAAAGCAGCACCGAAGAAGAAACCTGCAGCCAAGAAAAAGGTCGCGGCAAAGAAAGTTACTAAAAAAACAACTTGAACAATGAATGACATCGTATGACATTTATCGGTCGAACCATGTAGGTTCGGCCGATTTTCGTTCTGGGGATATCTGAAAAATTGGGACGAGTAGAATTACACGACGACTTTATAAATTGAATATTCCGTCCCTAGAATACTGTATGGTAGTTATCTGGGGACATGTACTTGTTACGTGTCCCCAGATAACGGAGAACAATCTAAAAGGATAATAAAATGCAGATTACAATTATCGGTGCCGGCCTGGCCGGATGTGAAGCTGCCTGGCAAGCGGCAAAAGAAGGC
>JADGEB010000105.1 GCA_016744595.1 Desulfuromusa sp.
GCCTCTCTTTTGCTGAGAGTGGTAACGGGTTTGATAGAAGTAAAACCATCATCACTGGAAACCCATTGCGGCAAGGATTTAACCACGTCACTGCCGTAATCCCTCGGCCCGGAAAACTGCTGATTTTTGGTGGAAGTCGGGGCGCACGAGCGATCAACCAAGCGGTGATAAAGATGCTACCGCTGCTGAAGGAATGGACAGGAAAACCTGAAATTCTGCATCAAACCGGTGAAGATGATTTTCATCAAGTTCAGCAAGCTTATCGAGATGCTGGGTTTGATCCACAGCAAGTTGTCCCTTTTATTGATGATATGGCTCGTGCCTACACTGAAGCGAGCTTGGTGATTTGTCGTGCCGGGGCAACAACACTGGCAGAACTGACTGCTTGTGGCAGAGCTGCAATATTGATTCCATTTCCACATGCCGCAGGAGATCATCAAACCGCCAATGCGAAGATGCTGAAAAAAGCGGGAGCCGCAATATTGTTACCACAGGATGAATT
>JADGEB010000010.1:0-78615 GCA_016744595.1 Desulfuromusa sp.
TGGCAGACACGAGCCCTGTCCCTATGAAATCAATCTGCATCGAGCGCAGCAAGCGGCGCCCCTACGACAATTATTCTGAAGGTTGGTCGGATTTTTATCATCGGATTCCCATTGTGTCGGGTTATCGTGAATATATTGCCGGGTCTGCTGCAATTCATTTTCATTGCGAATGATTCGTTCGTAATAATTTCGTTGCCATAATTTTCTGGAGAATGGTGGCCAATTGTGATGGTTGACACCGTGACGATACCGGGCGGTGGTCAATGATTTGAACCGATGGACAACATCCGGTAATGACAATTGTCCCATCTCCGTAGGGGCACCCCCCTGTGGGTGCCCTATCGTCTGCGATTTGTTAAAACCTGGGCAGGCACGGGGGCCTGCCCCTACGGGAGAGGGATCGGGTTGTTGTAAGATAATGATACCGTGAAAATGGTTGGACATGATCACGTATTCATCAATTGCGATGTCAGGGTATTTCGCTGGCAATTCCTGCCAGGTCTTCGCCACCATTCTACCCGCATCATTCAATATCACCTCACTGTCAACAATCTCCCCTAACAAACATTCCCGCTCCTGCACACAGATGGTGACAAAATAGAATCCAGCAGATGAGTAATCGTATTCAGCAAGGCGGATCGAATGGCGCTGGTGGATATCTGGATCAAATTTCACCGTAGCAGATCCCCACCAAACACAAAAAGAGCGCACGGATAATCATCCGAGCGCTCTCGCAATTCTTCATTTGATTTTTGTATTTCCATGATTCCCCCTCATGAATATCCAATCAGAAATACATTATAAACCCTATTCTATCCATTGCAACCGGGCAGGCACAGGGGTCTGCCCCCACGAAATCAACCTGAATCCAAGGCGCGGCAAGTAGCGCCCCTACGGAAACAAAAATCAATAATCATGCGGGATCCCTTGAATATGCAAGGCCAGATGCTCGTCGTCATCCATACTTTGAACCCAGCCGTTATTTGCGTCACACTTACTATCAAGGTCATTGATGTAGGGTTTGATATCGAGAAGTGGTGTGTTGTCAAAAACATCCAGACCAGACGTGTAAACCCGATGACCAACAATCTTCTTGACCCTGACAACACTGAGTCCGATCGGGTTTGGACGGGCAGGCGAGCGGCTAGCAAACAGTCCAACCTTTTGACTGGTAGCCCAAGGAGGAGAGACCTCCATTTTTGGAGTGGCCTTCAAACGATCAATATAATAGAGAACGTAGATATAGGTAAAAGAATCAAGATCCTTTAGACCAGTGGCATATTCGGGCTCCAATTGCAGAAAAAATTCCTGATCGTCAGTATCGACCGGCTGGTAGGGCGCACTGTCCTGATAGGGGGTTTTGATATTGCCAATCGGGGAAAAATTTAAATTATCCATATTCCTCATCGCCTTACTCGATTCATCATTTTTTGATATTTATCAGCAACTTTTTCGTCTTTTTTTGCTTTTAACTGTAACCGTCGCACAGCAGAACTGAGTGAGGAGACATCCCGACCAAGTCGCTCACCAAGAGCGGTCATGGTCTCGCAGCCAGTCTCCAGATAAAGCCAGGCAAGGTAAGCTCTCGCTTCTGAATGAAGACGATTTTTCCCCGCCGCTGCCAGCTCTTCTTCGGTCAGCTTATAGCGCTCCAAAACAATACGAAAAACCTTCTCTGGGTTTACTTTGGGCTGATATTTCTGCCGTGAAAGTTTCATCACTCCACGAACAAATTCTTCATCACCAAGAATCCGTGGGTCATATTCGCTACCACGAGCAAAATCAACCCTGGCTTCTTCGGCTGATCCTTCATTAACATAAGCATGGAATTTCATCAGCGCGCGAATCCCGGTTTCTTCAATTTGCAAATAGGTTCTCTCGGTTGACAGCCAGAGAACTTTTTCCCTTCCACAATAGGCAAGATGGCTACTCCATGGATAGCTCATTGGGGTACTTGCCAGTCCATTTCGAACAGGTGCCAAGTGGACTTCCCGCACCAGCTCTAACAGGTAATCTTCAGGATTGACAAGGATCGCCTTATAACGCCCCTGAAACAGGTGACCAGCCTGACCGTGCCAGTCGTTGAACCAGCGCGTGTAACGAAAACCAAGTTGTTGCATAATCCGTGAGAGCGGTACTTCATCAACTTCAATCACGAGTTGCAGGATATTCGGGAGCAGGCAATAGGCATAGACTTTATGGCCAAACTTTTCGATCCCTTCCTGAAGCAGCAACAAAAAACGGGTGTGATCGGTCACGTCAAGAAAAACGGGTTGATTCCCATTGCCATGCAAGGTGACATGATAAACAGCACCGGGGAAATGTAAGCGGGGTTTACGCGCCATGAAGTCCTCCTTAAAAATAAAATTGCAAGCCTGCCCCTGTCTGTCACAGAGAATAACAGATTTTATCTTTAGTGCAACTTGAATCAGAAGGAGTAAATAAGAAACTCGGAATGTTTTTTTAGCTGGGATTTATTTATTGATCTGTTTCCTGAAGTTCCTCAAAGAGGTAGGGACCATCAGTCTTGCGAACATAGACTGTGTGTGAGATCAGGTTTTTTTCTGGTGACCAGTAATGCAACTGATAACCTGGAACATCCATACTAAACCGTGACGGTTGCTCCATGGTCAGATCAAGAACCAGCGGTATTCCCATACTGGGAGCCGTACTGACAACCGTTCCCCGCCAACCAGCGTGAGCCTGCAGATGAATGTGGCCACATAGTATGCTTTGGATATTGGTGTATTTCTCAACAATATCCCCCAATAATTCAGCACCAACAAAACCATCTTCATCGGTTTCCAGAACACCACATTTTAGCGGGGGATGATGTATAAAGATGGCTGTTGGTTGCGTTTTCGACTCAGCTAACCGCTCATCCAGCCACGCAGCTCTAGCATTACATATTTCACCGCCTGGCTCACCGGGCACCGTACTATCGAGCCCAATCAATCGAAGCGCATAATCATCAATAACATAATTGATAAAACCCTGATCCATGGCTGGACAAGCCTGACCACCAAAAACTGACCAGAGACTTGATCTATCATCATGATTGCCAGGAATAACGTAAAAAGGATACCGAAGTTGAGAAAGGATACTTGCCGCCCGTTCGGTCTCTTCTAGAAGGCCGCTATAAGTAATATCCCCGGTGACAAGAACAAGATCCGGTTCTGGCTTTAATTGATTGATATGATCAATACAGCAAGAAAGATTCTCAGCCGTTGGAGCAATACCGTAGGCTTTTTTGTTCCATCCGGCGATATGAGTATCACTTATATGTGCAATGAGCATCAGAAGTGCCTTTACAAACTATGCTGCGGGCTACCCGTTCTTACGGTTGAGGAAAAAACTGATCGAAGCAGCGAGTGTAATAAATGCAACAATCATAAAAGATACCGCGTTTAAGACCGGGGTTGAACTGAATTTAATCCGGGAATATAGATCCACCGGCAAGGTTGGATCTGAGCCGACCAGAAAGATAGTGGTGTTAAAGTTTGCAAAACTGATGAGAAATGCCACGATAAAAGCACCAATGATAGCCGGGCGTAAAAATGGCAACGTAATCAACCAGATCACCTGTAGTCTGGTCGCTCTCAAACTTAAAGCCGCTTCTTCAAGGGTTCGGTCAAATTTTTTCAGACGAGCACTCACTAACAGCATCACATAGGTGGAACCGAAAGAGAATTGGCCGATAACAACCAGCCAAAAACTAGGGCGTAGAAACTCAATATCCAACCCAAAGGAATCTTCCATGAAAAGTCCGGCATTGGTAGAACTCAGCAGGATTGAAATCCCTAGAATCACACCAGGAATGACCAGTGGAGATAAAGCCAAAAAATAGAGCAGCCCTTTCAACCGGAATTTCTCCTCCTCAAACAACAATGCTGCCATAGTTCCGACAATAGTGGAAAACAGAGCAACAAAAAACCCGGTTTTGAAACTGACCCAGATACTTAATAACAGATCAACATCTTTGAATAGTCCGAGCCGCTCATTGGTGTTAGCAAAAAACCAGTCCAGGGAAAACCCTTCCCAAGGCAGAGCAATATAGTTGGAATCGTTAAACGCCAGTACACAAATCGTAACCAACGGCATGATCAGAAAAATATAAAACAAAGTAATGTATAGACGATAACCAGTTATATACAGGCGTGAACATGGTAGGGAACGGATCATGAGCCAACCTTATCGAGTTTCTGTCCTGACAGTTTAAGTGCAACCCAGACAATGAACGAGGACAACAACAACAACAAAAATCCAAATGCGGCACCCTCATTCCAATTAAATGAAGCCAGAAATTTATTGTATATCTGTTCCGTGAACCAGAGAGAACTTTTGCCTCCAAGGATATTCGGAGCAACATAATCACCGATCACCAACATAAAGACAATAATCCCGCCAGAAACAATACCGGGAGTAGTGTAGGGAATGACAATCTGGCGAAAAATTGTCCATTTAGAGGCACCCAGATCACTGGCAGCTTCAATCAAACTGTCATCCATACTGTCCAATGCCGACATCATGGGCACAATCATGAATAGCATTGATATGTACAGCAGACCGATGGTCATGCTGAAATTGGTAAACAACATCTCAATGGGGGCATCTATCAGCCTTAGTTTCATCAGAAAACTATTGATCACCCCATTGTCACGCAGCAGAATCATCCAGCCATAAACAGTAACCAGCTCCCCGATCCAGATCGGAATTAAAAGCAATAAGGTCATAAAGCTGCTGTACTTTTTACCTATGACTTTAGTGAGAAAAAACGCCACAGGAAAGGTTACGACAAAGGCTAGAATAGTTACAAAAATAGAATATAGAGCTGTTTTGACAAAGGTAAGCCAGTAG
Organism: Desulfuromusa sp.; assembly: GCA_016744595.1. Lineage (GTDB taxonomy): Bacteria > Desulfobacterota > Desulfuromonadia > Desulfuromonadales > Geopsychrobacteraceae > Desulfuromusa. Next base: position 4,858 of record JADGEB010000010.1, read on the forward strand.
ATTTGGTCTTCAAAAAATGCCAGATAATTGTTCAGGGAAAAGACCCATAATCCATCATCGGTCTCAAAGCGCAAAGATCTATACATCAGATCCATATGGGGAATAACAATCAATGCCAACAACCATAAGAGCACCGGTGTTATCAAGAGATAAAATGTACCACGAGGCTTCTTCATCATTCTTATCCTTAGACCTTATAGCATTTCAAATCATCTCGATGAACACCGACCTGGATATCATCACCTTCACGTAAATCTTCAAACTGAGCGTTCTGTGGCAATGAAATCAAAACCTCTTCATGCCCCTGATTGATAGTTGTCGAAATTTTAGTATTGGAACCATCAAACAAGATAGCCTCTACTTGCATATCAATTCGCTCAATTCCAGAGAGATCGGCAGATGGATTAAGAATAAACGCTTCGGGACGGATAAAAAGTTTTTTAGGCTGAAAGTCCAGATCTGGCTTATTCAACTTGCAGCCGTTGACCGTGACCAATTCACCGTTCACATAGCTTGAAATATTAAACTCATTGCTTTCCCCGACAAAACCAGCAACAAATGATGTTTTAGGGTTCTTATACAGTTTTTTGGGGGTATCGATCTGTTCGAACTGTCCCTGATTCATGACTGCGACAGTATCACTCATGACCAATGCTTCTGACTGGTCATGGGTAATATAAATGAACGTTGTCCCGATCTCTTTCTGCAGAACTTTGAGCTCAACCTTCATATGTTCTCGAAGTTTCCGGTCTAGGGCTCCAAGCGGTTCGTCCAACAGCAGAATCTCCGGCTTTAAGACCAATGATCGAGCAATTGCGACCCGTTGACGTTGGCCACCCGACAACTCAGTTACTTTTTTCTTTTCAAACCCAACCAGCCCGACCCGCTCAAGCATTTCTTCAACCCGGCTCTGCACTTCCGACTTGGGTAAGCGTTGTCGTTGCAATCCAAAGGCAACATTTTTCTCAACATTCATCATTGGAAACAATGCCAAATTCTGAAAGACAATGTTGACCGGACGCTTTTCCGGTGGAATGCCTTTCATCGACTCTCCACGAATAAGCAATTCGCCGGCGGTCTCTTCTTCAAATCCAGAGATCATCCGTAATAGGGTGGTTTTTCCGCAACCAGAGCCGCCAAGAATTGAGAAAAAACCGCCATCTTCTACATTGAAACTGACAGAATCAACAGCAGTAAAATTGCCAAATTTCTTGGTCAGATTTTTTATTTCGAGAACATAACTCATACTGACCCCTGAGGATTATCTGAGGAAGGTAGCTTGAGCAACCCCAACGGGGAGTTGCCCAAGCTTTTCATCGCAATATCTGACGCCATTATTTTGCTGCTTTTATCTTATCCAGAACTTTTGCTTCGATTTTTTCAAACCCTGCTGGCACTGGTGGATGCCATTTAATGTTGTCAAGATCTGCCGGTGGAAATGAGCGGCTGAAGTTTGCTTTGATCTCGTCATTCAAGAACTCAATCGCACCAGAGGAAGCAGTACCATAACCCTCTTGATTGGTAAAGTAAGCGGCATTTTCCGGCTCAAGCATAAAGTTGATCCATTTATATGCAGCGTCAAGATTCTTGGATTTGGCTGGGATAGCAAAGGTATCAATCCAACCCAGAGCACCACTTTTTGGAGCAATAAAGTCAATATCAGGATTGTCTTTGTGCAGAGTCCAACCTTTTCCATCCCAACCAGAAATAACATTGGCATCACCACTCTTGATGATTGCTACCTGGGTATCACCACTGGTCCAGTAGTTCTTGACATATTTTTTACCGTCAATAAGGGTCTTTTCAACTCGTTTCATCAATGCCCGGTAAGCATCGATATCACCATACAGGGCAAAGGGGTCTTCCCCCATACCAAAAGCAGTCGCAATCAGCAGTGGTCGCTTTAATCGATAAGAGATTTTTCCAGAATATTTTGGGTTCCAGAGATCTGACCAATCGTTAGCTCCTGGTGCCAATTTTTTATTCACGATCATACCAGTCGTGCCATAACAATGTGGTACACCGTAGCCCTTACCATCGACGGCAGTATTTCGTTTAACGGCATCAACCATCGATGTAGTCAGCTGAGCCGTATTGATCCGACTATAGTCGATTGGCTGATATACCGGGAATTTTTTCTGAACAAAAGAGATTCTGTCCTGGCTGGGTTGAGCCAAGTCAAACCCTGCTCCCCGGGTTGCTCTAAGCTTGGCAATCATTTCTTCATTGTTAGAGTAGGTGATTTTCACATCAATACCCGTTTGAGCCTCAAAATCTTTGACCAATTTAGCTGGAGCATACCCTTTCCATGTCAACAGCCTCAATGTCTCTTGTGCCATTGCCCCGCTGGCAATAAGTGATAATGCAATTGCACCGATCAATACCAGTTTCTTCATAACTGAATCTCCTTTTTAGTTCAGGTTGTTAAGACATGTGTTTCAATTCTTCACCCATTAGCGAACCAAGCATCAAACCAACAATCTATTCAACTTCAACAGCCCCTCTTTGAACATTCTCGATTAATGCATCGGCGGATACTGGAGGGGTTTTGTTACATTTGTATGAGCGTTATCAATTTATCTTAGCTCAAACATTCACCATTACGACATTTGTTCGACATATAACGGCGTTAGATTAGCACACCAACTACCACCCGAACAAGCACCAAAGATGACCGAATGATCAATCATACATACTATTTCATCATCCCAGCAATTCTTGACAATCAGACATTAAAGCGCTACCGTTCTGCTTTTGAGGGTTTTATAGAAGAATTCATTCCCTGACTGCAGAACCTCATCATTTAAATTATTTTTTCTAAATCTTCTTACTGGATAACCTCATGACTCCATCTACCCGACAAACTAAAATTGCTAATTTGATTCGAGAACATGACCACCTTACAGTGAATGAGCTGGCCGATACCCTTAATATCTCGAAGGAAACCATACGACGCGACCTATCTGAATTAGCTCGTCTGGGAAAAGTTCAAAAATTTCACGGCGGAGCCTCTGTACCTGTCGTTGCAGGAGAAGGTCCATTTCGCGACCGAATGGGCAAGAATGCAGCAGCAAAGATGCAAATTGCCGATGCAGCAGTAAAGCTTGTTTCGCCAGGGGAAACAATCCTCATCGATACGGGGTCAACCACCCTCTATTTTGCCGAGAAACTTGCTGAAATCCCCAACTTGACCATAGTTACCAACTCGACAAAAATTGCCCGGGTCATGAGTGCTGACCCGACACCTGCCAGAACTTTCCTCCTTGGAGGTGAGTTTTACGGTGACAACCGACAAACTGTTGGCAGCATGGCTATTGCGCAGGTTCAATCATTTCGAGCTCATCATGCATTCTTAACCATCGGCGCACTTGATACCCGCACTGGAGTTATGGATTACAGTATTGAAGAAGCTCAGTTAGCACGTGCGATGGTTGAGCAAGCAGAATCCCTTACCCTGCTTGTCGACAGCTCAAAGTTTGAACAAATTGCGTCATTCGAAGTATGTTGCCTCGACAAGGTAACAAACCTCGTCTGCAACGATCCTCCATCGGACACAATGGAAGCAGCACTGCTAAAAGCAAACATCAATATCATCGTTTCTGGCCGCTAATCACCCCATGGATTGCACATTGTTTTCAATCTAACGATCTTGCCTTATTTTTATTTGCCTGTTCGGTCAATATTTGATACTGTTCAGTCATGACAACTCAACAGCATAATATGCATACTCTGAATGATAACAAATCTGGCAACACATCATTTCTCGCTAGTGGTGATATTGCGGTTATTGGTGGCGGTGTCGTTGGTTGTGCCGTTGCCCGAAAGATGGCTCTGGAAGGGGCTTCCGTCATCCTGATAGAAAAAGCAGCTGATATCCTTGCAGGCGCAAGCAAAGGCAACAGCGCCATTCTCCATACTGGTTTTGATGCACCTGTCGGTTCTCTGGAATGGGAATGTGTGCAAAAAGGATATCATGAATTTTTAGAGATTCGAGAAAGCTTCAATCTGCCACTCCTCAAAACCGGCGCTCTGATTGCGGCTTGGACTGAGGAACAAGAAGCCAAATTTACCGGCATATTACAAAAAGGATCTGACAACAACGTCAAAGATCTGCGCCTTCTGAGCCGATCAGAGGTTCTTGATCTTGAGCCCCGCTTGGCAAATAGTATTCGAGCTGCCATAGCTGTTCCGCGCGAATATGTCATCGACCCCTGGTCAACCCCCCTTGCCTACCTACAGCAAGCACTGGAAAATGGAGGGCAAGCTCTCTTTAATGCTGAAGTGACTGGCGGTGAATTTAATGGAACCAGCTGGGTACTCAACACCAAACGTGGCCAAGTACGAGCACATCACGTCATCAACTGTGCCGGACTTTACGGTGACATCCTAGATCAAGACGTACTGGGTGCCAGTGAGTTCACCATCAAACCACGTAAAGGGCAGTTTGTCATATTCGATATGGCAGCCAGTCAATTGCTGAACTCTGTCATCTTACCCGTACCAACAGAGCGAACCAAAGGAATCGTCCTTTTTCCAACCATTTTTGGCAACATCGCTGTTGGCCCAACCGCAGAGGATCAAGACGGTAGAGATGACGCCTCTGTTGACAAGGACAATCTGGAAGCCCTACGTGCGCAAGCGATAGAGAAAATTCCAGCACTTGCCAATATTCCTGTGACAGCAACTTATGCAGGAATCCGACCGGCATCCGACAGCAGTGGCTATCAAGTGATTGAAAATTCTGATCGCAATTGGATAACTCTAGGCGGGATTCGCTCCACGGGACTAACCTCGGCACTCGGCCTCGCCCAGCATGTTCACCAGCTACTGGCAAAGCAAGGAACTAATTTTGAGGCTATAACAAAACCACATGTACCATGTATTCCGAACCTCGCAGAACACCTTCCACGAGATTATGAAACTCCTGGATATGGTGAAATCGTCTGTCACTGTGAGATGGTCACAGAGCGTGAGATCACAGCAGTGATGGAAGGCCCAATCCCAGCAGGCAGTCTTGTCGGTCTAAAAAGACGAACCCGCGCAACCATGGGTCGTTGCCAAGGGTTCTATTGTTCGGCACGCCTGGCTGAGTTAACCAAGGGGAAATTCGCTGTACCTCTCGGGGTTGGAGATGCAGATGACTGATGTTCTTAAGCATGAAAATTGCGATGTTGCGATTATTGGTGCTGGTCCGGCTGGGCTCTCTGCAGCGACAACATTGAAAAGAGCCGGGATTGAATCGGTTCTGGTTCTGGAGCGTGAAGCTGAAGCCGGTGGTATCCCTCGCCATTGCGCTCATCCCCCTTACGGTCTCCGCGAGTACAAACGAGTGCTGACAGGACCATCCTACGCAAAGAAGCTGGTTGCGACCGCTCTCAATGCTGGAGTCCAGATTGTGCTCAAACAGACGATAACAAAATTGGAAGCAAAAGGAGTGCTCACTATTGCCTCCCCCGAAGGCTTGAAAAAGTTGACAGCAAAACGGGTTCTCCTTGCCACTGGAATCCGTGAAACACCACGTTCAGCCCGACTGGTTTCCGGAGATAGAGCACTGGGGATCTGCAACACTGGCACCCTGCAGTCGATGTATTACCTGAAAAAGATGGTTCCATTTCGCCGCCCGGTTGTGGTCGGAACAGAAATAGTCAGTTTTTCTGCCCTCTCAACTTGCAAAAAAGCAGGGATTCAACCTGTCGCAATGATTGAAGAAAATCAACGTCCGACAGTACGCTGGCCGATCCATCATGCAACCAGAGTTTTTGCTGTTCCACTATTCTTAAATACCCGGATTATTAAGATTCTGGGCAAGGATCGAGTTCATGCTGTTCAGGTTGTCGATCTAAATGGAGACCGACGCGAAATTGGGTGTGATGGCGTTCTCTTTACCGGACAGTTTACCCCAGAGTCAGCTCTCGCTCGAATGAGCCACCTTGAACTCGACTACGAAACAGGCAGCCCGGCTGTTGATCAGTTTAACCGTTGCTCAGACCCAGCTTATTATGCTGCTGGAAATGTTTTGCAACCCTCTCCTGATAGCGATAACGCTATCTCCATCCCGATCTACTACACCGCCGACAACCTTCCACAGCCAGTAGAAGTAGCTGGGCAGTGTTGGCACCAAGGGCGCATAACGGCAGAATGGATTGCTGATGATTTAAATGGGAAGCTATAATCGTGACAAAAGCAACGATACACCCCGCTTAACATCCAAAACTTCTTGCAATTCCTGTTATAATTATTATTCTTCAATCTTAAGATCTTTACCGATCTGTTTTTCATATTAAAATAGATACTTTTCCCGCTTTTGAAGAGGTCTCACATGGCATTTATCAGTATATTTAAAAATCGTACCGGGATTGAAAGTGAGATCGACAGCTTTCTCAACCTGGCCAGCGAATCTGGACTTATCTTTATGCAGGGAATAGATGCCTATCTCCTCAATAACCTCGATTCATTCAGTGAACATCTCAGCCATATCGTAGAGACCGAGAAAGAAGCCGACACACTGCGCCGCTCGATTGAAGACCTACTCTACCGGAAAACCCTGATCCCTGAATCACGGGGAGATGTTCTGGAACTGATTGAGCGGATGGATGCCTTACTGGGACGCTTTAAAGGGGTGATGTTCCGAATCGAAATAGAACGTCCGAATATCAATTCACAATTTCATACGGGACTGAAAAGCCTATCAAATTGTGTCATTGAGGCTGTCGAATCAGCAACCCTGTCACTCAGATCTTATTTTAAAGATATTTCCCAGGCATCCGACCATATTCACAAAGTTGCATTTTGGGAAACTGAGGCCGACAAAGCATCGACCAGTTTACAAAAAGCTATTTTTAACAATAACGAATTAGGACTCGATTTAAAGATGCAGCTTCGCGACCTGGTCAGAAGCATCGATAAAATAGCCGACCACGCTGAAGATCTAGCTGATACCCTGGCTATTTACGTTATTAAACGCTCACTATAAGAAGTCTGTTATGTTTTTGTTTTTCCTTTCTAGCGGTATGTTTCTTGGTTGGTCTCTGGGAGCCAACGACGCCTCCAATGTGTTTGGTACGGCAGTCGGTTCACGCATGCTCAGATTCCGTACCGCTGCAATTTTGTGTTGTGTTTTTGTTATCCTTGGATCCGTGATCAGCGGTGCCGGAGCAACTCATACCTTGGGAAAACTGGGTGCGGTCAATGCCGTTGCTGGCGCTTTCGTCGTTGCTTTTTCTGCTGCTATGAGCGTTTACTTGATGACATTGGCACGCTATCCGGTATCAACATCCCAAGCAATTGTTGGGGCGATTATAGGCTGGAACCTTTTCTCTGGATCACCGACAGACAGCAACGCTCTATCTAAAATCATCATCACCTGGATAGTCTGTCCAATCTTGTCGGGAATCATTGCTGTCATATCATACAAAGTTGTCTCTGTTTTCATCCTCAAGCGGAAGATCCATATGTTCAGGCTGGATGAAATGACCCGCTATGGATTGGTTTTGATGGGAGCATTTGGAGCATTTGCTTTGGGAGCTAACAACATTGCCAACGTAGTTGGCGTGTTTCTTCCTGTTTCTCCATTTGGCTATATTGAACTTTTTGGTGATTTTTGTGTCAGTCCCGCTCAACAGCTATTTTTTCTTGGAAGTCTGGCAATTTCAGTTGGCGTTATCACCTACTCAAAACGCGTTATGGACACCGTTGGCAGTGGAATTTTCAAACTTTCACCGGTTATGGCTCTGGTTGCCGTCTGGGCTCACTCGGTGGTTTTATTTTTGTTCGCTTCACAGCGACTGGAACAATTACTGCTTGATCTGGGACTACCAACTCTGCCGTTGGTTCCCGTCTCCAGTTCTCAGGCAATTGTCGGAGCTGTCGTTGGGATGGGTCTCCTCAAAGGGAGGCATAATATTCGTTGGAGAACCGTTGGAGGAATTGCAGGAAGTTGGGTAACCACCCCCATCTTTGCCTGTTTGATCAGCTTTATCTGTCTATTTATTCTACAGAATGTCTTTCAGCAGACGGTTTATTTACCGTAATAAAAATTATATGGGCACGGATTGTCGCACCCTTATATTATGAAATCAAGGCGCAGCAAGCTGCGCCTCGACATTTCAACCTACTGCAATCTCAAATTGTTCAATGTGGAACCCGGGACGTGAATTAATCGAAACAGTTCGCCCATATCGCTGTTCCAGCTCGTCCAATCCGCAACGTTCTTCATCAATCAACAAACCGGCAACTTCTGGATGAGCCAGCAAGGTCACATGCCCAGCAGGAAGATCAGCCATTTCGCGATGGAGCTCACGTAAAATTTCATAAATAATTGTCAGCTTCCCCCTCACATACCCTTTCCCTTCACAGTAGGAACAGGGTTCACAAAGAGTACGACCAATACTTTCCCGCACCCGTTTTCTGGTCATTTCCACCAGTCCAAGCTCTGAAATTTTTAGAATATTCGTTTTATTCTTATCCAGCTTCAAAGCCTCTTCCAAAGTAGCATGAACCTTTTCTCGATGGGCTTCTTTATCCATATCGATAAAGTCGATGATAATCAGACCACCGATATTTCTCAAACGTAGCTGAAAAGCAATCTCCTTAAGTGCTTCTAAATTGGTTTTCAGAATTGTATCTTCAAAATTGTGCTTGCCAACATAGCGTCCCGTATTAACGTCGATTGCAACCAATGCTTCGGTTTGCTCAATGATGATAGAACCACCACTTTTCAGCCAAACCTTACGCCCCAAGGATCGTGAAATTTCCACCTCAAGACCGTATGCATCAAAGATAGGCTCTTGACCCTTGTAGAGTTCAATACAGTAGTTCAATCGTGGCATAAAGGTTCGTAAGAAACGGACAATTTTGTCGTATTCTTCAACATTATCAACAATGATTCTTTTGACATCTTCGGTGAGGATGTCACGTAACACCTTGCTAGTAACATCCAGGTCAGAGTGGATCAAACTAGGTGCACTTATTTCATCAATCCCACGGCTGAGATTTTCCCAGAGACCAACCAGAAACTCCATATCGTGGCGTAAATCATCTTCACTTTTACCCTCTGAAACAGTTCGAACAATAAATCCTGTTCCTGGAGCTCGCATTGAATCGACAGCTTGCCGCAGTCGTTCACGCTCATCCTCACTCTCAATCCGCCGTGAGATACCCACATGATCAACCGTTGGCATGTAAACCAGATGTCGTCCCGGTAAGGAGATGTGTGAGGTAATACGCGCTCCTTTAGTTCCGATTGGTTCTTTGGAAATCTGAACCAGAAGTTCCTGCCCCTCGGTGAGAAGATCTTCAATCGGTGGGAGGGGCGGTGATTCACTACCGGCATCCTGATCCAACGGTTGTTCATCTCCCTCGATACTTCTTTCTACCTGCTCCATCTCATCCATAACATCGGCGACATATAAAAATGCGGCTTTTTCCAGGCCAATATCAACAAAAGCCGCCTGCATTCCCGGTAAAACCCGGACAACTTTGCCTTTGTAGATATTCCCAACAATCCCCAATTGCCGATCTCGTTCAATATAAAGTTCGGCAATATGGCCACCTTCAAGCAAGGCGACCCGGGTTTCGTGAGAGGTGGTACAAATGACCAACTCCTTTGTCATAACTGTTCTCCTGTTTCTTCTATATTTATTAAAGTAATAACTTAAGTTTTCAACACAATCCCCGTTTTTCGCACTCCTAAACGGCGAATATCCTCTACATCGATTTTAAGCAAACTCGCTGCGACCTGTAGCGGACTCCCTTTAATTAACTGGATTTGCAACTCAACCCCAATTTGGGAGAGTTCAAGGACATCCGGTCGTATGTCAATTTGCTTCTCAACCCCCTTTTTAATCCGTGCAACCAGAATCTGTTCTGCATCCAGAAAATTAGTGATTCGTTCGCGCAGATCCTCAGGCACCGATTCTGGCAACGGAACACGATAACAGCTGGAGGCAACCGCAGCCGAAGGAGATGGACTCTTCCACGGGATGATTTCAGCTTCAGTTATTCTGAACCCTTCAGGAAGCTGAACATTAATATCCGAAATAACTCGCTCTACTGACACATAAGATAGCAATTCCAAATCGACCAGTTCTGCCTCGCTAGACACCCCCATCGGCAGAGCCTCAAGATAAGAAATCTTTGGCATCGGATGAAAACCCTGCGAAAAACGGATCGGCAGCTTTGCCCGACGGACTGCTCGCTGAAACATTTTCAAATATTCGAGATGCCCGACCATTCTAGCCCGACCAAGCTTGCTTAACTTAAGACGAACCCGATTCAGATTTTCTACATCAGCAACTGGCGACTCTTCCTCAGCAGCGGCATTGGGAGATATCTCTTCTTTTTGCACTACATCGATCAGGCGCATCCTCAACTCATCAAAATCGCAGACATCACAACCGTGGCAAACTCCATCACGGCAATCGAGAGTTTCAGAACCAGAAAAAGCCTTACGGCGTTCAGTCAAAAAGAACTTTTTTGGCACCCCACAATCAATATGCTCCCAAGGGAGAATCTCCTCTTCCTCCCGCTGCCGTAAATACCAGGCAGGATCGATGTCACAGTCAACAAAAGCTTGTTGCCATTTATCAAAATCAAAACATTCCCACCAACCATCGAAACGACACCCAAGCTGCACAGCTCGTTCTAAAACAGCAGATAAACGTCGATCACCACGGGCAAAAACCCCTTCCAAAAATGAAGATTCAGCTCCATGATATTTAAAACGTAGCTTTTTCTGCCTTAACCCATCACGCAGAAGCCGTTGCTTACGCAATGTTTCTTCAATTCCAATCTGCGCTTCCCATTGAAACGGAGTATGCGGTTTTGGCACAAATGTCGAAACAGCAACATTGACATCGTTACCACCAGTCCCTTTACCACTTTTTTTCACCTGTGCGGAAAGATCTATCAACGCCTGCAAGTCGGCGTCGGTTTCTGTCGGCAACCCCATCATGAAATAGAGTTTGATCAAACGCCAACCAAGCTGAAATGCATTTCTTGTCGATTCCAATAAATCTTCTGCGCTAATCCCTTTGTTGATCAGCTCTCGTAATCGCTCACTCCCAGCTTCCGGAGCAAGGGTAAAGCCAGTTTTACGAACTTTTTTCACTTCTTCCATCAGTTCTGGAGTGAGAGAACCAACCCGCAAGCTAGGCAAAGAAACCGAGACCCGATCTTCAACATATTCAGCCATCAGCTCCTGTAACAACGGTTCAATACAGGTATAATCACCGCTCGACAGAGAAAGGAGTGAAACTTCCTCGTACCCAGAATTCTGCAGTGATGCTGCAATCAGACTGCGAAGTTTTTCAGGGCTACGTTCACGCACCGGACGGTAGATATAACCTGCTTGGCAAAATCGACAACCGCGTGTGCAGCCACGAGCAATTTCCATAGCAACCCGGTTATGAACTGTCTGCATAAACGGAATAATTGGTCGTGTCGGAAAGGGTGCCGTTTCAAGGTCATTGAGAAAACGCCGCCGAACCTTGTCGTAACCTGGCTGGAGAGGGGTGATTTTCTCAACACAACCATTGGTTTGATAGCTAATATCAAATAGCTCAGGAACATAGAAACCTTCGCAATCTGCTATTTTTTGCAGAAGTTGCTTGCGGCTCCAGTTTTCCTGTTTTCCCTGACGAACCAATTCGACGAGTTCAACAACCGCCTCTTCTCCATCACCAACCAGAGCAACATCAATAAAATCGGCTAATGGTTCAGGATTAAACGCACAAGGACCGCCAACGACAATCAGCGGTGCATTTTTATCCCGCTGCTCCCGACGCAGTGGAATCCCAGATAAATCAAGCATTGTCAGTAGGTTGGTGTAGCTGAGTTCGTACTGCAGGGTTAATCCGACGATATCGAACTCACCCAATGGAAGTGATGATTCCAAAGAACACAACGATTGCTGGTTTTCACGCAGCCACTGTTCCATATCGGCCCAGGGAGAATAAACCCGCTCAGCAGCAACCCAATCGAGACTGTTGAGGATATTGTAGAGAATAGGGAAACCAATATGACTCATTCCCACTTCGTAAACATCAGGAAAAGCCAGCGCCATCCGAATTTCGATACCAGCATCCAATTTACAGATACTGCCAAGTTCTCCACCTAGGTAGCGGGACGGACGACTGACCTGAATTAATGCTTCAGTTTGATCTATTTTATTCAAAACTTACCTTCTTAAAAAACAGTCCCCTCTCATGGGGGGGCAATGCTATTGATTCATAAATATTGGATGCAGACAACGAAGACTGATGGCTAAGCAAAAATTTCGTTCTCCAAAGCGTAGGAATTTTTGCAACGCCATCAGTTTTTTTCACCCCAGAGTCCGACCCCGTAGAACTGATCTTGCAAGCGCTCTTCCGGGTATTGTTCCCAAAAAATCTCTTTGGAAAAATCAAATCGATAATCGCTGATATATTCGTTCAAAACTTTGTATGCCGCATTTATTCGCCTGATTTTGTCATTATCCGGAGCTGCCCCTTTATCGGGATGATACTGGCGCACCAGTTGGCGATGGCGGTCACGAATCTTTTTCAAAGTAACTTGCGACGGCAAACCAAACTCAGTCAACGCCGCCATTAGAACTTCATAAGTCATAGTACCTCCCAAATAAACCGGACAGGTCAGTAGAAATAATAACTTGTAAGCATACCTTAGAAATGATGCAGATAATAGGATATAAAGATAATTCGGATATAAAAAGTCTGCCCAGAGATTTGACAGTTCAGCAACGTTCAGAATAGGATACGCTGGTTGTTCTTGCAGTTATACATGGAGAGATTGTGGCACGACAAAAAACTATCTACAGCTGTCAGCAGTGCGGTCTTCAAAGTCCAAAATGGATGGGGCGATGCCCTGACTGTCAGCAATGGAATACCTTGGTTGAAGAACAGCCAGTGGCAAACTCTGGTCATAGTCGAGCACTGCCTCAGCCGGGGAAACCACAGAAACTGGCAGAAGTTAACAGCAGCGAAGAAGATCGTTTGAGCTGCGGGATGGCAGAGCTGGATCGAACTCTCGGTGGAGGAGTTGTCCCCGGATCTCTGATTCTGGTCGGAGGAGATCCCGGCATTGGCAAATCAACTCTGTTACTACAAGCCTTTGCCAAACTGGCAACAAATGGCGCAGCCCTCTATGTTACCGCAGAGGAATCGACCCGACAGGTCAAATTGCGCGCTGATCGCTTAGGGATAAAAACTGACCAACTCTATCTGCTGGCGGAAACATCTCTTGAACAGATCAAACAGCGAATCAAGGAACTGCAACCAGCCTTTCTGGTGATTGACTCGATCCAGACCATTTTCACCAGCAGTCTCGATTCCGCACCCGGCAGCGTCAGTCAGGTTCGTGAATGCACCGGACAACTGATGATTCAAGCCAAAGGGGATGGGCTACCAACTTTTCTGGTTGGCCACGTCACCAAAGATGGTGCCATTGCCGGGCCGAGGGTTCTGGAGCACATGGTTGATACCGTCCTCTATTTTGAAGGCGACCCAGGACACCCCTATCGAATTTTGCGGGCAGTAAAAAACCGCTTCGGCTCAACCAATGAAATTGGTGTTTTTGAGATGCAGGAACAGGGTCTACGTGAAGTCAGCAATCCATCAGAACTCTTCCTCGCAGAACGCCCGAAAAAGAGCGCTGGCAGCGCTGTCGTTGCCTCATTGGAAGGGAGTCGTCCCCTGCTAGTAGAGCTGCAGGCTCTAGTCTCAAATAGCTCTTTTGGTACTCCACAACGGACTGCTATTGGCATCGACCACAAGCGAATTGCTCTATTGATCGCAATTCTAGAGAAAAAGATTGAATTATCACTAGCTGGCCAAGATATTTTCCTCAATGTCGCTGGTGGGGTTCGTCTTGATGAACCAGCCATTGACCTGGCAGCGATTGCAGCACTCGCGTCAAGTCATCTCAACCGGGTCATCAATCCACAACTCGTTTTATTTGGAGAAATCGGTCTCACCGGAGAAGTCAGAGCGATATCCCAACCAGAGTTGAGAGTAAAAGAAGCTGCTCGATTGGGATTTACTCTGTGTGTTCTACCAAAGGGAAATCTGAAAAATATCGAGGTTCCCGATACGATCAAGCTCATCGGCATCAAACATGCCAGCGAAGCACTTGATGTCATTTTTGAATAAGAGTAGATCCAGCTCTAGCTATACTCGGGAAACTATCCTGAGAATTAAAACAAACACAGCAGAGGGAGAAATTAAATGCCTGAGGAACTGACCCATTTTGATAAAGACGGTCAAGCCATCATGGTCGATATCGGAGAGAAACCCCTGACCTCTCGTGAAGCTGTGGCCGGGTGTGAAATCCAGATGCAGCCCACAACGCTACAACAAATCCTGACACAACGGATAAAAAAGGGGGATGTTTTCTCCGTTGCACGGCTAGCTGGAATCATGGCGGCAAAACAGACATCATCCTTGATTCCCCTTTGCCACCCACTCCCGTTGAGTGCAGTAATTATTGATTTTAACAGTGATCCACAAAGAGGACGAGTAACGATTTCCGCAACCGCCAAAGTTACCGGACAAACCGGTGTGGAAATGGAAGCACTCACAGCCGTCTCAGTTGCCGCACTGACCATCTATGATATGTGCAAAGCAATTGATAGAGAGATGGTCATTGAAGAAATCTGTCTGCTAAAAAAATCGGGGGGGAAGAGCGGAACTTTCATCCGTAAAAATTCACAACTAGAAGTTGGCAAAAACCGTCAGACCTGATAAATTCTAGAATAATTTTGCAGTAGCATCTATTTTTCTTTTGGATAAGTACCGGTATGGAACCATCAATCTACAGCATTCGAAAAAGCTTCCTGCTTCCACTGGGGCTCGTCGTTTTACTTAGTTTCATTTTATTAATCAGTGCCTTGGCTTTGCAGTTGCCCATAGCAAAGACAATAATCCTGGTGGCATTTTTATTACCGGTCTGCATTGTTTTTGCTGAAAGCAGCCTACGCAAGGTCTACGTGACTAAGGATGCGGTTAAGATCAACAAATTATTTCGCAGTAAAAGCTTAAGCTATGCGGAGTTAACAGCTATTGATACTATCCAGGTTCGCAAACGTGCCTTTATAAGCCTAAGCAGTGAAAATGATTTTATGATTCTTTCTAATAGTTATGATCAATTTGGGCTATTGCTAAAGCAACTCGTGGCCAGAGTTCCTGAAACAGTGGTCAGCGATGAAACCAAACAATTGGCAGAGAATCCACCGAAAAAATGCAGTGATGTTTTTTCGGCCTGGCTGGCAGTTGCGGTTCTCGCTTTAATTATTTACGTTCAACTCAGGGGAATGTTCTGATTTCACCAACAGTCAGAGCAACGAATCGGGAAGGATAGATCTATGGATAATAAAACTTTGGCAGAATTCGGGGAATTACTAAATCAACAGCTAGAATCATTGTTACAGGAAGTGGGTAAAACGGTATCTGAAATGACCGAGGAAAACCCAAACTTCCCAGACCCCACAGATCGGGCATCGCTTGAATCAGATCGGAACTTTGAATTGAGGATTCGTGATCGTGAGCGGATGCTGATCAACAAAATCCGTCAAGCCCTGGAACGAATCAAAGATGGGAGCTTTGGTTATTGCGAAACCTGCGAAGAAGACATCGGGACAGAACGGTTACGTGCCCGACCAGTCACAACTCTCTGTATCGACTGTAAAACCGAGCAAGAACGCCAAGAAAAAATTGGTTAACAGCCAATCAACTTGAATCATTTTTTTCTTGGCCAGGGAGCTCGTCGTTCCTGTCCAGCATATATTTCACGACTCCTATAGTCACGAAGCTTAGCATTCTGCCTGACGATATCAACCCAACCATCAGAGCGCTTAAAGCGCAGAATTTTTTCGGTTGCGATCAAGACATCGAGGATATCATTACTAACTGTGTTTTCAGTTCCGTCCAGATAGACGACCTCAATCAAAAACTCTTTCATAACACCTCCTCTGGCTATTTCAATAAGACCTCTTCACCTCGTAGACTAGCAGTATAGCCAAGCCCGGTTAACTTTTCATCGAAAAACTTTTCACAGCGCTGTCACGGGTCAAGGTCAACGTAAGTTTCATTGTTTTTTAACAACGACCAGTGTATGTTTATTGACCTCAAAATGTTTTTATGGTGTTCGTTTTAAATACAGGGAGAACCATTATGTTTGGATTGGGAACTCAGGAACTATTGATCATTCTGGTATTGGTCATGATCATCTTTGGTGCTGGAAAATTACCTCAGGTTGGTGGAGCACTTGGCAAGGGGTTACGTAACTTCAAAAAAGGTGTCAATGAAGCGGGCGAAGACATTGAAGAGGGGCAAGTCGAAGAGATCTCCAAAGAAAATGAAAGCGAAGAGAAGGACGCCTGATTACATCTACAAAATTTATGTAACGTGAGAAAACAACCTTCCATTGCTCTGCTTTATCCTCCACGATTACAAAATATCTTCCTCTGTGGCGATTTGCGGTTTACTTTTAAGGTTGCCCGATAAACTCCCGTATTTAAAGGAAACTTGATGAGCAAAGCATTAGGACTCATTTCTGGAGGACTCGATAGCAGTTTGGCTGCCATGACATTAATGCGGCAAGGAATCGAAGTCACAGGAATAGCGTTTGTTACCCCTTTTTTTAATGCTGAAAAAGCAAAAATTGCTGCCAACGCTATTGGCCATCGACTGATTATTGAAAATATTAGTGATATTCACCTGCAGATGGTGAAAACACCAAAATACGGCTATGGTCGCAACCTGAACCCTTGCATAGACTGCCATGCCTTGATGTTCCAACTAGCGGGAGAACGAATGATCAAAGATGGCTTTGATTTTCTCTTCTCCGGAGAAGTTCTCGGCCAGCGCCCCATGAGCCAGAACGCAAATGCCTTAAAATCTGTGTCCAAACTGTCTGGATTTTCTGACAGAGTTTTGCGTCCTTTAAGTGCAAAACTACTACAGACCACCACCATGGAAGAGTCAGGACTGGTTGATAGGGAACAATTGCTTGATTTTCAAGGGCGCTCACGTAAACCTCAACAGGCATTAGCTAAAGAATGGGGGCTCCAGGACTACCCGGAATCAGGAGGAGGTTGTCTACTCACCGAGGAAGGTTTCTCTAATCAGCTACGAGATCTATTTGATCACGAACCAGATGCAACGACCAAAGATGTTGAGTTACTTAAAGTCGGACGACAGTTTCGACTCTCAGCAACTGCAAAACTCATTCTTGGACGTCATCGATCCGACAATGAAGCGTTACAGCGACAAATCAAGCCCGACCAAATAAAACTCCGCTGTCAAAACTTCAGCGGACCTCTTGGCCTCTTCTGTGGAAATCCCGATCAGCAAGAATTAAATATCGCAGCAGCAATTGTCGCCTCCTACGGAAAGGGTAAAGACGAAGCCGAAGTCGATGTTCTCTGTACCGCTGCTGAAGGTGAATTTGTCCGGCGGGTCAAGCCAATGCCACGGGAAATATCTCGACAGTTGCTGATCCGCTAAAAGATCCCTGCAGGGGTGAATCTCATATTCGCCCTGGCGATCACAAGGATCACCCCTACAGATTCAGCGGACATCAATTTAACAGACCATAATAAAAGCCCCCACCGGAGAGTCTCCAGTGGGGGCTTTTATTTTAATCAGGGTTGGGCAAAAACTACATCATGCTGCCCATGCCACCCATACCGCCCATGCCACCAGGCATAGGAGGCATACCAGCACCAGCATCGTCAGCAGGCACATCAGCAATCATCGCCTCAGTGGTCAGCATCAGACCGGCAACTGAAGCTGCATTTTGCAATGCGCTACGAGTCACTTTAGTTGGATCAATGATACCGGCCTCGATCAGGTCGCAGTACTCATCCGTTGCAGCATTAAAGCCGAAAGCGCCTTCACCGTTACCAACTTTATCAGCAACAATGGCACCTTCAACACCAGCGTTAATAACAATCTGACGGAGTGGAGCTTCCAGAGCACGCACAACCAACTGCACACCAAACTTTTGCTCACCTTCAAGTTCAAGTTTTGCCAGGGCAGGCAAACAACGAACCAAAGCAACACCACCCCCAGGGACGATACCTTCTTCTACAGCAGCACGGGTTGCATGCAGAGCATCTTCAACGCGAGCTTTTTTCTCTTTCATCTCGGTCTCAGTTGCAGCACCAACTTTAACAACGGCAACACCGCCAACCAACTTGGCCAGACGCTCTTGTAATTTTTCACGATCATAATCGCTGCTGGTTTCGTCAATCTGAGCACGGATAGCTTTGACGCGACCTTGGATGGCCTCTTCTTCGCCTGCACCATCAATAATTGTGGTGTTCTCTTTGTCAACGACAACGCGTTTAGCAGTTCCGAGCATATCGACAGTTGCATTCTCTAATTTAAAACCCACTTCTTCAGAGATCAGCTGACCACCGGTCAGTGTTGCGATATCTTCCAGCATAGCCTTGCGACGATCACCAAAACCTGGAGCCTTAACAGCACACACATTGATGGTACCACGTAGCTTGTTGACTACCAAAGTTGCCAGAGCTTCACCATCGATATCTTCAGCAATAATCATCAGAGGACGACCTTGCTTGGCAACTGGCTCAAGAATCGGCAACAGATCTTTCATGGTGCTGATTTTCTTATCATAGATTAGGATCAGTGGCTCATCCATAGCTGCTTCCATGCGCTCGGCATCAGAGACAAAATATGGAGAAAGATAACCGCGGTCAAACTGCATCCCTTCAACTGTCTCAAGAGAAGTATCCATCGACTTGGCCTCTTCAACAGTGATAACACCTTCTTTACCAACTTTTTCCATCGCTTCAGCAATAATATTACCGATGGTTTCATCGCTATTAGCCGAAATAGTACCAACCTGAGCAATCTCTCTGTGATCCTGAACTGGCTTGGAGAGCGCCTGCAGGGAGTCAACAGCGACAGCAACAGCTTTTTCAATGCCCCGCTTGATTTCCATCGGATTATGTCCAGCAGTGACCAGCTTGACACCTTCCTGATAGATAGCTTGAGCCAGTACCGTCGCTGTAGTTGTTCCATCACCAGCAACATCAGAAGTTTTAGAAGCAACTTCTTTTACCAACTGAGCACCCATATTTTCAAATTTGTCATCCAACTCAATCTCTTTAGCAACGGTCACACCGTCTTTAGTAATCAGTGGAGCACCAAAAGATTTGTCAATAACAACATTACGACCTTTAGGCCCCAGAGTGACTTTAACTGCACTAGCGAGAGTATTCACACCATCAAGAATCTTGGCACGTGCATCTTGGGAAAACAAAATTTCTTTTGCCATAATACGTATATCCTCCGTTAAATATTTTTTACTATCTAGTATTTGTGTAAAATTAGTTCAGCAGTTTCGATTTTGTGTTCCGGCAAGGCGCGAGCAGCGCAAAAGCGCAGCATAGCAACGCCACCGGGGTGCAAAAGCGGAACCTACGTTACTCAACAACGCCGAGGATGTCATCCTCGCGCATAATCAAATATTCCACACCATCAATTTTGATTTCGCTACCGGCATACTTACCAAACAGTACCAGGTCGCCTTCTTTAACATCCAGAGGTAGCACTTTGCCTTCTGGGGTCACTTTACCCTTGCCAGCGGCAATAATTTTACCCTCCTGAGGCTTTTCCTTGGAAACGGTATCAGGGATAATAATACCACCTGCGGTCTTAGTTTCCTCTTCTACGCGCTCGACAATAATACGATCCTGCAATGGTCTGATGTTCATTCTTAAGCTCTCCTTTAACTTTTAACATTCTGGGCCAATAGCCGTTATAAACTTATTTACATCGAGGAAAGGGCTGGCGGCATTATCAAAAATGCTAGACAGCCCCAGCTTCCATTGTTAGCACTCAGCTCGATCGAGTGCTAACAATGGAAGTCAATAATAGTCGCCAATTGAATATTGTCAAGCGAATTTTCTACTGATCAGACTTTTCCAACCCTAAATTCTTACAAAAGAATGAGACTGATCCACACTGCTAAACAGTTAATCTTAAGTAAAACTAAACAAATCCAAATCCATGCAAGCAACAAAATAACCACAAAAACGGTACATAATTGAATTCAAAGCAGTCGATAGTTTCTCTAATATCATTTATTTTTTTACTGGTAATAAAGAAATTGCGATTGACAATTTTGGTCATGTCCGCTATACGAATCTGATAAAATCCTTTTACCTCGCTAATCCGCTAATCATCTATAGAGATTTATATGGAATTCAACATCGGTCAAAAAATCAAAGTATTACGCAAAGAACGAAAGTTGACTTTGCAAGACGTTGCCAACGAAACGAGCTTCTCACCAGCACTCATTTCACAGATTGAGAATAATAACGTTTCGCCACCCATCGCCACCCTGTCTAAAATTGCTCGTTTTTTTGATGTGAAAATGAGTTATTTTTTTGAAGAAGGGGAAGAATCATCACGCTACGAAATCGTGCGTCACGATGAACGCCGCATTGTTAGCCGGGTCATTTCAAAGGATGGCACCAAGCATGGCTACACTTACGAAACCCTCTCTTACCGGAAAAAAAATAAAAAAATGGAGCCGTTCTTCCTTACTGTTACCGAACGAGCCCAAGAAGAAACCCTTTATAATCATGAGGGGGAAGAATTTCTTTTGATTATCAGCGGCAGTGCCGAAATCATCCTCGACAATGAACGGTTTACCCTGGAAAAAGGTGATGCCGTCTATTTTGATTCAACAGTCAAACATCGTCTCCTTGCAAGAGAAGGAGAAACAGTACAAGTACTGGCAGTGGTTACCCGCTGAAAGACAAAGTCCTCTTTATTGCCATCAAGACACGAAATCACCAATAACTGAATCACAATCACCTGAACCCTCCTTGGTGTCGTGTAAACTTAGTTGCTACTTTTTGTTTTGCTGAAGGAAGGAACCACCCCTATGAGCTCATTCGAAAAGAAAACCATTTCAGACTGGGAAACCCAGGCAAAAAAGGAAAAAAAGACCGACAATCTCTCTAATTTCAAATGGGACACTCCAGAAGGAATCAGTGTTAAACCCCTCTACACTGCAGCAGATACAGCCAATTTGGAAACTGCCGACACGCTACCAGGGCTCGCACCTTTCGTCCGCGGCCCGATGGCAACCATGTACGCCGGCCGCCCCTGGACTGTGCGCCAGTATGCCGGTTTTTCCACAGCCGAAGAATCAAATGCATTCTATAAGCGTAACCTGGCTGCCGGACAGCAGGGTCTTTCGGTGGCTTTTGATCTGGCGACTCACCGTGGATACGACTCAGACCATCCACGAGTTGAAGGTGACGTCGGCAAGGCTGGGGTTGCTATCGATTCGGTTGAAGATATGAAGATTCTTTTTGACAGTATCCCTCTAGACAAAGTTTCTGTTTCCATGACTATGAATGGTGCCGTCTTGCCGATCATGGCCAATTATATTATTGCGGCCGAAGAGCAGGGTGTCAGCTCAGAGAAGCTCGCTGGAACAATTCAGAACGATATTCTCAAAGAATTTATGGTACGGAACACCTACATCTATCCACCAACGCCATCGATGCGCATTATCGGTGATATCATCGAATACACGACCCAGAATATGCCGAAATTCAACTCTATCTCGATTTCCGGTTACCATATTCAGGAAGCGGGAGCTAACAATGCGCTGGAACTGGCGTTCACTCTTGCTGACGGGTTGGAATATGTGCGTGCCGCTATCAGCAAAGGGTTGGAGGTTGATGCTTTTGCCCCACGCCTCTCCTTTTTCTTCGCTATCGGTATGAACTTTTTCATGGAAGCCTCAAAACTGCGTGCCGCACGTTTTTTGTGGGCAAAAATGATGAGTCAATTTGATCCCAAAAATCCCAAATCTTCGATGCTACGGACTCACTGCCAGACATCTGGCTGGTCGCTGACCGAGCAGGATCCCTACAATAATGTCGTTCGTACTACAATCGAAGCAATGGCTGCAGTTCTTGGTGGAACTCAATCACTCCACACCAACGCGCTAGATGAAGCAATTGCTCTGCCAACCGATCACAGTGCCAGGATTGCCCGTAACACTCAGCTGGTTATTCAGGAAGAATCGGGTATCTGTAATGTTGTTGATCCCTTGGGTGGTTCCTACTATGTTGAATCCTTGACCAATTCACTGATCGAAGAGGCACAGAAAATTCTCGATGAGATTGAAGAATTGGGTGGGATGACCAAAGCGATAGAAACCGGAATGCCAAAACTGCGCATTGAAGAATCTGCCGCAAAAAAACAGGCCGCCATAGACAGTGGCCGGGACGTTATTGTCGGTGTCAATAAATATCAGCTTGCAGAAGAAGATGAGATTGATGTCCTCGATGTTGACAATGATGCCGTCAGAGAGTCACAGATCGCAAGACTCAACAAAATGCGTACTGAGCGCGATGAGGTCGCCTGTCAACAAGCCCTTGACGCAATCACCGCAGCCTGCGAAAGTGGCACCGGCAACCTCCTCGATCTCAGCGTTAAAGCGGCTCGGCTTCGCGCCTCTGTGGGTGAAATTTCCGAGGCTATGGAAAAATCATTCGGCCGCCATAAGGCAGAGATCAAACTTGTCTCAGGAGCATACGGATCAATAGTGAATCAGGATAGTGATTTTGCTGAACTACAGAAACGAGTCGATGAATTTGCCGCCAAGGAAGGTCGCCGCCCCCGAATCATGATCGCTAAAATGGGTCAGGATGGACATGACCGTGGTGCCAAAGTGGTCGCAACAGCTTATGCTGATGTTGGTTTTGACGTCGATGTCGGACCACTTTTTCAAACCCCTGAAGAAGCAGCCAAAATGGCCGTTGAAAATGATGTTCATGTCGTTGGTGTTTCTAGCCTTGCCGCAGGGCACAAAACTCTGGTTCCACAGCTGATTGCCGAGCTAAATAAACTTGGTGCAAACGATATCGTTGTTGTCTGTGGCGGGGTTATCCCACGCCAAGACTATGACGCCTTATTCGCAGCTGGAGCTAAAAAGATCTTCGGCCCCGGCACCTCGATCATCATTTCTGGCGGACAGACCTTGGATGCAATCGAAGGGAAATAACAATTAGTCCTTCGATTAATCAGGGCAGACACAGGGGTCTGCCCCTAAAGCAACAAAAACAATATTCGCTATCTTGATAATGTAGGGGCACCCCCCTGTGGTTGCCCTATTTTTTAGGTAATACATTGCCAAAAATAAAACAACTCACAGATGGCGTACGTTCTGGCAACATTCGCTCCCTTGCTAAAGCCATCACCCTGATCGAAAGCCGCAATACCAGCCATTCAAAAGATGCAGCTGAGCTTCTTGACAATCTTCTGCCGGATACAGAAAACGCCATCCGCATCGGGATCTCAGGTGTTCCTGGTGTCGGCAAGAGTACCTTTATCGAAGCTCTGGGAATGAATCTGCTACGACAGGGTCACAAAATTGCAATCCTTGCTGTTGATCCATCATCTCAACTTTCTGGCGGTTCAATTCTTGGTGACAAAACCCGCATGGAGGAGTTAGCGAGAGAGAAAAATGCCTTTATTCGCCCTTCGCCTGCAGGAAAGACCCTTGGTGGTGTCGCTCGTAAAACTCGTGAAACCATGCTTCTCTGTGAAGCTGCTGGTTACGATGTAATCATTATTGAAACCGTGGGCGTCGGCCAGTCAGAAATTGCTGTTGCCTC
Organism: Desulfuromusa sp.; assembly: GCA_016744595.1. Classification (GTDB taxonomy): domain Bacteria; phylum Desulfobacterota; class Desulfuromonadia; order Desulfuromonadales; family Geopsychrobacteraceae; genus Desulfuromusa. The sequence goes on from JADGEB010000010.1 coordinate 28,526, forward strand.
CATGGTTGATTTTTTTCTGTTGCTGCAACTGTCCAATGCCGGAGATGAGTTGCAAGGAATAAAAAAAGGCGTGATGGAAATCGCCGATGCAATCCTGATTAACAAGGCTGAAGGAGAAAATCGTCCCCGCGCAGAGCTAGCGAGGCAACAATATGAGAATGCTCTGCACCTGCTCAAACCCAAAAGTCACAATTGGCAAGTCCCTGCCCTTCTTTGTAGTGCTTTACATAATCAAGGGATAGATGAGATCTGGCAGATGATTCGTGATTTTGTAACAACAATGAAGCAACACAATGAGTTCGAAAACAAACGCCGCCTCCAGGCAACAGACTGGATGTGGACACTGGTTATGGATGACCTAAAAGATATGTTTTTACGTGATAAAAACGTCGCTGTCATGATTGACCAGGTACAAACCGGCGTCAGTCAAGGAACGACCACCCCAAGCGCAGCAGCAAGAAGATTGCTCGATGCGTTCAGGAGACATTGATTTGACGTAGGGCACCCCGTACGTCAAACATATATATATATTCTGGCTGTACCCCACGCCGCCTGATTATTGACTATCAAGGAGATTCCCAATGCTCAAAAAAATCAACCACGTTGGTATCGTCGTAAAAAGCCTCGAAGACTCAATCCCCTTCTATCGTGATCAACTGGGGATGACCTTCGAAGGAACAGAAGAAGTCGCTGAACAAAAAGTTCGGGTCGCATTTCTACAGATTGGTGAAAGTAGGATCGAACTGCTGGAGCCAACCTCTGAAGACTCCCCAGTCGCCAAATTCCTAGAGAAAAAGGGAGAAGGTGTCCATCACATGGCCTACGAAGTTGATGATGTTGAAGTCGCTCTGACTAAGATGAAAGAAAAAGGCGTCCGCTTAATTGATGAGACACCTCGCCGCGGTGCTCACAACAGCTTGATTGCCTTTCTTCACCCCAAAGCCACCGGTGGCGTATTGACCGAAATATGTCAAGCAGGTGAACATTAAATCGAAATCGACAATGCTTAATACCGAGAGAGGCAGGGAAATCAAAGCCAGTTGCCAGGGGTTAAAAGTAAAAACAACCTCGGCACCCTCATTCCGAACCTCTCTCTTCGCTAAATCATCTAATACCTATCCCACCAAGAATAAAGTAACACCGTTATACTCAATATAGTCCTGATAAAACAGTAGCTTATAACTTATTAATTATTTTTAAATTGACTATTTTCCACAGAAAAATATACTTAATTCAGTTCTTCAACAATGCATCGGTTACCTTGTCATTAATTCATGACTGAGTCTGAGATCCGGCTTGTTGAGTTTCTTTATTCAAGTTTGAAAAGAAAATTCGTAACTATTTTGGCAAAAAGGATTATCAACTCCCATATACAGTCATTATTAATGGGGAAATTGCCAGAGTTCCGAATATCTATCATGTATTAAGGCGAATACCACAAGAAATACTAACCAAAAAATAACACAAAAACACAGATAAAAAAGTTAAGCTCGCCACTTTAAGTAAGAGAAAGTGCCTTGAGAGCATTTACACAAAAAATATTGGCTTTAGCCTGCGGTTGATTCAGCAGGCAGTCGTTATTTCAAAATTATGTTTTTAAGTGCCAGCACAACAACAAATTGTGGCAGAACCAACACTCTCTTTGTTGTAACAAAACAACAACACTGAAGAACAACAGCTTAGATCTTAGTGAGTTATTGACAAAAATACGAAATTTCAAGTAGTTGCGGTGCACAATAAAATGCCGTTTCACTTGGCATAGTTTCTGCTTTATTTTTTATTACTATGCAGCATATTGCTGATTATAAAATGAATAAATAATTGAGCAGAGAAAGCAAGCTTTCTAACGCCGAATGACTCGGCAATTTCACTTACCTAAGGAGGTAACAAGAAATGAGCAAATTTCTGAAGAGTATGATCGTCCTGCTGGCGATCGTAGCAATGGCAACACCTGTTATGGCTGAAGATATGCTTAGTTTGGGCGGTCAAATGCGTGTTCGTGCGTCTACTTGGGATGATGGTGGCGACAGCACAAACACTTGGGTAGATCAGCGCCTACGTATTGGCGGTAAATTCTCTATCGCTGATGGTGTCAGCATTACCTTCCGTCTTGATGCAACTGAAAAAGCTTGGGGCGCTGGTGGTAGCACCTATGGTGCCGGTCGTATGCCTCAAGATGGTATGCAGTGGGACCGTGCTCACATCGATCTCGCCTTTGATGGCTTCTCTCTCCGCGCTGGTCAGCAGTATATTGGTGTTGGCGCACTTGGTGGCACCTTCAATGCTCAGGATGCTGGTTTCAAAATCGCAACTAAAGGTGCTGTTCCTGTAACTGCATTTATGATGCTAGCTGATGACAACGGCGACAGCACTGATGGTTTCTATTATGGTGCAAATGTTGGCTTTGGCGCAGACGCCTTCAAAGGTAACGCTTTTGTTGCTAGCCAGAACAAAGTCTCAAATGATGGCGAAGAAGTTTATTTGATTGGTGCTGATGTCACCTTCAACATGGACGCATTCAAAATTCTTGCTGAACTCGATTTCTTCACTGGTGATGCAACTGCCACTACTGATGCTTTTGGTACTCAGCTCTTTATTGATGCTTCCATGGCCGCTAGCGAAACTATGACTTTTGGTGGTCAAATCTACTATGCCATGGGTGACGACGAAGATACCCAGTTTGCCTACTTGGGTAACGACTTCAATGGTTGGGATCCTTTGTTTGATGTAGGTTCCGGTCTTGACAATGGTCCATTTGGTGCCACTCGCCCACAAGAATTCTTTAATACTGCAGCTGGTATCGATGCTGGTGTTATTGCTGGTCGTCTTTACGGAAACGCTAAAGTCAGTGATGACCTCAAGTTTGGTGCTTCTATTGCCTACCTAGAGCCAGAAGAAGATTCAGAAACAACTTCTGACTCTGCAATCGTTGCTGCACTTGGTATGAAATATGCCGTCATGTCAAATACCAGCCTTGGTGCTTTGGTTGAGTATATTGATGTTGATGCACCTGATACTGACTCAGAATTCGGCGCATCTGTTGGCCTGTTCGTTAACTTCTAAATCTTAAAAGTTGACAAACTGTACCACTTAAAAGCCCGCTGCATTTGCAGCGGGCTTTTTTCTTTCAAGTACCCCGTCCTGAAGTTTACACCCAAACCGCCAATCAGGGACGCCGTTCATTAGTTAACTAGAGTTCCGACGACGGCTAAAGTTATGCATACCAAGAACAGCCCGCATTGACATTCCCGGCCGATTCCAACACGATATCATTCGTGGTATTGATGGCTGTGCTTTATTTCGTGACGATAATGATCGGCATCGCTTTCTCCGCAACCTGTCACTGCTGTTGGTTGAGACCAGCAGTGATTGCTTTTCTTGGTCACTAATGACCAATCATGTTCATTTGTTGCTTCATCCCTACTTGACATGCTTAGCACCAATGATGAGAAGATTGCTCACTGGATATGCCATTTACTATAACCTTCGCCACAAACGCACTGGGCATTTATTTCAGAATCGCTACATCCACCTTAATCCATTAAGAGCCGAGCTTGTTGCAGATCTCGCTGAATTAAACGATTACCCTTGGACTGGTCACTCTGTTCATTATGGACAATGGTTCCTTTGATGGATAAATTACTGATGACGTTCTTGCTTTCTTCTCTCAAGATAAAGCAGCAGCGACAAACTAATTTATCTACTGAAGTCAATGACGCACGATTTTTTGGCAATCGTGAATCGTGAGTTTATTGAAGAGATACAGACACGTAAAGAACTGGCTCTCTTATTTAAACCTGCCATCAGCATCAGCAAGCTGGTTCATCGGGTAAGCCGCTATTTCACAGTGGATCCAGAGCGACTCAATCAAAGAACCTGTGCTCCCGGTGTGAGGTTCGCAGCATTATTTGTTATCTCGCGGTTCGTCAACTGGGCTACAATGATGCAGAGGTTGGAAGACGGTTGGGAATCAGTCGCTCAGGAGTGAGCGTTGCAGTTACCCGAGGTAAATTATTAGAGAAAACAAGCCAGAATACTCAGCAATAATAGACCAATCAACAGCGTCTTCAGACTTCCTATTTCACTACAAAAAAGCTAGTATATGTATTTAATTTATAACTCCTGACATACAAGGTCGTCACAACATGAAATTGATGATGAAATTTTGTTTTCTCCTTTTGCTCTGTTTTCCGTTAACTTCTCTTGCCGAAATCCCAGAGCAGCTCAAGAACGATTTCTCCCAAATAAACGGCACAATCATCATGCCAATTGGAGAAAAATATCTGGTCGATCTGGATGCATCTGTCAATCTTCGTGAAGGTGACATCCTCACCTTGATCTCTCCCGGAGAAAAAGTTATTCACCCAGAGACCAAAGAAGTATTAGGCACCCTCCTACAAGCACAAGGGTATCTGCAGGTAACTCAAGTCAAATCAGGTTATTCCTACGCTAAACTCTTAACTGAGCATATCAGTCCGGCAAAAGGGGACAAAGTTCAACGCTATGAGCAAACCCCAGTCAAGTTTAAAGCCTTGCAACCATCAAATAATCTCCATGAAGAACTTAAATTGGCCCTTCCCCACCTTAACTGGCTATCTGAGACCGAAAACACTAAACCCGAACTCATTTTTATATTTGTCGACAACACCCTGAAAGTCACTACTGCTGCCGGGGCAGAACTAACTAAATATCAATATACGAATGGACTTCTTGCTGCACCAACTGTTGGAATCATTCAGGCAAATAGTTTTCAATTTGGTGAAACTCCTCAAAAGGACAAGAGCTTATTAAATCAAGCTGTCGACAACCTCACCAGTACAATTGGCTTTAGCGGCAAAGATAAACGCCTTAACAATCCGGGGATTATTCAAGGTCAACAACTCAATGACGAAATCTGGATTGGACCCAACTTGAATGGCAACCCAATAGGGATCGCAGTCGCCGATTTTGATGGTGACGGACAACTTGAAACTGCAATTGCCATGGAAGATCACCTGCAAATTCATCGCATGACAGAGGGCAAACTTCTTTCAGTTGAGAATGTCAACTTTGCCAGTTCCATTCACCTATTAACTCTCGATACTGTCGATAGCAACGCTGATGGCAAATCAGAACTTTACCTTAGTGCCAATGCCGGTACGAGCCTGAGTTCACAAGTCATTGACTTCAAACAGGGACATTATCAAAACACCATCAACAGGGTTCCGTGGTTTTTTCGCGTTGTAAACCTTCCTCAGGAAGGATCCACCTTGATTGGACAAACAATCGGTGAAGTTAATAATCCACTCTCTAAGCAACCATTCCGCGTGATTCGATCTACTGAAACCATTGAGCGAGGTTCCGATGTCTCCTTGCCAACAAAGGTAAATCTCTTCAACTTTGTAGAATTCAAAGAGGCCAGTAACAACTCATACTATGCGTACTTGTCTAACGATGACACTCTACATGTCTCAACTGATGAAAAGACATCTATCTGGGAATCGAGTGAACCATTTGGAGGCAGCGATGTTTTCTTCTACCCCACTGATGAAACAAATAATGAGCTGGTTCAGCCGATCTACATTCCACAGCGCTTAACAACACTGTCCAGTGGTGAAATTCTTGTTCCACAAAATGATGGCCCACGTATTTTTACCCGCTATCGCAATTTTGACGAAAGCCGAATTGTCGCTTTCAAGTGGAATGGATCTGTACTTCAAGAAAGCTGGGAAACATCCAGTCAAAATGGTTACCTTGCAGACTTCACCATAGCCGATGCCGACAATGACGGGGAAGATGAACTGGTGATGGTAATTAAGTTTAAGCATAAAAATCTGCTGCAAAAAGGTCGCTCAAGTGTAGTGATTTACGAACTCAATCAATAATCTATTAAAAACTTAACGCTGAGGCGGAGAGAAGCTGATAGAAATATAGAATACAGATTTTTTCTGAGAACTCTCCGCATCTCTGCGTTAAAATACTCCGGCAATGAATTATGAATATCATTTCTCTTAACCAAGTCAATCACGCCTTCGGTGGCCCCAAACTTTTAGACAGTGTCAGCCTCCAGATCGAATCGGGTGATCGCATTTGTCTACTAGGTCGTAATGGAGCAGGAAAATCAACTCTACTCCATCTACTTAATAACGATTCTCCTCCCGATTCCGGAGAAATTATCCGCCAACAAGGGATAAAAACAGCCTATGCACCACAAGAGTTTCCAGAACATTGGGAAGGGAAGGTTCGTAGTTATCTACAAAGAATTCTGATTACACAGGGAACAGAACCTCACTTGGCAAACATCAGTGTTGAACAGACTCTGAGCCAACTTGACCTAGATCCAGAAGCAGAACTATCTACCCTCTCCGGAGGGTTGAAACGTCGTGCCTTGTTGGCGGCAGCACTGGTTCAAGATCCCGATCTACTATTGCTGGATGAACCCACCAACCATCTTGATATTGCAGCTATTTGCTGGTTGGAAACTTTTTTACTGCGTCTGCGCAAAACTCTGATTTTCATCAGCCATGATCGTACTTTTGCACGTAATCTTGCCAATCGGATTGTCGAACTGGATCGTGGGCAACTACAAGATTATCGCTGTGATTATGCAACTTTTTTAGAACGCCGCCATAATGTTTTAAATAGCGAAGATCGGGCTTGGGCACGCCTGGATCAGAAACTGGCTGAGGAAGAGATCTGGATCAGAAAAGGGATCAAAGCACGTCGTACCCGCAATATGGGCCGCGTAAGAGAATTACATAAACTCCGTGATGAGCGTCGTCAACGTCGGGATCGAACCGGTCAGGTCAGACTACAACTGGAGACGGGGCAACGAAGCGGACAAATGGTCATGGAAGCAAAAGGGCTCAGTTTCAATTATGATGAGAATCAGGTCATTGATTCGCTTAATTTACGTATTATGCGCGGAGATCGTATTGGACTAATCGGCCCAAATGGTAGCGGAAAAACCACCCTCCTGAAGATTTTGACCGAAGAACTGCAGCCAACTGCAGGTCAAATACGTCACGGCACAAACCTTCAAATCGCCTATTTTGACCAGCTTCGTGAACAATTAGATGAAGACCGAAGCGTTAAACAAAACATTGCTGATGACCATGATCAAGTCATTATAAATGGCAATCCACGCCATATCTATGGTTATCTTCAGGATTTCCTCTTCACTCCAGAACGTGCCCGCACCCCGGTCAGGGTTTTATCAGGAGGCGAAAAAAACCGCCTGCTGCTCGCCAAACTTTTTACTCATCCTGCTAATTTATTGATTCTGGATGAACCGACCAATGATCTCGACATGGAAACGCTGGATCTGCTGGAAGAGCTGCTTCTTGACTATCAAGGGACGGTGCTGCTGGTCAGCCATGACCGTAGCTTTCTCAATAATGTTGTCACCAGCTCATTGATATTTAATGGCAAAGGCAAGATTGAAGAAGTTATCGGTGGTTACGATGACTGGTTAGCAACCAAGCAGCAGCCGGAAACACCGCAGAAGAAAGAAAAAGTAAAACCGTCACAGCGCAAAGAACGTCCACGCAAACTGAGTTTTAAGGAAAAAAAGGAGCTAGAATCCCTGCCGACACAGATCGATACTCTTGAGACAGAACAAACTGAACTGCACCAGAGGATGGCCAATCCAGATATTTATAAAGAGGGGAATGGTTCCCAGGTCACCGCTCTCAAAGAGCGACTACAGAGGGTAGAAATTGAACTGGAAAAAGCTTATGTACGATGGGATGAGCTAGATCAAATTCAGGAATAAATACAGAATAGCCTCCAAGGCAACAAGGTCTCCAAAAAGGTCAAAACCAAAAACTGCATTGAAACCCAATAAAGTCTTTAAGCTGTTCCTGGAGCTTTGATGGCGTTTATTTGTTATTTTTTTACAGTTTTACAGATGTAAATCAGCTCCACAAAATTTACAATGTTTTGCATTTAGATCGTGCCCTTCGGCACTACACTCAGGGCAAGCTTGGGTAGTAATATTCTGTTTGTAAGTCAGTTCTGCAGTCACAATCCCGGTGGGAATAGCAATGATTCCATAGCCAAGGATCATGATCAGTGAAGCGATTGCTTGCCCTAAGCCGGTCTGAGGCGAAATATCCCCATAGCCAACCGTCGTCATAGTAACAACCGCCCAATAAATTGAGCGGGGAATACTCGTAAAGCCATTTTCAGCCCCCTCAACAATATACATCACCGAACCGAAGATGATCATCAGCAGGAAAACAGAGAGTAAAAAAACAGCAATCTTGCGTCGACTAGCCCAGAGAGCACGCTGTAAATAGTTTGATTCACCAACATACTGAACCAGTTTAAGCACCCGGAACACCCGCAGCAACCGCAGAATCCGAATGACTAGTAAATATTTCCCCGCTGGCAACAATAAGCTGAGATAGGAAGGAAGGATTGATAGCAGATCAACAATACCGTAAAAACTTCTGGCATATCTGGTAGGACGGCCGATGCAACTAAGGCGAAGGACATACTCAACGGTAAAAAGGATGGTAAAAAACCACTCAAGAGCAAGAAATAATTGTCCGTATTGAATATTCAGGGAAATAATACTATCCAGCATGACCACAATCACGCTGGCAATAATGCTTAAAATCAGAGCGACATCAAACAACTTACCTGCCGGAGTATCGGCCTCAAAAATCATTTCATGCAGGCTATTACGGAACCAATGATCAGGTTCTGGCTTACGTTCGGGCATCTCACCTCCAACGAAAAACACTTAGGTCATTTCAACCCGGCAATACCTCCGCAACAAGGTCAAGAATATGGACGGCACGCTTTTTTTCAGTGGCATGATTAATACTGTCTTGTAATTGCATAATACAGCCAGGGCAATCAGTAGCAACCAATTCGGCACCACTTTCTGCAATAAAACCCGCTTTTTTAGCACCAATCTTTTTACTTGTATCGTAATGGTACACAGAATAAGTTCCACCCAAACCACAACAGGTTCCAGCGTCCTCCATCTCGACAAACTCAATCTGCGGTAAAGCTTTCAGAATGGCACGTGGTTCCTTGGTGATTCCATGGTTACGCAAGTGACAGGGATCGTGATAGGTGACTTTGGTTCGATCTTTCAGCTTTGGCAATTCAGACAGTTTTTCAGCAAATTCCTGTTCAACCAAAAATACGAAAATATCTTTGATTTTATCTTTGTACTGATTAAATTCTTCCCCCATTCCCGGATAAATCTGTGTCAATCCAGAGTGGCAAGAAGCACACGCAGTAACAATATAGTCGTATTTATTCTGTTGAAAAACAGCCAAATTCTCTTCCGCCAAAGATTCAACGGTCTTTGCCGCCCCGGCAGAAACCGCAGGCAAACCACAGCACACCTGGTCTTTGGGGATAATAACCGTAACACCGATAAATTTCAGCGCCTTAAGCAAGGCTTCCCCAGATTCGGGGTACATAAAATTAATCCCGCAGCCAGTAAAGAAAAGGACAGTCGGTTTGTCAGCATCTCCAGGAATAATGTCAGGACAGCGCTCACGGAATGGTTTTGCCGTCAGGGGTGGCAAGGTCCGATCCGAACTGATGAATGGTGCCGGGAAGCGCAACCGCAACCCACTTTGGTCTGGAATTTTCTTGAACAATAATTTTGAAAAAGCCCCACCACCTTTGGCAAGAACATTCATCAAACCCTGATTTTTCAGAATGGTACCAACCCCTTTACCAAAGGTTGACAGACCTTTGCGGCTAGCGATTTCACGCCGAGTTGCAGCAACAATATCTTCGGTATGAACCTTGTTCGGACACTGAGCATAACAACTACCGCAAAGGAGACACTGAGACATATCGAGGAGAAATTTCCCCTCAAGATCGACATCTCCCTTTAGTAGAGAATCTGCCAGAGCAATCTTGCCACGTGCAACACGTCCTTCGTGTTTCTCAGCGCCAAAAGCGGGGCAATATGCGCGGCAGCCGCCACATTTGACACACTGATCGATCTCGTCACGGAAATCTTCTAATTCTTTTAGCTTAGCCATATTGTTTCAATTCAATCTGTAGGGGCGCTGCTTGCCGCGCCCTGAATCCGAAGAGAACCAAAAGGGCGCAGCAAGCAGCGCCCCTACGCAATTTATCTGTCACTCGGAAAAATTTTCCCTGGATTGAGAATATTATTTGGGTCAAGCGCCCGTTTGATTGTCTTCATATAATCAACCACATTGGTGGAGAGTTCCATATCGATAAACGGTGCTTTCATAATTCCAACACCATGTTCGCCACTCATGGTTCCACCCAATTCAAGAGCCCCTTCAAAAACTTCAACAACAGCTTTTTCAGCTTTTTCATGATCTCCAGAAATTTTACCGTTTACCATGATATTAACGTGGATATTCCCATCACCCGCATGGCCATAATTAACAATCGGGATTTGATATTTATCAGCAATCGCTTCAATTTTACGGATCATTTCCGGTACTTTGGAACGCGGCACACAGATATCTTCGTTAAACTTGTCCGGATTAACATTACGCAGACTTGCCGAAACTGAGCGTCGAATCTGCCAGAGAGCTTCGCTCTCTGCCGGAGTTTCGGCAATACGGGTTTCTACGACACCAAGCGGCCGGGTAATTTCGGCAATTCGCTCGACCTGCTTGGCAAGAAACTCAAGATCGCCATCAACTTCAATAATCAACAGTGCCCGTGCATCATTTGGAACCTGTAGATCAGTTGCCTGACGAACACAATCAATGGTTCGACCGTCCATAAATTCGAGGGTGGTCGGGATGATTTTATTGCGGATAATATCAGAAACACCCTGTGCCGCCCCATCGATAGAATCAAACATGACCAGCATAGTTTTCTTCGCTTCCGGCTTCGGCAACAGCTTGACAATAATCTTGGTAATAACCGCCAATGTCCCCTCACTGCCACAAATTAACTTGGTCAAATCGTAACCGACCACACCCTTCATGGTCGAGCCACCGGTTTTGATAATATCACCAGTCGGGGTAACAATTTCCAAGCCAATAATGTAATCTTTGGTCACCCCGTATTTGACGCAGCGCGGCCCCCCGGCGCACTCTGCAACATTCCCACCCATTGTTGAGACTTTAAGCGAAGCAGGATCTGGAGGATAAAACAGGCCAAGTTTTTCCACCGTTTTTTGAAAATCTTCGGTGACAACACCCGGTTCGATAGTGGCAACAAGATTTTCTTCGTCAATTTCAAGTATCTTATCCAGCCGCGTCAAACCCAGGACAACACCACCTGCCGTCGGGACACTTCCCCCGGTAAACCCGGTTCCGGCTCCACGAGGAAAAACCGGAATCTTGTTTTCGCTGGCCAGCTTCATAATTTGGCTAATTTCTTCCACGCTACCGGGATGGACAACAACATCGGGAAGGTACTGCTTTTGGGTAGCGTCGTACGAATAACAAATCAAATCAGCTTTATCGGTCAAAACCTGTTCTTTCCCACTGATCTGCTGCAGGTTTGCAATAATATTTTTGTCGAGCATTGGGCACATTCCTTTTGACTGCAGGGTTTTATCGTTGTCTTGGCATTTCTGTGGTTAACTTAGGGGCTATATTATTAAATATATGACCATATAAGTCTACTTTGTTTTACCGAACCATCCACTCTTCTCAGCATAAGCCTCAACCCGATTACGCCCTTTTTTCTTTGCCGTATAGAGCGCTTTATCTGCCCGCTCAATCAGTTCGGTTTTCTTCATCGGCTTACCGATTCCGGAAAAAACCGCGACACCAAAACTGCTGGTCACCCGATAGTCATCACCATCATAACTGAAGGGATGCTGCTCAATAGCAATACGGATTTTTTCTGCGACAATCAATGCATCAGTCTGATTAGTTTCAGGCAGAATAAAGACGAATTCCTCGCCACCATAACGAGCCATAAGATCATATTCACGAATGACTCCAGTACAAAGACTAGCGAGCTCTTTTAACACATAGTCTCCCGCTTGATGCCCATAAAAATCGTTGAATTTTTTAAAATTATCAATATCAGCAAGGATCAAACTCAATTCGTTCTCCTGACGAATACTTCTACTGATTTCTTTGTCAAGAGATTCTTGAAAATAGCGATGATTATAAATTTGAGTCAAACCATCCAGATTGGCAATCCCTTCTAGGTAGGTATTTTTTTCTTCCAATTCAGATGTCAATTTCTCCAATTGCATCTTTGATTGAACAAGCTCCCTGTTTATCTGCTCATAACTCATATTGAGTAAGCTAAGCTCGATATTAGCCTGCTGTAGAATCTCCGGGATTGATGCCGTCCCCTCAATATTTAAGCCAAAATATTTTGCTGCACTGGCAACATCCCCATTTGCTTGTTCCAGAATTTCATCAATGCTGGCAGTATCAAGCTTAAACATCTTTTGCGTACGCTCACGAAATGGAGCATGGTAGTCAATTGGATTACCCGAATACATAATATTAGCCAGCAGCGCCGCCAGATGAACGACCTTGATTTCCGTTTTGAGATCCGCATCATCTCCGCTGTAACTGTCAGGATCATGGTGGTAGATAATCGGGATAGCCAGACTATCGGGAAAGTTCCAGAGTTTAGCCGCCTCGCCACCAATATAAGCGTGGTTGGCGCCGATCTGTTCATCTTCAAGCTCCAATAACCGCTTTTCACTCCCAGCAGCCTCTTCCAGCAATTGATCATAAGTTTCACGATAGGTACAGGCTAAAATCAACTTCCCAAGGTTTTGTAATAAACTGACGGTAAAAGCCTCTTCGGGGTCTTGCTCTGAAACCTTCGCCATAATCAGCTTGGAAGAAACGGCTGCGGCAAGGGATTCTTCCCAGAAACGTTCATAATTAAAACCAACACCATGCTGAGGCCGCTCCATATTCAAAAAGGAGAAGGACAAAACCAGGCTCCGCACGGCATTGGTTCCCAAAATAGCAACCGCCTGCTGAATCGTTCTCACTTCATTGGGGAAATTGTAGAAAGAGGAGTTCACCACTTTTAGAATTTTTGTCGACAACGATACATCTTGGGATATCAATTTGGAGATATCATAGATAGTAGTTTCTTCCTTGCCGGTAATATTGATCAATTTGGATGCTACAGTCGAAAGAGTCGGCAAAGAACCAGTTTCAACCACTCGCTGGATAACCTCTTCTTTTGTTGGCATATAAATTCCTTTTATTTCAGCATTAAGAGCTAGACATTATTATCAATCACCGGCAGAACCATCCCACCGTCAGGAATAACAACAATCTTCGCATTTTTGTCTAAATCGGGCAGTATCAGTTCCAGCGAACTCCCTAAATCAATCTTTTTTTCCATCCCCATCTTTTGTGTTTGATCAGCCGTGAATTCACTAATCAAGATCACCCTGAACCGGCGTGCTTTTGACAAAGTTGCGTGAGCTGTCTGACCATTGATCTGGTAATCGTCCCGCAGAGCCCTTTCGAACTCATCCAATTCTTGATAGCGGAACCAATCGTAAAAGGTAGCGTTACCAAACCCGTCACGACAAGCAGCCAATAAAACAATAGTTCCCCCTTCTTTGACTGCTTGACAGCCATAATCGAGTGCTTTTTGCGCTTGGATAAAATTGATATCCTTTGGCTCACCACCACAGGATATCACCGCCAGGTCAGCAGGTTCTTCCATAGTTACCTGAAATAGTTTTCGAACCATCTCACATCCTGATCGATGAGCCTGTTCCAGATCCCCACAAAACACGCCAAGAATCTCTTTGTCAGGAGAAAGAACCGTATTCAACAAAAAATCAGGTTTGACCAAGCAAGCTGCCTGAAGCAAATTTCTGTCAACGGGATTACCCTCCAACACTCCGGTCACAGCATTCGGGTGTTTCCCGCCAACTTCTGGTGGGTTAAACACAGAAAAGTGACTCGCCATACAGGTTTGACGGCTTGCAACACCCGGCACCAAGCCTTTGCGCCCACCTCCAAAACCAGCAAAATAGTGAAATCCGATTGTACCGGTCACAATCACTCGATCTGCTTCAACCACCCGACGATTAACCTGCACCGAGATACCAGAGTCGGTCATCCCTAGATCGACCAGTTCAGCAAGGTCATCACATTCGTGATCATAAACTGCAATTCGACCATACAGAGAGCCGAGTATTTTGCGATGTTCCTCTTTGCTCTGCTTGCGATGAATTCCCAACGCGATAATGATTTCTATATCACTATCAGGGATTCCAATAACATTGAGTTCAGCAATCAGAATCGGCAAATAGATCTCACTGCCAGTGTAACGGGTGATATCAGAAGTCACTATGGCTATAGTTTCACCCGATTTTAAAATCTCTTTCAACGGCAATGATCCGACAGGGTTGGCCAATGCATCATGAATCAATGGTTCAGCAGTGGGCGGCTTAGGCAACTTTTCTGGTTGAAGTAACCTGGCATTAGGCACCCGACATGGAAATGAGCTGGCACCATATTTTAATTCTATTGTTTCCATCGTTTCCCCTTTAGCCGTAGGCTCCCCCTGTGGGTGCTCAGAACTTGTTGCCGTGAACAAACCACTGGCGACCACGGGGGGCTCGCCCTCTGCAGATTGTTGGATTAAAACACAGGAGTTCAAGAATACCAGAATCTCTGCCGACAGAACATCCAGAAACAGGAGATATTGTTGCAGCACAAGCAGGTGCTGTGATAAAAAATATCTTCCTGCTTGATGTACTCGTAAAAAGTTGTGAAATAGCTAAGTCAGCATTGCCGGAGAAGATTTATTATGGACTTACAAATTCTACCTATTTCTGCGCCAAAAGCACGAATTGATGATGAAAATGAGCTGATATTTGGCAAGCAGTATACCGACCGAATGTTGGTAATGGAATACGACAGAAACAAGGGCTGGCATTCGGCACGCATTCAACCCTATGGCCCCCTTTTGCTAGATCCTGCAGCGATGGTTCTTCACTATTCGCAGGAAATTTTCGAAGGTTTAAAGGTTTTTCGCCGTGCAGATGGTAGCCTTTCCATGTTCCGGCCAGCAGACAACATCACTCGCTTTAATCGCAGTGCAGAGCGAATGTGTATGCCGCAAGTCGATGAAAAATTCTTTCTCGATGCAATGCTTGAACTGATCCGATTAGAAGCAGACTGGGTACCGCACAACGAAGGAACCAGCCTCTACGTCCGACCAACAATGATCGCGACCGAGCCGATGCTCGGGGTTCGTCCTGCAGATCAATATCTTTGCTACGTCATTCTCAGCCCCGTAGGTCCCTACTACAAAGGTGGCGTTGCTCCGGTAAAAATCTGGATTTCCGATTATTATGTCCGTGCTACAGAAGGGGGAACTGGCGAAGCAAAAACTGGTGGAAACTATGCAGCCAGTCTTTATGCCGCCAAAGAAGCAACAGAAAATGGCTACGATCAGGTTCTCTGGCTCGACGCCAAGGAAAAACGTTTTGTCGAAGAAGTTGGAAGTATGAATATGCTGTTTCTTTATGATGGCAAAATTGTCACCTCTCCACTCCACGGAACCGTTCTCGATGGGATAACGCGCCGCTCCGTGTTGACTCTGGTGAAAGAGATGGGATACGAAATTGAAGAACGGGCACTAAGCGTTGATGACATTATGGAAGGCAGCAGAAATGGCCGTCTCCAAGAAGCCTTTGGCGCAGGAACCGCCGTCGCTATTTCGCCGGTTGGTTCCTTTTGTTACAAAAATACCTGTGTTCAGCTGGGAGACGGGAACCCGGGCAAACTCACCATGGAACTGTACAACAAGTTGACCGCCATTCAATATGGCAGACATACAGATGATCATGATTGGATTACTTTGTTATAAAATCGTTTCAATTGCATTCTCTCCCTCAAAGAGAGGGAGAGAATGCCTAAGAACATAGCAATAAACCAATTCTTAGCAGAAAAAACATAGAATCAATAACCTAAAAATACGTACTCCTTTTGAGTACAATTAAACTCAAAAACAATACACCCAACTCTTCCTCCTTCTACAGTTTCACAATGTTGCGCCCTAACAATCTGAATTAAATAAGAAAAATCGACAGATAAGCTTTTCATGAGTTTGGCATAAAACCTGCCTTACATTTCTTCTACAGAGAACCTTTCTGTGCCACAATTCACAGCCAACATCAAAACAGCTTAAATTAAATACATCAAGCTAAGCAAAAAAAGGAGCCTCTATGTGTCGCATTGGCGCAATAAAAAGTCTGGATTATGTCCATCCAAGTATCGCTTTAAAATTAATGCGGTCGCAGCAAGAAGGACACGACAACTCGGGGTTTGCCATGGTCATGCAGAACCTTGGCGGCATCTTCGAGCCCTATAAACACCTACCAACACTGTCAATGGCCTGCACTGACAACGGAATCAAAATCGCAGAAAACATTCTCCACGAAGTTGGTTTCCGGCGAACTGTCCAGTGGTCACCGCAAGTCAACGACTGGCCAGGTCTCGATATCAGCGCTATGCCCCACTATGTTTTCGAAACCTTCAATTACCCATATGCCTACGAAAATCTGGGAAAGAAAGAAAAGCAGGAACTTCTCCTTGATACGCGCCTGCGACTTCGCGAGGCTCTTGAAGGCAACGAAGAGGGGTTTGTTTATTCTTTCTGGCCCGATGTTATCACTCTGAAAGAAATTGGTGATCCACACGATATCGGCACCTATTTCAACCTTTGGGAAGTTGATGATCGCTTCACCGCCAAAGTAATCACTGCCCAGTGCCGTCAAAATACGAACTACGATATTGTCCGCTATGCAGCACACCCCTTCCACCTGCAGGGCTACACAGTTCTTGCTAATGGCGAGAATACTTTTTATCTCAAAAACAAAGAGTTTCAGCAGGGGCTTCATCGGGGCTACATTGGCTTTGAATCAGATTCGCAGTGTTTTCTCTACACCCTGCACTATGTTCATCGGCAGCTTGGCTGGCCACTCCCCTACTACAAACATGTTGTCACCCCACTCCCCTTTGAGCAGATCGAGGAACGAGAAGACAAAAAGCAACTACTGTCCATGCGTCAATCTTTGACCCATCTGGAAATCAACGGCCCCAACACAATCATCGGCATGCTCCCAGACAACACTCTATTCACCTGTTGTGATGCGAAAAAACTGCGGCCGGTTGTCATCGGGCATGATGACAAAATGGTGGTCATCTCTTCAGAAATCTGCGGCGTCAACGAAGTCCTCCCTGATCGTGACTGGGAAACTGACATCTACCCGAACGAACGTGAAACTATCGCTATTAACGACAAGTTGGAGGTGCAGAGATGGAAACAATAAAAGTCAACAATGTTACTGCGAATGACCTCCCATGGAAAATTATCTACGATGCCAGTCGTTGCACCATGTGTGGATCATGTGTCGCAACTTGTTCCTTTCGCGCCATCAAAATGAAAGTAGAACGGCGGCGGATGGTTTTTTCGGAAGGGGACTTTCCCGATCCAAAATCACGATTTTCAGCTGTCCCGGTCATAAGTCAGGTTGATTCAATTCGTGATTACTGCCGCGGCTGTGGCATGTGCGAAAAAGTTTGTCCCAACGACGCTATTCGCCCAGAACGCAACCCCGACACACGCCATCCAATTATTACTCGCTGCATGGCTGGCGATTCGATTAAACGGGGCGGACGGAAAAACCTGGAAGGTTCCATCCGTACTTTGGACAGTATTCGCGTCGGACGAATTTCACAAATGACCGATCCGAGCCTGGATGCTCAGCGCCACACATTTGACCTGCTAGCGCCCTTTGGTCGAATTCTCCCTCCAGGAGAGCTTCCCTTTAGCCCCAGTCCTAACAAAAAAAGTGAGCTGATCACCAATAGCACCACTCCGCCGGTCAACTGGATATACCCTGTCATCATTGGTGATATGTCGATCGGTGCCCTCTCTTGGAGAATGTGGGAAGCAGTAGCGATGGCAACCGCTTATCTAAATGAAGAGTGCGGTATTCCGGTACGAATGAGTTCAGGCGAAGGAGGCCTTCCCAGGCGACTACTGAGATCCAAATATCTAAAATACATGATCTTGCAAATTGCCTCTGGACATTTTGGTTGGAACCGGATTGCCACCAGCATGCCTGACATGATTGAAGATCCTGCGGGAATTCTGATCAAGATTGGCCAAGGAGCCAAACCCGGAGATGGTGGGCTGCTGCAAGCCGGAAAGGTCGCCGAGCATATCCAGGCGATCCGCGGAGTCCCAAAAACCGACTTACTCAGCCCGCCAAACCATCAGGGTCTTTACTCCATCGAAGAAAGTGTCCAGAAGATGTTTCTTTCGATGAATGCGGCATTTAAATTCCGCGTTCCAGTCGCCATTAAAGTCGCCGCTTCAGCAACCAGCGTCAGCGTTTTTAACAACCTGGTGCGTGATCCTTATAATATCGTCGGCGGGTTCTTCCTTGACGGCATTGATGGCGGCACCGGTGCGGCACACGAAGTCAGTCTCGATCATACCGGCCACCCGATTGCCAGCAAACTGCGTGACTGCTACTTAGCTGCGGTTTCTCAGGGACGACAAGGACAAATCCCCCTTTGGGCTGCTGGAGGACTAGGAAAAACTGGTGATTTAGCTGCAGACGCCTTCAAAATGATCTGCCTTGGTGCCAATGGTGTCTTCAGCGGCAAGCTGATTTTGCAGATGGCTGGCTGTGTTGGCAATGATATGGGTCGCTGCAATGCCTGCAACACCGGTCTTTGTCCGGTTGGCATCACCACCCAGGAATCACCACTGGTACGTCGTCTTGATCCAGAGAAAGTTGCTCAGAATATCGTCAATTACTTCCTCGCCATGGATCAGGAATTCAAAAAGCTAATGGCTCCCATTGGCAATTCGTCTCTTCCAGTTGGTCGGGCTGACGCCCTGATTTCAACAGATCAAGCAATCGCTGAACGACTGCAGATTCAACATGTGTGTTAAGGAGATTTGAAATGACAGCCAAAATATCCGGCTTTAATGATAGTAATATCCGCATTTCTACCCAGGAATTGCTGCAACAAATCTATGCTGCTTTGGATCAAGGTGAAACAGACTTTGAAGTTCTTTCATCTGGCCACCATGATATTGGCGGGCCGTTCTGGTCAGTAGAAGGTAAATCCCTGAAGTTCAGGGTTAAAAACCCAGGCCAACGTGTCGGCGCATTTGGCTTGGAAGGAACCCAGATCATTGTTGAGGGGTCAACTCCAGCAGATGCCGGCTGGCTTAATGCTGGAGCAGAACTGATCATCAAAGGGGATAGTGGTGATACCACTGCTCACTGTGCTGCGAGTGGAAAAATATTCGTTGCAGGCCGTGTCGGCACCCGTTCCGGATCATTGATGAAACATGATCCAGCTTTCCCTGCTCCCGAATTTTGGGTATTAAAAAATACCGGATCCTTCTCCTTCGAGTTCATGGGGGGTGGAACTGCAATCGTCTGTGGCATTGATTGTGAAGATCGCGATTCGATCCTTGGTGATCGCAGCTGCATGGGAATGGTTGGTGGAACCATCTATGTCCGCGGTCCGATCAAAAACCTTCCAAGCGAAGTCTGGCTACTCGATCTCAATGAAGCAGATACCCAATTCTTAGCCAATGGACTGCCAGCTTTCCTGAAGAATATTGAACGATCTCAATATCTGGAACAACTAAGTGACTTCAGTCAGTGGCGCAAAATCACTGCTAAAAGCGATGAGGAACGTCGCCTTCACCGAAGTATGCGTCCCACAGTTCATGAGTTCCGGATGAATAAATGGGTTGGGGAAGGTGGAATTTTTGGTGGATTAATCAATGATGACTACACCCACGTTGCGGGACTAGTCAACATCGGAAAAGATCGCTTAAAAATTCCCCATTGGCAGAACAAAGCTTTTTGTGCACCTTGTGAATCTGCTTGTCCTTCATCTATTCCTACTCAGGATCGGATCAATTTGTTACGCCAGGGAAAGTATAAAGAAGCCATCGAGCTGGTTCTCAACTACTCCCCCTTCCCCGGCAGCGTTTGTGGTGAAGTTTGTCCAAACCCCTGTATGGATGCCTGTACCCGACAATTTATAGATCTTCCTGTCGCGATGCCAGAGCTTGGCAAACTCTCTTTAGAAGCTAAATCCCCTGCGCCAAAACCCGATTCAGGTAAAAAAGTTGCCATTATCGGTGGCGGGCCAGGAGGACTTTCTGCTGCCTGGCACCTGCGCCTGCTGGGTCATGCCCCAACAATCATTGAGGCAGGCAAAGAGGTCGGCGGAAAGTTACGTCAGGTCATCCCAACGGATCGGCTACCGGCGGATTCATTAAATACAGAGATCGACCGAATCAAAGAACTGGGTGTGGAAATAAAAACCAACACTTCGGTTAATACCGAGACATTCAAACAGTTACAACAAGATTACGACTCCATCGTCATTGCCTCTGGTGCCCATACCCCGGTCGTCATTCCCTTTTCAGGTCATGAACGTCTAGTCAAAGGTCTTGAATTCCTCAAAGACTTCAACAACGGGAAAAATCCCTCTATTGGTGAAAAAGTTGTGGTTATTGGTGCTGGAAACGCAGGGATGGACGTCTGCCTTGGTGCTTACGCAATGGGAGCCAAACAAGTTACTGCCATCGATATTCAACGTCCAGCAGCATTTAAAAAAGAGATCGACCATTTTGAAAGGCTTGGCGGCAAAATCGAGTGGCCGATTTTTACCGAAAAAGTTGACGCCTCTGGATTGCACAGCAAAGATGGACAGCTATTCGAAGCGGATACTGTCATTATCTCTATCGGTGAACGTCCAGATCTAAGCTACATCCCCCGTGAATGGTTAGATCAGCGCGGCATGGCAGCTATCGATGATTGCGGTCAACTTACCCAAGCAGCAGGGGTTTTTGCTATTGGTGATACCATCAAACCGGGACTTCTTACCCACGCGATCGGTCATGGGCGAGAAGCTGCCGAATATATTGACAGTTTTCTGTCAGGAGAAAAATTGGTCGCTAAGCATAAGCCAGTGATGATTTCTCAGGAGTCTTTGAGTAAAGAATTTTTCCGCTCCCATAATCGCAGTCGGTTTAATCTCACCGATGCCACCAAAGAAACAAATCGCTGCCTGTCTTGTGGCACCTGTCGTGATTGCAGTATGTGCCTAGAAGCCTGCCCCGAAGGAGCTATCCGTCGTGAAGAAAAAGAAGACGGAAGCTTCGAATATATCTCTGATGATCAATATTGTATCGGTTGCGGAATCTGCGCCGGAATGTGCCCCTGTGGTATTTGGGGAATGGAACAAGCCGTTTAAATACCAAGCCAGAAAACAACGAAATATTTGGAAAAGGTCGCCCACCAACAGGCGACCCTTTTTTGTTGTAAAGTTAATAGCTAAAATTCCATACCTCACCTAAATCATGTGAAACATAATTATTAAAAATCATTGACATTATTCCCAGACAAGATAAGATATGCTTCATGTTATGCCGTTAATCAATCATCTCATGGAGTATCTGAAATTATGTCCCAGCCAAAAGCAATCGGCCTCAGTACCAAGCTCACCGGCGCAATCTGCATTATTACTCTGATCAGTATTCTTCTGGTTCTCTTTACAGTTATCACCCTTAAAAACCAGAAAGATGATTCAACGGTGATCAATATTGCCGGACGGCAGCGAATGCTCAGTCAGAAAATTTCCAAAGAAGCTTTATGCATCGAAGCCGGACTGGCGACTGAGGAATGTCGCAATGACCTAAATAAGACCTATACTCTATTTGACAGCTCACTCAGGGGTCTGATTAACGGCAGCAGCAGCATGAACCTCCCACCAACCCGCGATCCGGAAATTCTTACCCAGATGCGTAAGGTTGAATCTCTCTGGAATGGTTTTTCGTCTCAAGTTCAGATCGTACTTAACCCCAACAGCAATAAAGATCAAATAGACCAAGCGACCCATGAAATTTTGGCTAGAAATATCCCCTTGTTACAAGAAATGAATAAAGCTGTTGGTATGTATGCAGCACAATCACAGAGTAAAATTGCAAGATTAACCACCTCCCTCTATATTAGTGGCATCATTGTCATCATCATAACATTTTTGGTCTGGTTGCTGATTAACCGAAAGATTGTTCGTCCATTAGTTGCAGTAGTCAAGATGGTAAATGGAATGAATAATGGCGATCTTGATAGCCGCCTGAACCAAAATCCAAGTGATGAAATAGGTCAATTGGCCTGTGACATGGATCAGTTTGCCGACAGACTTAAAAATGACATCCTGACTGCATTTAAACGCCTGGCAGAAGGAGACTTTACCTTTAAAGCAGAAGGATTGATTGCAAAACCTTTGGCCGATACAAATCAAGCTATTTCAGAGATCATTCAGAATGTATTGCAATCAAGTCAGAAAATTGCAGCTGACACATTACAGGTTTCGGGAACTAGCACATCACTCGCAGACGGAGCTACCAAGCAAGCGGCTGCGTTGGAAGAAATCTCGGCCTCAATGCAAGAGATGAATGAGCAAACAGCCAGTAACACACGCAATGCTGAGCAGGTAAATCAACTGTCATCTGCAGCTAAACAATCGGCTGAAAAGGGTGATCAGCACATGCAAGCGATGGTCGAAGCTATGACCGAAATCAATGAGGCAGGACAGAATATCAGTAAAATCATCAAGGTCATTGATGAAATTGCTTTCCAAACCAACCTGTTGGCTCTTAATGCTGCCGTAGAAGCAGCCCGAGCCGGACAACATGGCAAAGGATTTGCCGTGGTTGCAGAAGAGGTTCGCAATCTGGCAGCAAGAAGCGCCAAGGCGGCCAGCGAGACAACTTCCCTTATCCAGGGATCAGTGGAAAAAACTAAAAATGGAGCTCAGATTGCCGATCAGACCGCCGCAGCCCTTAAAGAGATTTATCAGGGAGTGGTTCAGGTTTCTGATCTGGTTGATGAAATTGCGGCAGCCAGTAATGAACAGGCTCTGGGAGTCGCTCAAGCCAATGAGGGCCTTGCCCAACTCAGCTCAGTTAACCAGAGCTCAACCGCCAGTGCCGAAGAAACGGCTGCTGTTGCTGAAGAGCTCTCGGCTCAAACCAGTTTTCTACAACAAATGTTGGAGCGTTTCAAAATTATCGGTGCTTCCTATCGTGGCAAACCTATACAACCGCAGAAAACAATATCCAGGAGTCAACCAGTAACGGCGCCACAGCAACGACAGCCGAGTCCACAATTAACAGCAAATGAACCCTGGGGCGGGGCAGTACCAGCAAAAGTCATTCAGTTGGATGATGATGATTTTGGCAAATATTAAAGTTTCAATGTCCTAAATTCGGCGGCAGGAATTCTGAGGATTATGTACTTGATACATGTCCTCAAAATTCCTGCTCTCAAATTATTTCTGTCGCACTCCCTGTAATTTTTCCAACAACTTCAACTGATCAACGTCCTTTTCAACCCCAGGATATCCTCCCCAATTTAGCAGCTCTGCAACAATTTTCTCAGCTGAAGAGATCGAATTAATCTCAATACGGGTCAACAACTGACGGGTACGCAAAGCATCAAACCAGTGATAAAAAGCGATTAGTCGCTGTGCCCTGGATGAATGGTTGTCTTGGAACTTTTCCCAGGTCTTGGCAAAATTCAGCTCAGTCAAAAACTCATCTAATTTCGGAGACATATTGAGTGCTTGCAAACTTATTTGATCGATAGGATGATCCCATTGACAACCAATCAACTCAAACCACTCTTTCAGAATTTTAAAACCAACAACAGAAACAAAATGGAACAAATCTGCCCCCTCTTCCACCTGTTTTTGAACTGCCTTGCCGGTTCCAAATGGAACCCGGTTGGAGAAACGGGACGAAGGTTGTACTATTGTTCCACTGACCATTCCAATTCCAGATGTTTTTGTCAGTTGTTGAAGAAAATAAAAATCCTCCCCCCCACAGCGTCGATTCATCCCCCCGGCTTTAACATAAGCAGAAGCCAAACAAACAAACGTACTACCAATACTATGGTAAGCATAAGGAGAACCTGCCAGCTGCAATCCGAAAATATAGCTGCGCAGATAAAGCTCATAGTGACGGATAGCAACTTCCTGCTTTGGATCTGATACAGGTTGATGCCGGAAAGGAATTACCGCCGCACCTTCCTTACTCATCGTAAAATGGTCAAAAATAGTTGCAAGATAATTTTGGTCAACGAGAGTATCAGCATCCAATGAAACCAACAGAGGATTAGCTTTCCAGTTAAGAGCCTGCAAACTTGCATCAAAACCAATTTTTCTTGCCAATCCAACACCATCTTTAGCTGGAAGCTCCAGGCCAGAGGAGCTGACATCGATCCAGGCGAGGTTGAGTTGCGGATAGGGATTCGACCTCAACCAGTCGATAGTCGCTTGGTTATCAGCAAGCTGATCGGCCAAAATATCAATTCGGTTATTTACCACGATGATCACCAGTGTCTGCACAAGATATTCGCTAGAATTCAGGCAAAGACTGTCAAGCGTTGCGGGCAGGTTTTCTCTCTCGATCAAGGCAGGGATGATAATTGCAGCTGAGAAGTCAATTCGACTTGCGCCTTTGATCTGCCAAGGAAAGAGAGTGGCTCGACTATTGAGATATTTTTGTAGCTGTCTGTCCAAAAAGAAAATCCAAACCCGGCGAATAAAGAATACTCCCCGTTTTATCGCCTTGCCATCAGCTCACACAACTCTCCAAAAACATCCCCTTCCCCATCCAGCCAACAAATTTCCATTCCCCGCTTTTCCATCCGCCGGAAAAATGTCTCCTGTCGCTTGGCAAACTGACCAATAGCACTCCGCAACTTCTGTCCCATATCGTTACGATTCAATTTACCCTGTAGATACTGAGCAATCAATCGATACTCCAGACCATAAAATTCCAGCTTTTCCCAGGCAACCCCAGCATCATACAATTGCTGAACTTCATCAATCATCCCCGCTTCAAAACGCTCTCGCAACCGCACCACTATCCGATTTCGCAAAATCTCACGTGGCCACTTAATCCCAAAAATCAGAGGAGAAATTTCAGGCAAGGGGGGTAAATCTTTTGTTACAGCTTGTTCACCCACCGCAATTTCTATTGCCCGGATCAGTCGCTCTCGCTGTTCCAAATCAGTTCGGTTATGCTGATCAGGTTTAAGTTGCAGCAACTTCTGTTGCAGTGCATTATCACTGAAAAGTTCCAATTCATCCCTCAGTTGTTGATTTGCTGGGACAGCGACCAAGCGATAGCCACTGAGAACCGCATCAAGATACATACCTGTACCGCCACAGATAATCGGTAATCTCTGCCGCTGCCAGATCGTTTCTATACTCTCAAAGCAATCGCGCTGAAATTGGAAAACATTGTACTCACTCCCCGGCTCGGCAATATCAATCAGATGGTAAGGAACATCCCCATATTCGTGCAGATCCTTCCCTGTCCCCAGATCCATCCCGCGATAAACCTGACGCGAATCGGCTGAGATTATTTCTCCATCAAGATGGGTCGCAGCTTTAACTGCCAAGCCAGTCTTGCCCCCAGCAGTTGCCCCTAGAATAACTAGCAAATTATATGTGTTTTCCACTAACTTCAGCCTCCCTGCCACACATTCATATTCTTTTTCTTCAGAACCATTATATGATAATCTTACATAACCTACTAAGAAGACTAAGCAAAAACTTTGCAGCATATATCATAGTGTTTTTTAAAGGGTGAAAGCATACATACTGTATGTCGAGAGCTCGAAAAACATGGTGCAATACCATGGGGCGGACTTTTTGCGACGCCATCATCATATTCTGCTATAGTCCAACTGATTTCAACCCCATTTTTAGAGTGACCATGAACGAAAATAAAACCACCATCATCCCTCGCAGTCAACATTGTATCTCCCGTAAACAGATCGATACTGACACGTTAAAGGTTCTGCATCGTTTGCATCGGCATGGCTATAAAGGCTATTTGGTCGGCGGTAGTGTTCGCGACCTGCTGCTGGGTCGACAACCGAAGGATTTTGATATCGGCACAGATGCCACTCCAAACCAGATACGCAAGCTATTCCGTAACAGCTTTCTGGTTGGTCGCCGGTTTCGACTGGCACACATACGTTTTGCCGGAAATAAAGTCATTGAAGTTGCAACCTTTCGACGTCACCCAAAAGAGGATGAACTCCCAGACAACCCAGATGACCACTTCCATTTTGTCCAGAACGTTTTTGGCTCTCCCGGTGAAGATGCCGCACGACGTGACTTCACTATCAATGCTCTGTTTTACAATATTGCCGATTTTTCGGTAATCGACTATCTGGGTGGAGTGGAAGATTTAAGCAGGAAACAGTTGCGCATGATTGGCGATCCACAAATTCGATTTATTGAAGATCCAGTTCGAATGTTACGGGCAGTTGAATTCTCTGCCAGACTCAACTTCACCATCGAAGCCGATATCTATTCCGCTATTAAGGAGCATAAAGAACTGCTGGCAACAGCTGCACCGGCTCGGGTGCGCGAAGAAATTATGGAATTATTTCGACATAAAATTTCAGGGCCAGTTTTAAAACATTGCCGTGAATTAGAAATGTTACCACACCTTCTAGCTGGCTATCCAGGGACAGATGAAAGTATTGAGCTGCTAGCAAAGATTGATCAAAGAACAGCCACTGGAACACCTATTGAAGAGAGTTTTGCCATCGCCGCACTTTACCTACGACTATTCATGGACAGTTGCCCACCATCCCCAAAAACCAATTTCAGCACAGCCCTGCACCAAGCAAATGAGATCATTGTTTCCCACTGTCGTTACTTCAGTATTGCCAGCGGTATCCGTCACCAAGCAAGAGAACTATTGATTGGCTGTTTTCGCCTGGCGAGGGGGCGCGGTTTTAAGGCAGAAAAACGTTTTCTACAGCATCCTCTAACACCTAACGCACTAGAGCTGTTTACCCTCTGGGCTAAGGTTCGACCAGAATTCGCTCCCCGGGCTGAAAACTGGAGCAAAGCCATCCATAGTTCCAGCATTGAAACAAATACACCGCACCAACCCCGAAAACGGTTTCGGAAAAAGAAGCCTCGTAAGAACTCCGCATAAATCAGCTCACATTCAGATATCCGCATTTTACATTAAATGACTCAAATTAAAGTATTGCCATTCCCTACTCCCTCTGTTAAGATCCTTGTCCACACACGCAACCTACCTTATTTAGAATTTTTTACACCCTCAAGAGGCCATTATGAAACTGAACAGCATTCAAAGTAAAATCGGAGGGGCTCTGATCATAATTTTACTGATTATTCTCGGCATCAGCTTTACAGTTGCTGCCCTCCAATCACGGAACCTTCTTCGCACCCAGCAGGAACAATCACTGAAAGCTATTCATTTTGAGGCTCTTGAAGAAGCCCATAGTATTTTCAAGTGTCTTGAGATTGGCACAAAAGGATCTCTGGAACGAGGTGAAATGGATGTATTTGATGAATTGTTGACTGGTCTCGGAACAGTACCAGGAGTTCTTGAGGTTGGACTTGTCAACCCACAGGGAGTCACCACATATTCCAGCAAAAAAGATAATCTCGGACAAAAAAAATCCCACATAAACATCACCGAATCGAATGTAAAGATAAATATAGAAAAAGAAAGCACCGACACCCTCTTCCTCGCTCACTCTCACACCTATGAACAAAAATGCATGGAATGTCATGATGATGTCGAAATTGGCAGTCTAGCCGGCGTTCTCTATCTCGACTTCAGTTTGGGCAAGCTCAAAGTAGAAGAAGCTCAACAGGAACAAGCTCTGGCTGCTGCCAGTAGCAAAAGCATGCTCAGTAATCTTGGCATGGGTCTGATCAGCATTATCATCACCTGGCTGGCGCTGTTTTTTATGCTACGTAAAATGATTGTTCGACCAATCAATAAAGTCAAAGTGGTTCTGACCGATATCGGGCACGGACATCTGAATAACCGTCTCAACTTAACCCAACAGGATGAATTGGGCGATGCCGCCCGCTCCCTTGATACACTAGCCGACAGCTTGCAAACAGATATCGTTGCTCCATTGCAACAACTGGCAAATGGAGATCTGACATTCGAGGTCACTCCACATGACGCAAATGATACCTTACGTCATGCAATCAAGAAACTTGGCGAAGACTTAACTCAAATGGTTTCTGGACTACAAATAGCCGGACAACAAATTGATAGCGGTAGTTCCCAAGTCAGTGATTCTGCTCAAATGCTATCTGATGGTGCTGCACAATCGGCCGCATCGGTTGAAGAAATCAGCAGCTCAATGAATGAAATCGGCAGTCAGACCAATACAAGTGCTGAAAATGCCCAACAGGCCAACCAACTATCTACATCAGCACGTGAAGCGGCTGATGCTGGTAGTGAGCGGATGACCGAAATGATTTGTGCCATGGGTGAGATCAATGAAGCAGGCCAAAATATCAGTAAAATTATCAAGGTTATTGATGAAATTGCATTCCAGACCAACCTGCTAGCCCTGAATGCTGCAGTTGAAGCTGCCCGTGCCGGGCAGCATGGCAAAGGTTTTGCTGTGGTCGCTGAAGAGGTTCGCAATCTGGCAGCACGTAGTGCCAAAGCAGCTTCAGAAACGGCTGATCTGATTAAAGGATCCGTCGAGAAAACCAGCAATGGAACCGAAATTGCTGAACGCACTGCCAAAGCTCTGGATGAAATTGTCGGTTCAATCGGTAAAGTAACTGATTTGATTGGTGAAATTGCCGCTTCCAGCAACGAACAAGCCCAGGGGATTGCTCAGGTCAATATCGGGATGCAACAGATCGATCAGGTCATCCAGCAGAATACCGCTACTGCAGAGGAGAGTGCTGCAACCAGTGAAGAACTGTCGAGTCAGGCGGCTGAGTTAAGAAATCAATTGGGACGCTTCAAACTGAAAGAATCACCAGGATTTAGCGCACCACCTTCTTCTGCCTTACAATTGCCAGAGAACAAGGGTGGCTGGTAAATATATTCTCTAATACCAATGATTAATTGAAGCGGAGGACAATTTTTGTCCTCCGCTTTTTTGCTACCCACATCTTAGCAGCAGTCAATGAATAAATTGACATTAACTGCTTGCTATGATAATCATTGGTAAGTTCTTAATATTATAAATAAGCTACAAAGCGGAGATAATATATGTTTAATAATTTTAAAATTGGAACCAAAATGGTTCTTCTTTCAGGAACCATTCTCGCCCTATTGCTGGCTATCCTGCTCTGGGGCATCTTTGGCCTGTCAACAACCGTTAACAATGGTATGGAGGCATCTGAAGGTAATCAGTTTCGTGCCACTATGCTTTTATTGGAAAACAAGCATCTAAAGTGGGCACATAAAGTCCGTGATTTTTTAGATGATCCTGCAATTACAGAATTAAAGGTCAAACTTGATCACAAAAACTGTGCACTTGGAACCTGGTACTACGGCGAGGGTCGCCAGCATGCTGAAGAACTTTTGCCAGAAATCAAAGCAGACCTGCAGGCTCTTGAAGAACCACACCGCCTCCTGCACGCCTCGGGGCGACAAATCAAAGAGGTTTATAGCCCATTTAGTCCGGTTAACGCTGAAGCCAAAGCTATCTATAAAAATGAGACTGCTTACCACTTACAAAAAATTAATTCCCTGATATCTAAAATATCCGAGGATTCTCAAAAGTTCATTATGACCGATACTGAAATGCTTGCTACAGCCAATAGTAGCAAAACAGGCATGACCATCCTCGGAATCTGTGCCTTGGTTATCGGTGCTATTTTTTCTTTCTTCATCACCCGCTCTATGACCGCACCGATGAAAAAAACCGTCATGATGATAGAAGATCTTGAAAACGGTCATCTCGATACCCGCCTGCAGATGGAACGCAAAGATGAAATCGGCCAATTGGCTGAAACCATGGATCGTCTCGCCGACTCTCTGCAGCATGAAGTCGTCGATTCTTTGCAAAAACTGGCAAACGGCAACCTAACTTTTGATATCCAACCACGCGACGAACATGACTTGGTTCGCGGCAGCTTAAAAAAGCTGGGTGAAGACCTCAACCAAATTATGCTGCAGATTCAAACAGCCAGTGAACAAATTGATTCAGGCAGTTCTCAGGTGAGTGAATCAGCACAGAGTCTCTCAGATGGTGCGGCACAGTCTGCTGCCTCAGTTGAGGAAATCAGCAGTTCAATGAACGAAATCGGTAGCCAGACCAACACCAGCAGCGAATATGCCCAGCAAGCCAATCAATTATCGACAAGTGCCAGCACATCAGCAAATGCGGGCAGTGAACGAATGGCAGAAATGATCAATGCCATGGGTGAAATCAACTCTTCGGGTCAGGATATTGGTAAAATTATTAAAGTTATTGATGAGATTGCCTTCCAGACCAATCTCCTGGCTCTTAATGCCGCGGTTGAAGCAGCCCGCGCAGGTCAACATGGTAAAGGCTTTGCCGTGGTTGCTGAAGAAGTGCGTAACCTGGCGGCTCGTAGTGCCAAAGCAGCGTCAGAAACAGCTGAATTGATTGAGGGATCAATTCAAAAAGCCAGTAACGGCACTAAAATAGCCGAACGCACTGCCGAAGCTTTGGAAGAAATTGTCGGGTCAATCGGCAAGGTTTCCGACTTGATCGAAGAAATTGCTGCGTCCAGCAACGAACAAGCACAGGGAATTTCCCAAGTCAACATCGGTATGCAGCAGATCGATCAAGTCATCCAGCAAAATACTGCCAGTGCTGAAGAGAGCGCAGCGACCAGTGAAGAACTATCCAGTCAAGCAGCCGAACTGAAACATCAACTCAGCCGCTTCAAGCTTAAAGGCTCATACAATCAAGGATATTCCCCAACTCCAGCAGTGCAACTTTCTTTGCCAGCACAGAACACAGCGGGGTGGGGAAATGTATCGGCACCGCCGGCACAGCAAAGTGATAGCGGACAAATGTTCCAGTGGAAAGACAAATTCAACACTGGTGTCACACTCATGGATCAACAACACCGTCGCCTGGTTGAGTTAATTAATCAACTATTTCAATGCATGAAGGATGGTGGAGACCGCATGATGGTTGGGAACATTGTCGATGAACTAGTCAACTACACTGTCACCCATTTTCGTGCCGAAGAAGATATGCTGAAGAAACATAATTATCCCGACCTTGTAGCTCACCAGCAGATCCACAAGAACTTTATTGAAAAAATTTCAGGATATGCTGAAAAACTGAAAAATGGAGATCGTATGCCACCGGCTGATATTTTTAATTTTCTGAAGGATTGGCTGATCAGCCATATTGAAAAACAGGATCGCGACGGTTACGGAAAATATCTACAAAACAAATAAAAACTCAAACTAGGACCACATGATCATTTATGTCCCTATGGATGTATAAACTCTCATCCGGAGGGGCATAAATGGTTAAAGGCAGCACAAAAAAATCTTTCAGAACGAACTTTTCTCTTTAGTTTTATTTATTTGTTTTGTATAATTAATAAATGTTCGTGAAATTAATTAAAATAATAACAATTTTACCTTTTGAGGATCTGCGATGAGTATGCCCCTCGACGACGACCAGATTGAAATTATCCAAGAATTCGCAACTGAAAGCCGCGACATGATTGAGCAGTTGGAGCCAGCAATCATTGAATTGGGGCAGAACAGCGATTCTGAAACAATCAATGCGATCTTCCGCTTGTTTCATTCCATGAAAGGGAGCGCTGGCTTTCTCGAATTTGATCACATGACGCGGGTCGCACATGCTGCTGAAAACTTGCTTGACATGATCCGTAACGGTGAAATTGATCTCGTTCCAAACCATGTCACACTGCTGTGCGCCGCTTGCGACTTCGCTAAAGAAGCCCTTGACATGGTCGAAAGCGATTACAACGATGATGCCATGGTTGCACCTGCCGATGACATATCCGAACAGCTCCATCAAGCGATTGAACTCGCCAAAGGGGGAGATGAGCCTCAAGCTGAGGTGGAAGAAGAAAGCATCTCAGCGGAATCAGCAGCCGTAGCGGAACAACCAGAGAAAGAAACAGATCTCCTTCAAATGGAGATTACCGATGAAATGCGTCTAAGCTTTGTTCAGGAAGGGAATGAACTGCTGCAAAGCACTGAGCAGGGTCTGCTCGCTTGGGGTGAAAATCCAGGAGATATAGATTCTATCGGCGATATTTTCCGCAATATTCACAGCTTCAAAGGCAATTGCGGGTTCTTTGGTTTTGCACAGATTGAAAAACTCAGTCACCAGATGGAAAATATTCTTGATCGCGTTAAATCGGGATCAAAGCTAGCTGTAGATAACCCCGCCGATCAACTTCTGGCTTCCCTTGATCTACTACAGCAAGCCGTCAACAATATTTCTGATGGCAAAGAGGACACAGTTGAAAACCTTGATCAACATTTGAATGATCTGCAAACCCTTATCGCTCCGCTGTTGGGGGATTTTCTGGTTGAAGAGGGTGTCCAGGAAAAAGCCATTAACCATGCGGTCGAAACTCAGAAAAAACCAGTTGGTGAAATACTGGTTCAACAAGGAACAGCATCAACCGAACAGGTCAATTCTGCGCTAAAAAAACAACAGGATAAAATCAACAAAACTAAAGCGACCGCTAAACCTGCGGCACGAACTAAAACGCCGGCAAAACGTCAAGATATCCGTGTTGAACTGGGAAAACTGGACAGCTTGATTAATCTGATTGGCGAGTTGGTTATTGCTGAAAACATGTTGATCCACAATCCCGATTTAAAAGGATTGGAGCTGGAGAATTTCAACAAAGCCGGACAACACATGTCAAAACTGGTGCGTGAACTGCAAGAAATGGCAATGACAATCCGTATGATACCGGTTTCTGGATTGTTCCGCCGGATGATTCGTCTGGTGCATGATATTTCAGTTAAAGCCGGGAAAAAAGTTGACCTAGAGTTGATTGGCGAAGAAACAGAGATTGATAAAACTGTTATTGAAACAATTACGGATCCGTTGGTTCACCTGCTCCGAAATTCTCTGGATCATGGCCTAGAGCCACCGGAAGAACGGCTTGCTGCCGGCAAGGACGAAAAAGGGACTGTCAAGCTCTCTGCTCGCCACGAAGAAGGTGAAGTTTGGGTCACTATCGAGGATAATGGCCGCGGCTTAAATAAAGAAAAAATCCTCGAAAAAGCAATCAGCAAAGGGTTAATCGAGGGTGACGGTTCCGACATGACCGATAAACAAATCAATAATTTGATTTTCGCTCCCGGTTTTTCCACAGCAGCCGCAATTACCGATATCTCCGGTCGTGGGGTCGGCATGGATGTCGTTAAGAAAAATCTGGAAAAAATTAAGGGGAAAATTGATGTTTACAGTACTCCTGGCCAGGGAAGTAAAATCGTCCTACGCATACCACTAACACTAGCAATTATCGACGGTATGATTGTGCGGGTTGGAACATCCACCTGCATTGTCCCAACCCTATCGATGCTTGAAGCCTTCCGCCCAGTCATGGATCAGATTACCATCACCCCTGATGGTGACGAATTAGCACAAGTCCGGGATAATTTTCTCCCAATTGTTAGATTGCATGACATTTTGGGTAAGAAACCCGATTCGCACGATCTTGCTGATGGCATCCTGATTGTTCTGGAATCTCAAGAGACTCGTTTTTGCCTGTTCATTGATGAAATCCTTGGACAACAACAAACCGTTATTAAAGGCTTGTCTGACTTTATCGGAAATGTCCCCGGCGTCTCTGGGTGTACCATCCTCGGTGATGGCGGTGTCTGCTTAATCCTTGATGTTGGTACACTGGTCGATTCAGCGGAGAACAAAAAAATTAATTTCGAGGAAACAAAAGAAAATATCTAAAGGAGGCGCACGTGGCTGAAGATACAACCTTGATCCACTCTGATGACGAAGATACACAGAAAGACAAATACCTGACTTTCCATCTTGCCGGTGAGGATTACGGAATTGAGATCCAGTATGTTATCGAAATTATTGGAATTCAAAATATTACTGATGTTCCCGATATGCCGGCATTTATCCGTGGGGTCATCAACCTGCGAGGTAAAGTTGTGCCGATCATGGATGTTCGTGCCCGCTTTGGTATTGAGGATCGCGCCTATGATGACCGCACCTGCATCATCGTTGTTAACATTGATACCACTGAGGTTGGTCTGGTTGTAGATGAAGTCAGTGAAGTCGCTGATATTCCCGAAAGCAATGTTGAGCCGGCACCTAGAACCAGTAAAAACTCAGAAGACAGCTATATTCAGGGGATGGGAAGAATCAACAACGATGTCAAAATCCTCCTCGATGTCCACAAATTACTCTTCAGTGGTGAAATGCAGGAATTAGCTGAAAGCCTGGAAGAGCAATAAAGAAGGTCATAATAGACAATGACTATCCAACAACAGAACAACAGCATGATGGCTATTTCCGATTCGGAGTTCACCCGACTGCGAGATCTGATCTATCAGCGTTTTGGAATTAATCTGACCGAGCAGAAGCGCTCGCTGTTAGTTGGTCGTCTACAGAAATTGATGCGGCAGCTCAATCTGCAAACATTTTCCGCTTATTTTGAATATCTTGATAATGACAAAACGGAGGCGGGATTAAGTGAGCTGGTTGACCTAATTTCAACCAATCACACTTATTTCAATCGAGAAAAAGACCATTTCGATTATTTCTCCAAAACAGCATTACCCGCAGTCATTGACAAACTAAAGAAACAAAACCGTAAAGATCTGCGTATCTGGTGCGCTGGCTGCTCAAGCGGTGAAGAACCATACACCCTTCTGATGCTGATGATGGAACATCTGGGTGCGGATTACAGCTCTTGGGATGCAGGTATTCTGGCAACCGATATTTCTGATCGGGCTCTGACCATTGCCCGGCGTGGTACCTATGCAACAGATCGAGTTATGCAGCTTCCAGAAATTTTACGTAAAAAATATTTTAAACCAACAAGCCAAGGTGAAATGGCTGTTGTCGATAAAATTAAAACAGAAACAACTTTCAGACGTTTTAACCTGATGAATGAGACTTTTCCGTTCAAAAAACCGTTTCAGATGATTTTCTGCCGCAATGTTATGATCTACTTTGATCAAACCACTCGTGAAGCTCTGGTTGATCGATATCATCAACATACTGAACCCGAAGGATATCTCTTCATAGGCCATTCAGAGACTCTCGGTCGAAGCCAAACCCGCTACCGCTATTTGAAACCAGCGCTTTACCAGAAAGGAGAACTCTGATGGCACGAGCTATCCGCGTTCTGGTCGTTGATGATTCAGCTTTGGTTCGAAATATTCTCAGCCAAGGTCTGTCGATAGATCCAAGTATTGAAGTAGTTGGAACTGCTGCCGATCCCTATATCGCACGAGATAAAATTGTTCAATTGCAGCCCGACGTCCTGACTTTGGATGTAGAAATGCCACGCATGGACGGAGTCGCATTTCTACGCAAACTGATGCCACAGTACCCGATTCCAATCGTCATGGTCAGCTCTCTAACCCAGCGCGGCAAACAAATTACAATGGAAGCACTGGAGGCTGGGGCTGTCGACTTTGTCGCAAAACCAACCACCAACGTTACTGCTGGCTTAAATGCCATGCTGATGGAACTACGCTCCAAAGTGAAGATTGCCTCAACCGCCAATGTCTCCCATTGGAAAGGGAAACGACCGGTGACACCACCTACAAGTACTATGAGTGCATCTTCGGCACTGGCAGAATCAACCGACAAGGTTATCGCCATTGGAGCGTCGACAGGTGGCACTGAAGCAATTCGTCGCGTTATTGAAAATTTTCCAGCAACGACCTCCGGTACCGTGATTGTTCAACATATGCCGTCCGGTTTCACCAAAATGTTTTCTGAACGTTTAAATCAGCTCTGTCAGATGCAAGTCAAAGAGGCTGAGCATGGCGATAGAGTTCGCACCGGTCTGATTCTGGTAGCTCCCGGTGGTAAACAATTGGAGGTTGTTCGTATCGGTGGATTTTATGAAGTCCGGCTTGGAGGGGAAGAAAAAGTCAGTGGCCACTGCCCATCTGTCGATGTAATGATGAACTCGGTAGCAAAGCATGTGGGAGCGAATGCTGTAGGAGCCATGTTAACCGGAATGGGTCAGGATGGTTCCGAAGGGATGTTGGCAATGAAGCAAGCGGGTGCTCGCTGTATCGCTCAAGATGAGGCATCGTCCGTTGTTTTCGGCATGCCCAAGGTTGCTTTTGAAAAAGGGGGAGCTGAACGTTTGGTGCCACTGGATAAAATATCAGCATCACTCTTAGGCTTACTTACGGAGAAGAGATAAATGGGACAAATCATATTGGGAGTTGGTGATTACGGCGCGTCAAATTCCCCCGGGGATGATGTCAAAACCTTCGCGCTGGGATCTTGTGTTTCTGTAATTTTTCTTGACCCAAAAACCAGAACTGTCGGGATGGCACACGTCGCCCTGCCAGATTCATCAATCAATAAAGCTAAGGCAACTGACAAACCAGGTTATTTTGCCGACACGGCAATCCCGGCACTTTTAACACAGATGACAAAATTCGGCTGCGACAAACGTGGTAAAGGAATGGTTGTCAAACTTTGTGGTGGTGCCAATGTCATGGATACCAATGACACCTTTCAGATCGGCAAGCGCAACGCTCTTGCGATCAAAAAAATTCTCTGGTCTTATGGTATGGGTGCTGTTGCTGAAGATCTTGGTAAGAACTACAGTCGAACTGTTTCGATTTCCGTTTCAGCAGGGCAAATAATGCTCAGCTCGCCCGGAAAACCAAACTGGCAGCTTTAGGAGGTTGACAATGGTACAACAAATTAGTCAGGAAGAGCTGCAGAAGATTGTCAAATCGGTGCCCATGCTTTCTCCAAGTGCCAGTCAACTTCTACAGATCACCGCTCAAGCGGATCACGATCTTGTAGACGTTGTCAAATTGGTTAGAAATGACGCCAATCTGACCGCACGAGTCCTTAAAATTATCAATTCAGCAGCTTTTGGCCTGGCCAATACAATTACTTCTATTGACCGGGCAATTTCCTACCTGGGTGAACGTATTATCGTTGGAATTGCCGTTGGTGATTCTGCCGGAAAATTATTCGAAAAAGAATTGTCTGGCTATGAATCTGCTGATGGAGATCTATGGAAACACGATTTACGTACAGCCATTGCTGCACGTGAGGTCGTGAC
Source organism: Desulfuromusa sp. (assembly GCA_016744595.1). Classification (GTDB taxonomy): domain Bacteria; phylum Desulfobacterota; class Desulfuromonadia; order Desulfuromonadales; family Geopsychrobacteraceae; genus Desulfuromusa. Next base: position 65,593 of record JADGEB010000010.1, read on the forward strand.
TCAAAGTGGTGTTGATATCAGCTCTGAACTGGCATTCACTGCTGGGCTGCTGCATGATATTGGCAAATCATTGATTTCTGACTATTTACAAGGATCGGTGACCGATGCCATTGAGATGATCACGACTGAAGAAGGTCTCGATTACCTTGATGCCGAAGAAAAAATGGTTGGGTTTGACCACACCCAAGCGGGATATGAACTCGCCAAAGCATGGCAGCTTCCAGAAGAACTTGCCGAGGTAATTCTTCATCATCATGAACCCGCAAACGCAAAAGAAGAATATCGAACTTTGGCTTATGCCGTACACCTGGGTGACAATATCGCCATGCTGGGTGGCTTTGGTACCGGATCTGACAGTATGCGCTATAAACTTGACCAAAATTACACCGATTATATAAAAATCGGCCCCAAAACACTCGCAACAATTATGCTAAATGTTGATATAGAATTTGAAAAATTGGAAGGTTCACTTAAAAGCTCGGGAGAAGAAAACTAATGAAACGAATCATTATCGCGGATGACTCGACGACTGCCCGGATGTTTATCAAGCGCTGTCTGCAAATAATTGGTCTGGGAGATGCAGAAATTATTGAGGCAGAGCATGGCAAAGAAGCATTGACTGCTGCAAAAGCACAACCAGTTGATCTGCTGCTAACCGATTTAAACATGCCGGTTATGGATGGAGAAACTCTGGTCAAATGGGTCAAGGCTAGCCCTAAACTTTGTGACCTGCCGGTGGTTGTGATTACTAGTGCCGGCAACCCAGCCAAGGAAGCACAATTACTGGCATTGGGCGCCCATCGGGTTCTGAATAAACCGGTTTCTCCACCCGTAATGATGGAAGCACTCGCCGATTTTATTGACGAGGAATAATCAGAGAACTATCAAGGAGACATTTTATGATAAAGCACAATCCTCTCTACCAGTCGATGATCAATGCGGTCAGTCAGACTCTTGAAAATATGGTTTTTATAGAGGTCATGGAACACTTTGATCAATCCTACGAAATTCCTGCAGAGGATCTTGTCTGGAATAGTTTATTGATTAACGACCCTGTACAGGGTGAAATTCGTCTGGCCATGCCTAAAACCTTTCTAAAAGAACTCACCGGAAATATTTTTAGCATTGATAATGATGAAATAACCCAGCCTCAGCTGGATGATATTCTAAATGAATTACTTAACACAATTGTTGGGCTATTCTTGACCAATCTTCTCGAGGACGATCAAGAATATAAAATGGGTCTGCCGGAACTGGGGGAAGAAGGACTGCCTGAGTATGATGCTAATACTATCACCTGGAAACTAATGACAGATGGAGAAGACGCCCTGCAAATTTTTGCCACAGGAGCCTCTTTAGTAGCCTTGAAAGATGATTAAACTAAAATCTCAGCTTACTTGATTTATAATTAACACCGATTATTTCCTAACAAAGGAGCAAAAAAATGGGTAAAACCGTCCTGATTGTCGATGATTCTAATACTATGCGAAAAATTGTTTCTCGTTCACTCCGCCAGGCAGGGATCGATTTTGATCAGATTCTTGAAGCTGGTGATGGCCAGGAAGCTTTGGATGTTTTGGCTGCCAACAAAGTTGATGTGGTTTTAAGTGATATCAATATGCCAAACATGACTGGGCTGGAATTTCTCAAAGCAAAATCAGAGGATGATGCTATCAAAGAGATCCCAGTGATTATGATCTCCACCGAAACAGGTGCAGATATTATTGATGAGGCAAAATCGTACGGAGCCAAGGGGGCAATCAAAAAACCGTTCACCCCCGATTTGATCAATGAAACCTTAGGCCCCCTACTCTAATCGAGAGTAAAACATTGAAGTCTTTTTGCCGGAGGAGTCACAAATAATGGCTCCTCCAGTTATTTGAAGGAGTCTTATGTGAAGTATGCCCAAGACATAGCCGATGCAACTCAGGAGATCTTCTCTAGCATGGTAATGCTGGAGGTCACTCCAGGAGAACCATTTAAGCGGGCTGACAGCAAATTAAGCAGCAGCATCTCAGGAATTATCGGCCTCGCTGGGACGATCAAAGGGATACTGGCAATTCACCTGCCAAATGCAGCTGCCCTAGCAATTACCACCGCTTTTCTCGGAATGGATGTTGAGGAGATTGATGAAGATGTTTGCGATGCAGTTGGCGAACTAGCCAACATGCTGGGTGGTAGTATAAAAGCGATCCTTGACCCTAGCGGAAGTGAAATTCAGATATCTATGCCATCGGCAGTCCATGGTGAAGAATATGCAGTTGATTGCTTGGCTGATGCAGAAGCAGTAGCCATTCCCTTTACATTCAACGGACAAACTTTCATAGTTGAATTACAAATCAGTGAAGGCAGCTGAATCATTATTTTACTCCTTCTGAAGGAAAAGCAGTGGAATTTGCTAAAAAAATTGTAGAAACAACCGAAGAGATATTTAACACCATGATTTTTCTGGATGTCTCTGCTAATACTCCACTAGAACAAGGCAAACAAGATCTTGGATGCCATGTTTCAGCGATGATTGGTCTAACTGGCGGTTTTTCAGCAATGCTCGGGATTCACTGCCCTGAGGCAGTTGGACTGGCAATCTCTGGAGCAATGCTTGGCATTGAGATTGAGGAAATTGATGCCGATGTTAAAGATGCTCTGGGAGAAATTGCCAATATGCTCGCCGGTGGATTAAAAGAAAGATTCTCCACCGAAGATATTGGTCTGGAACTGGCAATCCCGACAGCGGTATCAGGAAAATCATATACAATTGCTTCTTCTGCAAAAAGCAATCGTGTAATTATCCCTTTCAATATTGAGCAGGGACAATTTTTTATTGAGATGAAATACAATCTCAACTAACTTCCTAGAAGCAAAGAGGCTATTTTGGATCAGCTGGCTATCGTTGATGTCGTCTGTAAATCAGCCATAGAAAATCTGGCTGGAGAAATCGGCGTCCTACTGGGGCAAGAGCTGACGTGTTCTGATATACAGCTCAATCTCACCACCAGAGATGATCTTTTCAAAGACCTCCAACGCAAAAAAACTGCCCTGACCCGAATGACAGTTGAAGGCGATCACGATGGCGATTGCTACCTCCTAGCTCAAATATCCTCTGCTGCCATTCTCGGTGGTACCTTAATCATGCTCCCCGAAGATGTTATTGAGGAGAGTGCACAAAGTGAAAAATTAGATGGTGAATTAGATGATGCTTTTGGTGAAGTCGCCAATATTATTGCTGGTGTTTTTACTCAAGCATTTGTTGATAAATATGCGAAAAATCTCCGTTTCATAAAAAAAACCGTCGAAGAACTAATCCCAACCAAGATTGATCCCACCAGTGACGAACCATTCCCCCCAGGAAACTACCATGTTACCAGTTGCAACATAAGCATTGGTGAAAAAAATCTTGGCCCATTGGAGCTAGTTGTTCCAGCAGCAATTTTTGATCTGGGAGATAATAATGTTGAACCCTCAGCAGAGATTGAAGATCCGAAAGAGCAGCAACAAGCGGAGGTAATAGCTGAATCAGAACCGGTCACTGAAAACAATGAACCTACCCCAGAACCTGTCGCAGCAGTAGAAAAAAAACCCGTTTTCGCCGATGCCAAGAAAATAACTGACGTCGTATTTAATGCAATGGTCGGGCAGGCTGGTGAAGAAATCGGAGCATTACTAGGTCAGAACCTGAAGTGTGATGACATTCAACTGGTGATGACCAGTAAAGCCGATTTCTTTTCTAATCATTGTATAGAAAAATCGATTCTGACTAAAATGGAAGTATCTGGAGATCGGGAAGGCCAGGGCTATATGGTGACCCAGGTTCCTGATGCTGTTGTTCTTGGTGGTACTCTGATCATGCTTCCGGAAGATCAAATCCAGGGACAGAAGAGTAGTGGCCAATTTGATGGGGATGTAGAAGACGCCTTCGGGGAAGTTGCCAATATTCTTTCCGGGAGTCTGACCCAGGTTTTTCTGGATCGTTACCCAAAACAGCTTCGGTTCGTCAAAACTGAAGCTGAAACAATTGTTCCGACAAAAATTGACCCAACATCAGATCAACCTTTCCCGGAAGGAAATTACTATCTAGCCTCATTTGCAATTCAAATGGACGGTCATGAATTAAACCGGATTTTGCTGATTTTTCCCGCAGAAGTTTTCGGTCTTGACAACGAACATGCCGTTGACTCAGCCCAAGCTCAAAAAACAACCGCTGATGCTAAGAAAACAATGGAACCCGCAGCAGGCGAGTGGGGTGGGCCACCATCAACTGAAGAACCTACCGCAGCAACTAAGACGAACACTGCATCACCGACAGTTGAAACCAACACTAAAGGAACATCAGACGCAACACCTCAGCCAACTATTGAACCAACGGGGTCGCCAATCGTACTTTTGATTGGTAATCAAGAAACTGACGCTGACCCATTTGTGGAGATTCTATCCTCCGCAGAATATGAGTGTCAGGTTTTAACTTTTCAAGAGGAAGTCAAAGAGTTATTTCAACAACATAAGATCCTCGGTATTGTTCTAATTATGGAGCAGGTTGGGGAAAAAGGATTTGCTTCAGCAATCAAGTTACAATCGGCAGGTCGACCTTTGCCACCAATTATCTTTGCCGGTTCAGAGTGGACCCGTTCTGCGGTACTTCGGGCAGTTAAATATGGCGCAAAAGATATTCTGGTGATGCCCGCCAGTAGTGACGAAATCCAAGACAAGGTAAGCCAGCACTTCAAAAAAGCCAGTTAAGTCTCAACCAGAGATTACTTTCCCCATCAAAACTCCCTAAATAAAACCAACTATGCTGGTAAATTTTTCTTCTTTATTTTTTCGATTAATGTCGTGCGTTTCAAGTTAAGCATCCGTGCCGCTTCTTTTTTATTTCCACCAGTTCGGCTAAGAGCCTGAAGAATCAAACGATCCTCAAACTCACTGATCAAACCATTGAAATCCAACCCATCTTCTGACCATTCAGCCTCAGGGGGGGTAGAGGAGGAAGGTTGAGCTATTTCAGTTACCGGAGAAAAAATATCAGCAGTGTTCACATCAATACAGCAATATTTTTCTGGTAATTCTTTTAACGTAATCCGCTTCCCCCGGTGCAAAATAACCAACCTTTGCATCAAGTTTTCCAGTTCGCGAACATTGCCCGGCCAACGATAGGCTTGCAAACTCTGCATGGCAACTGGGTCAATAGTTGTGCGTTGATCAGTTTTTCGCCGACTGAAGCGGTCAATGAAACGGTCAATCAATAAAACGATATCATCCTGTCGCTCACACAACGGTGGAGCAACCAAGGGGATCACCGCAAGACGATAATAAAGATCCTCACGAAATCGTCCGGCAGCAACCAACTCTTCCAAATTTTGATGGGTTGCCGCAATGATCCGGACATCAACCTTGATCGGCTTAATACCCCCAACTTGTTCAACTTCACGCTCTTGAATAACTCGCAGCAGTTTTGCTTGCAAGTTCGACTTCATATCACCGATTTCATCAAGAAAAAGGGTTCCACCGTCTGCTAATTGAACCCGCCCAATTTTAGACTGTTGAGCTCCAGTAAAAGCCCCTTTGACATAACCAAACAATTCACTTTCCAGAAGTTCATCAGGAATTGCAGCACAATTGACAGGAACAAAGTGAGAGGATTTACGCAAACTTTTTTCATGAATGGCACGAGCAATCAGTTCTTTTCCCGTGCCACTTTGACCCTGGATAAGAACCGTACTCTCGCCATCTTCTGCAACGCAAGAAATCAACTCAAAAAGCTCCAGCATCTGCGGCGAACGTCCAATCATCCCCCCGAAACCACTTTTTAACGCCATGTGTGTGTAACCCGTTTTCCTCTAAGAGTGATTATTTTGACACGAAAACAAACAAGATTGGCTGAGAATAATATATTTTCTATAATGTGTCAATATTTAGACACACCTATTAAGCTTTAAATAAAAGATTCAATCCATCTTATATTCAAATGAACGTGGATTAAAAGCAAGGTCTGCCAATGCAGAAGTGTGATCAAACACAAGATCCTCTTCCATCCTTGCAATCATTCCCAAAGAGGCTTTCAAACCCAGTGTCCGCGCACAAAAAACTCCACACCTGAACATGGCTGGTGGAACAGAAATTATCCGACTGGGTCGATCCAACCCCATAAATATTCGTTCAACCATCTCCCGATATGTCACTGTCTCCCCCCCTGAGAGAAAATAGTGACTTTTGGTAAGGGGTTCAGTCAAAGCTTTCTTGCATGCAAAAGCAACGTCAACAGCATGAACAGGCTGTCTCAAGCCACTACCCTTTCCTAAAATCGGGAAAAAACCAAACCTCTTTATCAACTTGGCAATTGCTGAAATATTTTCGTCATTTACACAATTATAAATCATCGTCGGATATAAAATTGTAATTTCAATACCATGTTTTTCTGACCAATCCAAAATTTCAGACTCAGAAGATATCAGCCTATCAACCAATATTCGATCTTCCTCATAAGAAGAATTCACCTTAGTAAATCGGCTGGTAGAGCTCAAAATGACAAGGCGTTTAACTTTGGCTTGTAACAACATTGAAAAAAAGTTTGGCAATAACCAGATCGGCAGCAATGAAACCCATAATTGAATATCTAGGCTAGCAAAATCAGGGTCAACAGCACCATCTACGCCTGAAGTAGAGATCCATTTAATATCCGGAGAAGTCTGATCGGAGGGACAGCGTGAAAAGGCAAACACTGAGGTTCCAGATGATGCTAGCTGGGTTAACAGAGAACCACCAACAAAACTACTAGCACCAAGAACTCCAACAGAAGAGGTCATTATGAGCGAATTCTTTTCAGAAGGTGCATTCCAGAAAGGACAACAAAACGACTCCAGACACCAACAGTGACAAGCCACATTAGAATCCCAGGATACTGTTGTCGAAAGAATTTACGATAAAAACGTATCATTCCTTTATGTTTATGCCATTCGATAAAAATAGGACGTTTTTGACTACACCCTCCCTTGTGGTGCACAACGGGTGCATCAGGAACAAACATGATTGTCCATCCTTTTTGACAAAACCTCATACACCAGTCAAGATCTTCACAGTGGAGGAAATAACCTTCATCCCAGAGACCGACATCAGCAACTGCTTCACGTTTCACCATCATGCACGCACCGGAGATCGCTTCAACTTCTGTAGGAAACTCAGGGAGAGGTTGGAGATGTAAAACGAAGTCTTCAAAAAGTCGAGGCCAACGGGGTGCCAATTTATTTAAACCCAAAGCACGGACAAATGACCTCCAGGGTGTTGGTACTGACCGCCGGCCGCCGGCCTGTTCTGTTCCATCTGGATAGATGAGAAGTCCTCCGACCATACCGATCTGAACATTTATCTGAAAAGCTTTCCGTAAGTTGACAAGTGCCCTTTCCTGTAATTGACAATCGGGATTGAGAAAGAGGATCAGATCATGCTTAACCTGAGTAAAACCTTGGTTACAGGCGACAGCAAAACCAAGGTTAGTACTATTAGTCAGATAATGAAGCTCTTCATTACCAGGAAACTTATTCCGGCACGCATTTAAACTTGAATCGTGCGAATCATTATCAACGATAATAATATCATGGCAGAAAGGAAGAACTGAGCGGACACATTCCGTTAAATGATCGCCAGAATTATAGTTGACGATAATCGTAGAAACAGGAACTAGCTCAATGTCAAATGTCTCATGCAGAACCTTGGAAATCATGCTGCCTTACCGCGCTTCCCTTGTATTCCGTCATACAGACCACGAAATATCCATCTGATGGCCCTTATTCTATCTGGGCTAAAAAGACTATACACAATGAGAAGTCTGAACAATCTGAGAATATCGCCACTCACCCATTTAATAGAAATATGAGGAAGACGATAGAGCAGCAAACTATTGCGAAATATATAATATAATCGAAATGGCTTATGCAGTGGCTGCACATGCCAACGCAAAAACCAGACACGCAATGAGCCTTCACCTAAAGAATGGGTCATAAGAATATCCCAAACACCGATACACCTGAGCCCTGAATTCTTAGCGCGAAGACACCATTCAGTGTCAACATGATCAATAAATAGACCTTCATCGAACAATCCAACACTATCAAACATGCGGATATCATAAAAAGAACCCGAGGATATTAACATATCCGCATCGAACAAAAGTGAATTTCGTTCATTTTTATGATACGAATTTCTGAACCAATTGAATCGAACGAACAGAGAAGAGTGCCCAGTATCAGGGCTACGGTAACGAGGGCCAAGAACCGCGATATCCATACCATCAGCTTGTTCTTGATTCATAATTTCAAGATAACGGGAAAGAGCTCCTTCAGGTAGGATACTGTCTTGATCTAAGAGTAAAAGGTAATGACACCCTGCCTTGCGTGCTAAATCGATTCCAACATTATGAGCCGCCGCAATCCCTTTGTTCTCATTCAGGAAAATACCGTCAACATTTCCAAACTGGTCGAAGAAATCATCAAAAGGTTCTCTTGAACCATTATCAACGACATAAACTTTTCCAACCTGACCTACTGCTGCAGATATCACTTGCTGCAAAATACCCATATCAGGATTATAGGTAACGCAAACGGCACAACAACTATTCATTTTTTTATAATCTCGATAAGGCTCACCGCTCTTCTTTCAACTCCCCAAGAGCTTGCAACATAAGGCGGCTTCTTTCTGTATTGATGGTGTCAACATCCGGAGCAGGCATGCCTTTTTGTAATTGGACAATAAATTCACAGCCCTGTGTCCCATAGAAAGACTTAATTCCAAAAGAAGAGTAATCAAGAAGCCTGATATCAAGGATGAGCAAGTTAAAAAATGACGGTGTAAAACGCCAGTTATGAACATCTATGTATCCATTTTCAGCCTGAGCTTCTTTAAGCTTGGTGCATGCATCATCCAATGTTGGGTGAATAGGGGAATAGGCTCCTTGATATCCTTTTTCCCAAGAAACAACATCTCCCTTTTTTGAAATCATCGAATAATGATCCCAGATTGCACCCAATGTATGCTTTTTTCTTTGCTCATGAAAAGCCTGTATCACATCACCTGGAGTACTGGGAGGGCGAAAGATATCGAAACAATAACGCTGATCAGGAACAGCCAGACACAAAACCCCATCAGGAGCCAGCATAGTCTCACACTGTTGCAAAAATGAAATCATATCCGGAGTATGCTCGATAACATGTGACGCAATAATCCAGCTATAATAATCCTTTTTCCCCGTTAATTCGTGAAGAGGTTCCCCGCTCCAGACATAATCAACTTGTTCAATTTTTGCAACATCAACATCAGAATTTTTATATTTTTCTCTCAGTGTATCAGCATCGGCATGATCGAGTGTTTCAATGCGGTACCCAGACTTTTTCGACACAACAGGACAGAAGGAAGGGCCGATTTCCAATCCGACTCCGTCCATATTGCAGCTATATAGTAATTTTTCATTACGAGATAACCCGGGAGGAGACATCCTTTGGTATAGTGACGAAGAGACATTACAACTCTGTTCCGGTGAATTACTGATCAGTTTATCTAATGCATCAACCCACCTGAAAGCATTCATCTCAAGCATACGCTCATTCCATACGTAGTCATGAGCCTTTTGAGCAAGCCTCTTTCGTAGCCTTTGGTCAGAAATCAACATGGAGAGACTATCGAACCAGTCGGACGAATTACTGGCAAGCAATCCATTTTCCATCTGTTTGACAGATTCAGAATACGCAGGCACATCAGAATATATCCCAGGGATACCAAGAGAGGAGTAATCCAGAAACTTAATATCTGATTTGGATCGCGAAAAAACTGTATCCTTTAATGGTGCAATACCAAAGTCCCATTTGACACCCTGGCACAACCATTTAATAAATTGTGGATAGGGAACAGATCCGCTCGGAACTGTTAATACTTTTACAGGGAGATCTCCAAAAAGAGACTCTATATGAGCATCATTTCCAATTCCAATAATTTCGAATCTCACCTTGGAGCCAAAGTGATTAAGACATGCGCGCAAAGGCTGGATAATTGTTAGCAAATCTTCAAAGTGTGTATAGGTCCCCATATATCCAAAGACAACCGGGTCATTTTGACCTTCCGGTTGGTGAAGATTACGGACACTCTCAAACAGTTCTTCATCAAGACAATTGGGTACAATTTCTATGTTTGCATTCAGCGTTTCAAATCGTTTAGCTAGAACCTGCGTAGAGACAATAAGACCATCGGCAAATCTGGACATCTGCCGTATCCACATTTTTTGAATAGCTGTAGGGTGTTCAGCCGTACCGATTTCCATATTGACACTGAGCAGATCGTCGTCAATTTCATAAATAATTTTTGTGCCTTGCTGACGAAGATATAAAAGGCTTGGATATAAATCCTGCCACTCACAAGAATAGTTCCACAAGCGCTCTATGATTAATATGTCAACCTGATGAACTGGAATTTCACACCCAAAAGACAAGTCCACTCTGGATTGCAATGACGGATGAGCCAAGGGCTTCAATAAACGAATTTCACCGCATCCATGCGGAGTCATTCCATCAGAATGTTCATAAAGGACGTGCACGCGCAATCTGGAATTAGCCATTAGCCCCTCCAGTTGCGATGATTGAATCTGCTTTGATCCTTCTGCCCTGTTCTGAAAAGAGTGCATTCATAATTTCTGTTGCACTCAATAACGGTGAGTGAACCAACACATCAAGTGCATTTTCTCTTAAATGATTGAACAGCTTTCTGTCATCAATAACTTTGCAGGCTGCATTAAAAATTTCATCTTCATCTTCTGTATTCACCAGAATACCATCGTGCCCATCAGTAATGATTTCACTCAATCCACCGGACTTTGGACCTACAACAACCACGCCATGAGCCATAGCCTCCATTGCGGTTAACCCCATAGCTTGAAAAGTTGAACAATCCAGAAACAAATCGGTCCTCGACAGAATATTTGAGACCCTTTCATTATCGAGTGTTCCCAGCATCTGATGATTAAAATCGAGAGAGAACGTATTCAGAGCTCTATCATCGTTCTTAACACCAAAAATATCGATCGCGATTCGATTTCCAAAATGTCTGGATAATCTCTTCAATACCTTCAAGGTCATTTCAGGTGCTCGTCGGGGAGTACTGGGTCTAACCATAGCAAGAACCCGCACGATATTATCGTGTTGAGGAGCTGCTGGTTGAGGATGATGAAGATCAACGTTAAAACTCGGTCCAACGATATATGGTCGGATTCCAAGCTGTTTTTCAAGCATCTGACAATTCCACGCTGTTTTGGTGAATAGTTTCAATCCATCAATCGCCGTATAACTGTCAAATGCTTTAATGTAGTCTTTCGATCCTTGGGCAAAAAAGTCTGGTTCAAAATCTTGGATATAGTAACCCAGTACCGGTTTTTTGCTCAAACGTGCCAAGGGTTTCATCCAGTAAACAGTCAGGTATAAAGTTGCCACTACTGCATCAAAAGCTTCTGCTACCGTCGGTAGATCATCTGGGTTACGAAGATAGATAACCGGCACATTGATATCGGGGTGATCCCGCTCAAACAATTCCCTATTTATCTCAAGGTTTGCTATCCATACATCCACCCCAAGTTGTCTCAACATCTGGGCCTCAAGAAGAACAATATTTCCCCCACCACCTGCATTACCAACAGGCAAGAGAAAGAGAATCCGCTTTCCTTCATAAAGGCTGGTCACTTTGTGCTGTGTATCCAGATCCTGGACTATAGTCTCACACCTCTTTCTCATATACTTAAGTGCAAGGTGATCTTTGGTTTTTTGCAGATTAGCACCAATACTGACGTGACCGTGTTTACTAGCAAGGCCTTCATCCGCAATTTTACAAAGCTCCGCACGACGTTCATTCGAATAACTTTTTGACTGGGCGTGATAGACATAACAGTCGTCAGAAACGGCTAACTGCCACCCCTTATTAGTCGCACGAAGGCAGTAATCATTCTCTTCTCCATATCCTCTACCAAAAGTCTCTTCATCGAACAGGCCGATGTCCTGAACCACCGCACGGCGAATCATCAGGCAAAACCCATTCAAAAAACCAACCCGTGGATAAATCCGAGGAGAGATGCGTGCGACTTCATTTGCGTATTCTGCTATCGTCCAACCGTCAGGCAAAGGGTTTTCGGCCCAATCCCCATCGGTATCCATTAACTGGGGAACCGATTGCCATGAAGCCGTATTACTTAACGGGCCGACAAGACCTATTTTTTCATCTGATTTAGCACACTCAATTAAACGATCCAGCCAACGAGGTGTGACAATGGTATCGCTGTTAAGAAGAATAACAAATTCTCCTCCTGAGGCTCTCAATCCAACATTTGCAGCACAGGTATAACCCTTAGCCTTCTCATGGCGGATTAAGGTACATTGCTGACCGACAGCAAAGTCCTCCAGATAAGATTTTGTTTCCGCTCCGCTCCCGTCATCGACAATAATAAGTGAGTAGGACGGATGTGTCTGCGAAACGACAGATTCAAGGCATCGAACCACATCATCGAAAGCATTATGAACACAAACAATGATATCCGCACTCTCTGTATGCGGGACGACATACTTATTGTTTCGGGGAGGTTGAATAAACGAGTGATCATAAGAAGAGGATGGTTCTGGCACACCTTTCTTCACAAAAAAATGTACCCGAGACCTGACTCCCCCCAAACCTTCACGACGATAAATACTGACAGCTTTACTAACTGTTTCTTTGAAGCCACCCGAATGTCTATTTGCCGATATTAAGGCATTACGAACATACTTTGTTCGCTGAACTTGTGCTCCGCACCATCTCAGCGGAGCAGTATATTGCCAACTGGAGGAACCATAAAGATCAGATATTTGCCCATCTCGAGCTGAGACAATCTGTTCAAGCTGATGTATCTGCCCTTCTCGCGCTGAAACTGTCTGCTCAAGCTGATGGATCTGTTCTTCTCGCGCTGAAACTGTCTGCTCAAGCTGATGGATCTGTTCTTCTCGCGCTGAAACTGTCTGCTCAAGCTGATGG
>JADGEB010000010.1:78714-92897 GCA_016744595.1 Desulfuromusa sp.
GATCTGTTCTTCTCGCAAAAGAACTGAGCCAAGTTTGGAATAAAATAATGCTGACACAGCCTGCTCCTCAGCTGGCAGTACCAACATTTTTTCTAAGGGTTCAGGGATGCTACCGCCTACTGCCAGAACCCCGAGACCATGCCCATGTAAAAACTCATAATGAGGATATTGCTCACGCAATTCATCCCAAAGACGCCAGACACCAAAACCACGTTCACGAACGTTGGTATCGTGAAAAAGAATGACTCCTTTGTCGCTTAGTTTTGGTAACCAGTTATCAAAATCATGCCTCACAGCTTCATAAGTATGAAACCCATCAATATGCAAAAGATCGATTGTCCCTTTTTGAAAATAAGCCTCTGCACTATCAAATGTTGATTGAAGAAGGGTTGAAAAAACACCATAGCGATTGTCATGGTGATGCCTTAAGGTCTGGAGAACCTCTGGTCCATAAGATGTTGTATGGTCATCTCCATGCCAAGTATCAACAGCGTAACATTTGGTAGAGAGCTGCAACGACTCGATGGCCTGACAAAAAGCACAGTAGGAATCTCCGTAATGAGTTCCTAATTCTACAAAAAAATTAGGTCTCAACATCGAAGTTATGGCAAATGCAAAAGGGATATGTTCCACCCAGGCACTGTATCCGGAAATATACTGGGGGGAATCAAAACATATAGGATGTTCGGCAGGATTAAAAATTGTTTTCAAGGCCTACTCCTGAGCATTCATAATCTTTTCAGCTCATACCAATTTGCATTGCTTTTAACCGTAACCAATTTTTCATTATACTTTTTAGCTTCACAATTCCCTGAAAATCAGGCTTTTTACAAACCAACATAGTATCATGCCATTCATCACTACCATCAGCATAACCAATATCGTTCCACTGTGTTGAAAGAGCGAGAACCTCCAACTGTGCAAATGCCGCCAAAGCAGAAAAACCATCAGGATATATCCGCCAACAATCAACTGGATATTTATGCTCAACACCACTTGATGGAGCGATAAGACAACATAGGCCATTTGGCTTCAGCACTCGACTGATCTCAACCATCGTAATCCAAATATATTCAATATGTTCAAAAGCCTGACCAGATATCACAACATCAACACTTGCGCTTTTGATTGAATCCCATCGGTAAGGCTTCTTTAACACCAAATCGACACCAGGGCCTGGCTCCATATCGAGACCAACATAATTCCACTTTGGGCTATTAAATAAACTCCGATATGTCCCATTAACATCCATCGAGCCCAAGTCAAAAAAATTGAGCTGCTTATTTTCTTCCCCAGACAAATACTCATCCCGGAAAAGTTTCATTTTATCCATAGAACTTTGATGCATTAATAATCAAGCTCACTCATTCAAAACGACACTTTGTTATTATCAGATTACGTCAAAAAAACCGGCCTAAAATAATTTTCATTCCTCAGTAGCATGCCTTGAAACAAATTCTTCTATATTGTCAGAAGACAAGCAGGCGACATTGGATATTATTTTCTTAACATCCCAAGTCCACCATTCAATTTTAAGCAATTTCTCGATTATCTCTTCAGGAAATCTATACTTAAGTATTCTCGCTGGATTTCCTCCAACAATGGCATAATCAGGAACATCTTTCAAAACAACTGATGAATTCCCAATCACTGCACCATGCCCGATGGTAACACCAGAAAGAATAACTGCACCGTTCCCGATCCAAACATCACTTCCAATACAAGTTGCTCCCTTGGTGGTCGGGATTCCATCCTCATTCGCACCGTCAAGAGAAAAAGCTATTCTCAATGGAAAGGTTGTAACCCAGTCGGTTCGATGCTCACCTCCAGCAAAAATCTTTACATTATCTGCGATAGAACAGAAGTGACCAATAGAGATTCTTTCCTCTGCTGTCCATAAACAAAATTCGGGGCTTCCATATGTATATCGCCCCACACTAACCCTGGAATCCTCACAAACAAGCACTGGCAAAGAGGACAATATATCTTCCATCTAGCATAGCCTTTTCTTTATTAATTCTGTTGTAATACTTTGCATGGGTAATCCAACAAGACCATAACTTACACGACTGGTATGAGCTTTAAACATCAGGGCATCATGTATCCAATGGTGCTGTATATGGTTCTCTGCCGTACCTTCAGCGATAGCCGCACAAATCGAATAATCTCCGGCTGGCAAAAGTGGTAATAAAAAATCAAAAGTTGCAACAAGAGTATCTCCAGCAGGTAACTCTAAAACGGCTTCATCAACTAACTGAGTGGTATCACCAAACAGGCTTTGACCCAACCTGTCTTTTACAAAAAAACCCATAATAGGACTAAGCAACGGCCTAGCAGAGTGAGCTGAAATTTTTACTCTGACTTCCTCCCCCCCAACAGCCCACGAAAGTCTTTCATTGTCGCGAGAGCAAAGCAATACATCCGTTATTTTAGCGCCACCTTTACCAAAAGATTCTTTTTCAGGGTCAAATACAAAGACTTCAATATCATTTCGAAAACGGCCCTCATCTAGGACTCCCAACCTCTGGTCTTTACCTATGCCCTGCTGGACATCATCTATGCCATCTGAAACAACCTTATTGTTCTCAACACCACCCTGTTCAGCGACTATCGTTGTCTTGATATATTCCTCACACAATTCTTTAGGAGATCCCAATGCACGCCCTGAACCAGCCTCAAGCCAAATAGCCCGATCACAGAGATTCAACACAGCATTTAAATCGTGACTCACAAAAAGAATCGTCCCATGTTTTTTAAAATTCCTCAAAAAACGCATACACTTCTGGACAAAAAAAGCATCTCCAACCGCCAAGGCTTCATCAACAATAAGAACATCTGCGTCCATATTGACGATTACAGCAAAAGCCAAGCGAACCGTCATGCCACTAGAATAAGTCTTAACCGGTTGAAGAACGAAATCTCCAATATCTGCGAACTCCAGAATGGCATCCAACTTTATATCCATTTCTTCTTTAGATGCCCCCAATAGTGCACCGTTAAAATAGATATTTTCAATTCCAGTCAACTCAGGATTGAACCCAGCCCCTAACTCAAGCAATGCCAGGACTTTTCCATGCGTCTCAACCTGCCCCCCTGAAGGGGTCAGAACCCCTGTCAGGATTTTCAACAAGGTTGATTTACCCGCACCATTCTTACCAATAATCCCGACCGTCTCACCTTTTTCAATTTCAAAGTTGACATCATTTAGAGCATAAAAATCCCGATGATATTTCTTTCGTAACGGATGCAACGACTCTTTCAAACGATCTACCGGGTCATTATACAAACGGTAGATTTTGGTCAGACCTCTGACTTTGATAGCAACATCGTTCATTACAAGACATCCGCAAAATGTGGTCGCAAACGTGTGAACACCACTGCACCAAGAACAAAAATAGTACCTGTGAATAACCAGTAATAAGCAGTATAGGCCGGATGCTCCCAAAACCAGATATTATGAATAAAACTGTCTCGGTAACCTTGAATGATGTAATAAACAGGATTCAGCTTTAAAAAAATCTGATATTTTCCAGGTATCATCTGCAGTGACCAGAAGATCGGTGTTAACCAAAAACCAAACTGAAGACACATAGCAACAATCTGACCTACATCCTTAAGAAATATGATCAATGCAGAGGTCATCCACGAGAGACCAAGCAGAAGCACAATCATGGCAAAACCATAATAGATGACTTGAAGACTGTATAAAGTCGGCCACACACCATAAGTCATAAAAAAGAGGAAAATAACGACAACAAAAAAAAGATGGATGACCAACGCAGACAACAACTTGACAATGGGCAGCATACTGACTCGAAAAACCACCTTCTTCACCAGAAAGCTATTTTCTACTATAGAGTTAGTAGCACTAGACAAGGTATCCGCAATAAAAAACCAAGGGATAATACCAGTGATCAACCAGAGAATGAAAGGCAACTCGCCGACAGGGGCAGACTTGAAACCAACTTCAAAAACAAACCAAAAAATCAGAATGGTGACAGATGGTTGAATAAAGGCCCACAATAACCCGAGGTAAGATCCTAAATAACGTGTCCTGAAATCACGCACTGTCAGTTGCAGAATCATCGCTCGATTGTGATATAGATCTTTTAAAAACTGGGAAAAAAGCGTAAGCATCTCTACCCCATTACCAATAACATTCAGGGAGTCTAAACTTCAACAAAGTTGGCCGCATTGCGATCTTTTGGTGACAAAATAATTTCTCCACAGTCGGGCCAATCTACACCAAGAATTGGATCATCCCAGCGAATACAACGCTCATATTCAGGGGCATAGTAATTAGTCGTTTTATAAAAAATTTCTGCAAAATCACTCAAAACCAGAAAGCCATGGGCAAAACCTTCTGGAATCCACAGCTGTCGTTTGTTTTCAGCTGTTAAATGGATCCCAACCCACTTTCCACAGGTCGGTGATTGCCTTCTGATGTCAACAGCAACATCAAAAACCTCGCCAAACAAACAACGCACAAGCTTTCCTTGCGAAGCTGGTGACAGCTGATAATGCAACCCGCGCAAAACCCCTTTCGTTGACCGAGAATGGTTATCTTGTACAAAACTGCTTTTAAGTCCAGTTTCTGCTTCCCAAGTTTTCTGGTTGAAGCTTTCCAGAAAAAATCCTCGTTCATCTGCAAAAACTTCTGGCTCCAGAATCAAAACTTCAGGAATTGTTGATTTAGCAACCTTCACAACAAACTCCATCATTCAAAATTTTACGGAGATAATCGTTATAGCTTGAATCAGGAGTTACAGAAACAATAGCTTTCATTTGTTTTTTGTCTATATAGCCTTTTCTGTAAGCAACCTCTTCAAGGCAGGCAATTTTTACTCCTTGCCGTGCCTCCAAAGTCCCGATAAAATGACTGGCCTCTAATAAACTCATATGAGTTCCAGTATCCAGCCATGCGATACCCCGTTCAAGCTTTTCAACTCGCAGCATCTGCCGTTTCAAATATTCAAGATTCACATCGGTAATTTCTAGTTCTCCACGCGAAGAAGGCTTCATCTTCCGGGCAATGTCCACAACATGGCCGTCATAAAGATAAAGACCGGGCACTGCAAAGCGCGATTTCGGTTTCTTTGGTTTTTCCTCAATGCCAATCACTCGACCGGTCTGATCAAACTCAACCACCCCATAACGCTCCGGATCATTCACCGGATAACCGAAAATTTTGGCTCCCCCATTAAAACCAGAAAAAATTTGTGTCAAACCCATCTTGCCATAAAAAATATTATCACCAAGAATCAGACAAACATTATCATTCCCAATGAAATCACTCGCAATCAAAAATGCTTGGGCAATCCCCTTGGGCTCTTCCTGAACTTTGTAACTTAAACGAATCCCAAAACGACTACCATCACCAAGAAGTTCTTGAAAACGAGGGACATCCAGCGGTGTCGAAATAATCAAAATATCTTGAACACCAGCACGCATTACTGTTGAAAGCGGATAATAGATCATCGGCTTATCATAAACAGGCTGCAACTGTTTACTGGCAACAAGAGTTAGGGGATATAAACGGTTCCCAGCACCTCCCGCGAGAATAATCCCCTTTTTTACACCTGACATTCAACTTCCTTCTTATTGAATTTACAAACCAACCCTAAAGAACTAACCCTTAAGCCTGCTTATCATATATTGCTTCAAACTTTCCTGCCAATGAGGAATCTGCATATCTGTTGCTGAAATGATTTTTTCTTTGGACATCACCGAATAGGCCGGACGGTTGGCTGGTAAAGGATATTCAGCCGTTTTTATCGGCTTCAATTCCTTCAGCTTCAAAGGGATCTCTGCTTGCCGCATTAGTTTGACAATTGCACAGGCAAACTCATACCAAGAACAAATACCATCATTACTATAGTGATAAATGCCGAAGGGTGCAGGCGTGTTTTGTTCCTGGTTTTTCCCCAATAAAGTCCAAATTACAGCAACCAAATCTGTCGCAGAGGTTGGGGTTCCAATTTGGTCAGAAACAATGCCTAACTCTTCACGTTCAACAGCTAACCGAATAACTGTTTCAACAAAGTTTGACCCGGCTGATCCATAAAGCCAACTTGTTCGTACAATATAATACTTATCTAAACCACTATGAAGTATCGCTTGTTCTCCTGCGAGCTTTGATTGCCCATAGACAGAGAGAGGTTCGGTCTTATCAAGCTCAACATATGGTGTTGTTTTGTCCCCAGAGAAAACAAAATCAGTTGATATGTGAACCAAAATTGCGCCCAGTTGCCTTGTAACTTCTGCTAAATAGCCAGGGGCGGTACCATTCACGAGAAAGGACTGTTCAGGTTGAGACTCACAGCTATCTACATTGGTCATAGCCGCACAGTTAATCACGAAATCAGGATTAAGTGCAGAGAGTTGACTCAACACCTGTGCTTTATTGGCCATGTCAAACTCAGGAAGGTCAAACAGGGTTAACTCCACCTCAGGAGGTGAAGTTCGCCTAAGCGAGTAGGCTAGCATGCCATTAGAACCAATAAGTGCAATTTTTTTACATTTCATTAAGAAAACAATCCTGCTTAACTGCTAGAGCCAAGACGTTGGCGCTGGTAGCTGCCATCCTGAACTCTTTGACACCACTCGAGGTTATCAAGGTACCATTCTACTGTTTTCCGGATACCACTTTCAAACGTTTCCTGCGGTGTCCAACCCAATTCACGCTGGATTTTACTCGCATCGATGGCATAACGTAAATCGTGTCCGGGCCGATCAACAACGTGAGTGATCAGTGATGCGTGTGGAACGTGGGATAAAGGAGAAAGCTCATCTAGCAATTCACAGATCGTGTGAACAACTTCAATGTTTTCCTTTTCATTATGACCGCCGATATTGTAAGTATCCCCGACCTGCCCCTCAGTGACAACCTTATATAGTGCGCGAGCATGGTCATCAACATACAACCAATCACGCACCTGATTACCCTTACCGTAAACAGGTAAAGGCTTCCCATCCAAAGCGTTTAAAATCATTAAAGGGATAAGTTTCTCAGGAAAATGATAGGGCCCATAATTATTCGAACAGTTAGAAATTAAAGTAGGCAAACCGTAAGTACGGTACCAAGAACGTACCAAGTGATCAGAACTTGCCTTACTGGCCGAATAAGGAGAACTGGGTGCGTAAGGTGTTTGTTCAGTAAACAGATCTTCCGGCCTATCAAGATCACCATAAACCTCATCTGTTGAGATATGATGGAAACGAAATGCAGATTTCCGATCTAAATCAAGACCATTCCAATAGGTACGAGAAACCTCCAACAAGGTGTAAGTACCAACAATATTGGTTTCAATAAATACCGATGGTCCATCAATAGAACGATCAACATGACTTTCCGCAGCAAGATGCATAACAGCAGCGGGCTGATATTGGTTAAAGATTCTCTCTAATTCTGATTGGTTACAAATATCAACTTGCTCAAAAATATAGTGGTCACTAGAGTCAATTTCTGTCAGCGATTCTAGATTACCCGCATAAGTAAGCTTATCAATATTAACAACCGAATCATTAGTCGTATTAATGATAGAGCGTATCAACGCAGAACCGATAAAACCCGCTCCTCCAGTTATCAAAATAACCATAATGTGCTCATCAAACCTATGAATTTAAAAACAAATCAAGAACCGCAAGAAATATAGCTTCTTCGTACACATTTAGACAATAAAGAATTTCCTTAAACTTTCCCCACTAAATGGGTTCAGAATATGCATTCCTGCCTAGAGCAAAGACAACAGCAGGATTTAAAAACCAGAAAAAACACAATTTCTAACCGAACTTCTCCTGACATGAGCCTTCATCATGAAAGGTAACAGACAGACTCTGGAATTTAAGCCGTAAAAGGAATCAAAACAAAACAAGGGACTAGCTGAAAACAGCTAACCCCTTGTTTATTATGGCGGAGAGGCGGGGATTCGAACCCCGGGTCCCTTGCGGGACAACAGATTTCGAGTCTGTCACCTTCGGCCTCTCGGACACCTCTCCGCATTATTCTTTTTGCTTTTTTTTCTGTGCTCTTAATTTTCTAAAAAAGTGGCTGAGCTGGTGACTGCATTCGTCTTGCAGAACGCCCTCTCGGACCTGAACTTGATGATTAAAACGCTCATCTTCGGCAAAGTTATAAATTGAGCCGACTGCTCCTACACGTGGGTCTCTGCAACCATAAACAAGATACGGGATACGGGCGAGAATGATGGCCCCCATACACATCACACACGGCTCCAAGGTGACATAAAGAGTGCAATCAAGTAGTCGCCATGAATCCAGTTTTCTTGCAGCCTGCCTGATCGCGATGATCTCAGCATGAGTTGTCGGATCATTACTGGTTTCGCGCAAGTTATGTCCACGACCAATAATCTGCCCATCCGACACAACAACAGCTCCGATTGGGACCTCATTCAGGCTTTCAGCGATAGCAGCTTCTTCCTGTGCCGCCCGCATAAAAAACAGATCTTGTTCAGTACCATTCATCATCAATCTATCTTCAGGTAATAAATGGGAACGGACGCAATTTGTTTACCCGAACAAGTCAGTGCTTCTATCATGAAGAGAAATGAAACTCAAGCAGAATGACCAAAACCAACCATCCGTTGTGGCCAATCGGTACAGATAAAAGTCGCCCCGGCAGCCATAAAATATTGTGCTTTTATCAGATCATTAACTGTCCACAGATTAACCCGCACTCCTGATGAGGTCACCTGCCTGATCAACTGACTGTCCGTTATCTGAGAATCAGGATGATAAGCAGCAACCCCGAGCTCGGCCAGATAATTCTGGAGATCTTCCGGATGTTTTTTTTCTACCAAAGCTGCGGTCTTAAGCGTTGGATCAATCTGTTTAACCTGACGGAGATAACGGTGATTGAAGGAAGAAAGGAGCACCAGATGTACAGTTTCTGTCGCCTCAATAAGGTGAACAACCTGCCTGACAATTCTTTCGTCTGCGGGGGTTCCTGTTTGATCTTTAATTTCAATATTTACAGGAAAATCGTACTGACGACACTCACTCAAAACATTGTGCAATAAAGGGATTTTCTGTCGTTTGATAAGAGAAAAATCATCGGCCAAGACCTCTCCTGATGTAATTGTTCCAAAAGGGTCCGAATTTAAAAACCAAGAACCCGCATCCAGCTTTTTCAATTCATCATAAGTGAACTCTGTAAGTTTCCAAGGGTGACGCTCAGAAAATTTTGGGTGGGTCGCTATATCAGTTGTGCGCTCAAGAGTTCCATCGTGAAACACAATCAGCTCCCCATCAGCGCTCAGCTGAACATCAATTTCCCAGAGGTCAGCACCACATTGGCGTGCAATATCTAATGCCATGTGGGTGTTTTCTGGTGCAATAGAACGGGCTCCGCGATGGGCACAAACGTAACCCGCAGAGGGAAATCGATCAAAAAATGAACGCATCACTCCACAGCTCCATGAGCAATTTTTTTCATGAACGCTTTAGATGGACGGCTGAAATCGTACTGATCTTGCCAATGCTGTGCTAACTCTTCACGGGCTGTTTCTTCAAAACCCAGCCCCAGAAAGAAGTCCCACATTTTCGGATTGACACTAAGAGCAAAAACGTAATTTTTCTTTAACTCTGCAGCTTTTTCAATCATCTGAATTGCAAGTTGCCGAGCCCTCCCTTTGCCTTGATAGCGCGGCAAAGTACAAAATTTGGCCAGCTCTGCACAATTACCATAATCGACCAGAGTTGCAGAAGCGACTATCGCAGAGTTAACCGTGTAGACAAAATAACTCTGAATATTTTCAGCGATAAACTCTTCAGAAATCGGCAATATAGAGCCTTGCTGCATCTCATGCTTGACCAGCATCAGTAAATCGGTCAAATCCCCATCCCGGCCTTGCCTAATTACGTTTGGGTAATCTTCAGTCAACAACGTACCACTGCCCCGATGAGTAAAGATCTCCTCAAATAAGGTGCCACTCTTCCCCTCCAGAATAACAATTTCAATGCCAGAACGCCGGGTTTCTGCAATCATTATTCGTAAGCGTGCTGGCGCCATATCCAGAGGTTCGCCTTGGTTTAAATAACCTTCCAATTCGTCCGGATGTGGATGAGAAAGAAATCGATCTCCCAGACTTAATCCTTTCTGTGCCCCGAGAAAAAAAACCTTATCAGATCCCAGAATTTCAGCGATTTGCAGTGATTGTCGAGTTAGCGCTTCAGCTTTCTGATCCAAACTCAAATCCAAGCCAATAACTGCGACCTCCTCCCAATCTTTTTCTCTGCCTAATACCTCAAGCGCCTGTTCAGGCGTTTGGGATGCAAGATGATGAAAACGAAATCCCCTTTGCCCCCAACGATCCAGGCAATCCCCAATCAACTGATCTGTTTGATACAAAATGACTATTTTGATATGGGAAGAGTAAAGAACCCGAATATCCAACATAATCTGCTCTAACCGAGCACCATCATCCAAAACCAGGACAAACTGATGTTGACGGAATCGGTAGGAATAATGAAATAGCTCCAGAGCATCTAGCATCTGAGTTTCAATTATCTCATTCATTTTCTACTTAAATCCTCCACAGGTGCGATGTCATCAAATTTTCTCTCAGGCGACCATCCTGATTATTTAACCAAAAAATACCTGATTCAACACTTTGAAGCCAAGTTATTTTCGAAATCATAGTTCTGAACAGATGCAGATTCTTGTTTATCCACTCAAAACAAGATAAAATCTGGAGAATTTCACCATCTGGAGAAAAGTATGAACTCAACAGACAACCGCTATCTGGCATATATCGCTATTTTAAAAGAAGAACTTGTTCCGGCAATGGGATGCACTGAGCCCATTGCAATTGCCTATGCCGCTGCACGAGCGCATGAAGTATTAGGCACTCAACCAGAACGCGTTTCAGTCGAAGTAAGTAGAAATATTATTAAGAATGTAAAAAGTGTCGTTGTTCCCAACACAGGAAATCTCAGAGGGATCGAAGCCTCCGCTGCAGCTGGAATTACCGTCGGCAAGGCAAATAAAGTTTTGGAAGTCATCTCACAGGTGGATGATGCCGGACGAGAACAAATAAAAGATTTTCTCGACAACAAAGAAATCAACGTCACCGAATCAAACAGCGACCTGACATTTGATTTAACGGTCACGGTCTTTTCGGCGAACTCACAAGCCAGCGTACAAATTTCCCATTATCACACCAACATCGTCCTGATCAAAAAAGATGATACGGTAATTTACACTAATCAGGATTGCGATGAAATTGAAACAGCAAAACTAACCGACCGCACCATTATGAACGTCAAAGACATCCTCGACTTTGCGGCATCGGTGGATGTTAAAGAAATCGAAACATTGCTGCAGAATCAAATTGACTACAATATGGCGATTGCTGCAGAGGGATTGAAGAACGATTGGGGCGCCAACATCGGCTCGGTACTCATTGACTCATGGGGCGATGATATCAAGGTTAGAGCAAAAGCTTTGGCTGCTGCTGCATCGGACGCGAGAATGAGTGGTTGCAATTTGCCAGTCATGATCGTTTCGGGCAGTGGAAATCAGGGAATCACTGCTTCGGTACCGGTGATCGCATACGCTGAAGAAATAGGAGCAGACCACGATACGTTGCTCCGCGCCCTGATTGTATCAAACCTGGTAAGCATTCACCAAAAAACCGGAATTGGCCGCCTCTCCGCATACTGTGGGGCAGTAAGTGCCGGATGTGGCGCCGGAGCTGGAATTTCCTGGTTACACGGAGGACGTTTCGAAGAAGTTGCCCATACCATTGTCAATGCCTTGGCAACGGTTTCCGGTATTATTTGTGACGGAGCCAAACCATCCTGCGCCGCCAAAATTGCCGCTTCAGTTGATGCTGGTATTCTTGGTTTTCTGATGTTTGCAAGAGGTCAGCAATTTTACGGTGGCGATGGAATTGTCACCAAAGGAGTAGAAAATACGATAAACAACATCGGCCGCCTCGGTCGTGACGGCATGCGAGAAACCGATAAGGAAATTATCCGCATCATGCTGGGCGAATAACCCAACATCAGAAGCTACACCATTCGGAACGCCATATTTATCTTTGACACCCAGAATAGAACCCAAACATGGTCAGAGTTGTTCGACTCATAACTCTAACTATTCACATTATATGGCTCAGCGTTTTTTGAGTAAGTGTTCGTTTCAGGGTTAAATGAAAAACTTTGGCAGTGAAGTGACTTCACCCGCCAATTATTTGCGTCCCATGATGATTATATGGTGATTTACAAAGCGTGCTTGTGGTGAATCAAACTCTTTTGCACTTGGAAAAGGCTTAAACCAGTCCAGCACAGCATTTGGTGCATTTTTCATCATCTGCACAAGATTACACAAGGTTTCGTCTGTATTGTTCATCCGCTTTACCCAGTCAACGAACTCGTGCTGTTTGACAAGCTGAACTGTTTTTTCTACCTTAAGTCCTCCAACCTTGAACATCATATGCCATTCCTTTTCGGAGTAAGCTCGATAATGGGACGGATCACGTAAACGTTCAAATTGATCAACCTGTTGAGCTACTGCCTCATCCTCTGGAAGCACATGATCCTGCACCAACAGCAAACCACCTTTTTTTAAAACTCTCGAACTCTCTCTAACGAACTTCTGACAATTGGGGAAATGGTGAGCAGCAATACGACAGCTGACCAGATCGAAAGAATGATCATTGAACGGTAGATCTTCTGCATCCGCTCGTTGAAATTCAACGTTTAATACCTTTTTTTCTTCTCGAATGAAGGTTTTCGCGGTTCGTAACATATTGGGTGTCATGTCAATGGCAATGACGTTTTTAATATAAGGAGCGATCGACAGGGCTGCGTGCCCACCGCCAGTTGCAACATCCAGAGCTATCCACTCTTTTTCTGGCTTAGTCATAGTGATGAGATGTTCAAGGTCAATGCCTTTTGCGTGACTTTGGCTACGTACATAGGCATCACTGACTTTGCTGTACTGCTTATATATTTTCTGCTTTATTTTCTTATCTGGCACTGTATTACCGTTATAGATTTAGTGAACAATTCAAAGAAATACTTGCCATTGGCGCGGGTATCAGCACTTAACATCATCCCTACTGAGATGGGAAAAGGTTCAGGAATACGTTGCTGACGAACCGCCTTCATGGTGTAAAAAATCAATAAACGCTCTCGTTGCGAGAGAAATATATGTTTTTTTTCGCCAAGCGATAACGGTACTTATTTCAATGGCTGGCTGTAGGGATACTGGAATTAGTCTTGATGTATCAACAGCCATTCTGAGAAGTGTGCAAACACCGCTCCCTTTTTCCGTCATAGATTTCAAAAGAGATGTTAAGTTTGTTTCAAAAGCAATATTGGGTTGCTTATCAATATTTTTTAACAACTTCATAATAATTGCTCTTTGGTAGTTCCCCTTTTGAAATAAAAAAAGGGGTTCTTCTGCCAGCTCTTGAATAGTTATCCACTCCCTTGATGCAAGGTGATGCGAAGTGGCGACACAGGCAACCATTTCATCTTTAAGAAATGGTCGCCATGACAATTCTCGGGATAAATTTTCTTCCCCAAGAATAGCGACATCTAAAAGCCCGCTACACAGCATTTCCTCCAATTTTTTAGCACCATCAGATACGATTGATATCTTCAGTTTGGAATATTTATCCTTAAATTCTGAAATTTTTTCGGGGAAATAATATGTTGCCAGCATTCCTGGGATACCAACCCTTAAATCTCCCTGAACCAATCCTTTGACCTCTTCCATTTCATGGAGAAGTCCATCGACTTGATAGATTATACTTTTCGCTCTGCTCAAGAAAATTTCGCCCTCAGTCGTCAGTGTTAATTTTCTAAAATTGCGATCAATGAGAGTTATGCCAATTTCGTACTCCAAATTCTTTACCGCGATTGACAAGGCCGATTGAGCAATCCCCAGAGACTCTGATGCTTTTGTAAAACCGTTGCATTTCACGATTTCCAATAGATATTTTAGTTGTCGAAATTCCATCCACACCATCTCTATTTTAGATTATATATATACATATTATATATTTTACTTATAGAAACCAGTATGTCAGACTTTTAAAAAAAATTCCATAAGGAGATCGTGTAATGAAAGATGGATTGATGGCAGGCTTAGAGCACACGTTGAAATTCACTGTGACGCAAGAAAAAACAGTCCCTCACCTTTATCCAGAATC
>JADGEB010000011.1 GCA_016744595.1 Desulfuromusa sp.
CTCCAGCAGTTGCTTGGTCAGTTGTTTCAGCAGCCCGGTTTCCCCGATTAGATCTTCAGGATTCTTGTAATCCTTCATCAGGGCATCGAGCAGGTCTTTGGGTATGGTCATCAGTACCTCCAGTGGTTACGGGTTGTAACCGACTGAGACCATTTACACAAAGTTTTTTACACCCTCACACGATCTGGCATCAACAGCAACCACTTGATCAATCATCATCAAATTATGTGAAAGTTGAAAATCTTCAATGGTTTTTCCGTCCAGACATAAGGTTGCAGCAGCATCCAACTGCTGTTTTTCTCTGATCCTTTCTATCATCTCGCGACGGTCTGCGGCATAGCAGTACACATCTTTATTGAGTGCCGTTGCAAAACCAACCTCAAAAACAGTTCCTGAATCCGGTTCTATTCCACGAAAAGGGTTCAGGTTAGCCATGACAATATCAGCAGATTCGATAAGTTTGATATTGGCATCGCGGATAGCTTTAGCAACCTCATGTGGTGTTTCTTTATCAGGGATATTGTTGTCGAGTGGAAAAAGTCCAATAAAGCCATATTGAGAGGCAAGTTTCTTTAGGTTTTCACCGATGTTCAGTGCATCAGGCTCAAAAACATCAGGGCCCGCTAGATAAATTGTTTTCATAAACGCCTCTCATCCCGAAACTTGTCAAAGTCTCATCAATCTTTTCCCCACACCTTATCGAGAAATCCCTTACGGCCTGACCCCCTGGTATAGAACCGATAGCGCAGTGGGTTTTTAGAATAATAATCCTGATGGTAGTCCTCAGCCGGATAAAAAACACTTGCCTTGGTAATTTCAGTCACTAAAGGTTTGTCGAAGCGCCCTGATTCTGCCAGTTTTTGCTTCGATTGTTCCGCGAGGTGCTTCTGTTCTGCATTGAGATAAAAAATCCCACTGCGGTACTGATTGCCGCGATCGACAAATTGACCACCAGCATCAGTCGGATTGATATTCATCCAAAAAGCATCCAACAGTGCAAGGTAAGATATTTTCTGTGGATCATAGTGGACTTCTACGGCTTCCGTATGCCCAGTTCCTCCGGCTGATACTTCTTTGTAGGTCGGGTTCAGTTTCTCTCCATCAGTATATCCAGAGATAACCTCTTCAACCCCATCTAAATGTTCCAGAGCTGATTCCATACACCAGAAACAACCACCAGCAAATATTGCTCGCTCTGTGTTGACAGCGAGAGCATGGCTTGTTGGCAAGATCGCCAGTAAGGCAAAAAACACGATTATTCTCTTCATCATCTATCTCCTGATATCCAAGTATTATTTATCCAGCTTATGAAAAATCAACGATATTGAATTGATGCAATGGCGCTTTCCGGTCGGTGCTGGGCCATCATCAAAAACGTGTCCCAAATGGGATTCACAACGGCTACAGATTAATTCATTGCGGATGGAGAAAAAGCTGCGATCAACACGGGTCGAGACATTTTCTGCAGCGATTGCTTGATAATAACTTGGCCATCCAGTTCCGGAGTCAAATTTGTGGTTAGAG
The DNA here is from genome assembly GCA_016744595.1 of Desulfuromusa sp. Classification (GTDB taxonomy): domain Bacteria; phylum Desulfobacterota; class Desulfuromonadia; order Desulfuromonadales; family Geopsychrobacteraceae; genus Desulfuromusa. The sequence goes on from JADGEB010000011.1 coordinate 1,525, forward strand.
TGGTAAAGATCATTCCCACAGGCCGCACAGCGGTAGACACCATACTCTTTATTTTTGAGTAGTTTCCCAGTGAAAGCTCGCTCAGTTCCTTCTTCTCGCAGCACATGATATTGCTCCGATGTCAGTAGTTTTTTCCATTCAGCGTCACTTTTTAATACTTTGTTGGTCAAAATATATTCTCCCTTTTCTGCTGAATAGATTTTGATATTTTCACTTGTCACCATTTTGTGATTAGATTTATTCGCATTTGTAGCAAATCCATTTGCAGCTAGCCAGAGTAAGCCAACTTGAGTTGTCATAAATACGAGAGCATTTCTCCTGTTCATGATCTATCTCCTTTATCTTTTAAACTATCATCTAGAGTTTCCTGATATGTTTTTGCTTTCTTGAGCCATTCTACCATTTTTCCAATTTTCAATTTTTTTGGATTGTAGTGTACCCGGTTTACTTCACGAAAACCCTGCCAACCTTTTTCTACTTTAATGATTCCAGGCCGCCCTTCCAGGGCAGCTTGACCAACGTCGTATCAGGAAACAGCAAAGGTTGCAGTTGCTCGGTCGGGGGGGTCTTCAGCACTGAGAGCCAAAGTTGTCAGAGCAAAAAACAGAATGGGCATTAACGCGAGTAATTTTACCATTGGAGATCTCCTTTCATCTGCCTATCAGTGTAGCAAAGTAAGATAAAGTGGAGATCACAACTGTTTAAAGATTAGGTAAAGATTGAGGGGGGGAAGAACTAGCCTGGCAATCTGAGCCAGACACACGTCAATCCATTCTGACTTTTGGCTCCAACCTGCCCTCCATGAGCTTCGACCAACTGTTTGACAATTGCCAAGCCGATACCTGCTCCTCCATGTTCACGGGATCGAGAACGGTCAGCCCGAAAGAAGCGCTCAAAGATAAATGGCAGGTCGCCAGTCGCAATTTCTTTGCCGCTATTGGAAATTGATATTTCTACCACAGAATTTATCTGACGCCCCCTGATCGTTATCTTGCCAGCGTCTGGAGTATAGCGCAGAGCATTTTCCAGCAGATTCCGGAGCGCCTGTAAAAGTTTATCAAGATCCGCTGACAGAGCTAAATCTTGAGGTTCAATGATAACTTGCAGATCAATTTTTTTTGCCTGAAAACGCAATTCAAATAAAGCTAGAAGCTGTTCAAATAAGGTTGCAACCTGTAATTCCTGCCGTTGCAGAAAAGCCTGTGCCGATTCGGCTTTGGTCAACTGTTGTAGATCATCAACCAGATGCACTAGCCGGAGAATCTCACTTTCCAACATACGAAAGGTTTCAACCGAAGGAGGAATAACTGAGTCGCTTAGCCCTTCAAGATAACCACGTAGATTAGTCAGTGGAGTCCTCAGTTCATGAGCGACATCTGTCACCATATTTTTACGTAATTTTTCCAGATGTTCAAGGCTGTCAGCCATCCGATTAAACGCTATTCCCAGCTGTCCAACTTCATCTTCAGATACAACCTCGACCCGATTAACAAAATGACCTGAAGCAAGCTCTCGAGAAATTCGCGTCATTTGTGAAAGGGGTCGCAATACTCGTTTAGTCATCAGATAGTTGAGTAAAAGCGCCAGAATCAATGCCGCCAAAGCAGCCCACAACAAATAGCGATGCACCGCCTCAATAAACATGCGATGACTGTCGTGTGGTTGAATGGAATAGTGCTCCATTAAGTTCATAAAGTAGGTTGCCGCAAGGTTGTCAATAGCCAACCAGACCACCAAAATAGTAATTGCTATAACGGGGACAACATTCAGGAGTAATTTCCAGAGAAGATGTTTTTTCACAAGTTCGACCCATTGTCAGAAAAACGATAACCAAAGCCACGAACCGTTTCAATAAAGATTGGGTGTCCCGAATCAAATTCAATTTTCTGCCGTAACTTATTGATATGGACATCAATGACCCGCTCGATGACGGCCTCTTCCTGTTCGTAAAAATGTCGCAGTAACTCTGCTCGGCTAAAAACTCGTCCGGGAGAAATCATCAGTATATATAATAGTTTATACTCTGATGTGGTCAGATAGATAACTTTGTCGCCCAAGGTCACCTTATGCTTTTCAGGATCAAGTTGCAGTTGGCCGCAGGATAATAACTTAACTTCTGCCTCTGGGGCAGGCTGGGCACGACGCAAAATTGCTTTGACTCGTTCCACTAGTTCCCTTGGGCTAAAGGGTTTCACGACATAATCGTCTGCCCCAAGTGAGAACCCGAGTACTCGATCTATCTCCTCTTCACGTGCGGTCAACATCAGAATAGGAAGATTCGATTCACTGCGCAAGCGTCGGCAAATTTCAAGACCATCAATATTCGGCAGCATCAGATCAAGAATCACCAGATTGGGTTGTTTCACTCTGGCAGTCTGTAGACCTTTTTCACCATCATTTTCCACCAGAACGCTAAACCCTTCTTTTTGTAAATAAGTTGCGACAAGGTTGGCAGTGTTTTTGTCGTCTTCGACGATAAGAATTTTGGCAGTTATCTCGGTCATGCTCAACTCCTGTGCTGAGGAACCATTATCATAACAGATTTTTAACGGCAGAAGACGTTCAGAGAATTGAGATTAGAAATAATGACATTGTAAACCATCTCTGTTAAGATCTTCAAATAATTTTCCACAGACTAAAAGGAGATGGTCATGCTAAATAAATGGAAAGTCTTACCTCTGCTCGTTGTTTTTCTGTTGTTCTCTATCACTGCTTTTGCCGATGAACTCTTTTCTTTGAAAGGTGGCTATCAATTACTCAGCCCGGAAGGCTCCCTTGCTGGAACTATTAATGGTGTTGGAGAAGAAGTTGATCTCGAGAGAGATTTAAATCTGGATGACAGTGAGAGTATAACCGCTGAGATTGCTTTGAAATGGGGAGATTCACACTTTTCTTTCAATTACTTGCCGATTGGTTTTTCCGGCACTGGTATCCTGACTATCGATGGTGAATTTAACGGTGAACCATTCAGTGTAGATGATGTTGTAAAAACTGATTTGGACATAGATCTCTACGATATTGGCTACACCTACTACTTGGTCAACTTTGACGATCTACCAACTCGCTTTCAACTGGGGCTTGAGCTGGCAGTTAAAATTGTCGATGTTGATATGACCTTTCATGACCTGACACAAGATTTTGTCGAATCGGAATCGGTTACGGCACCAATCCCAACTATCGGAGCTCGCACCCGGATTGCCCTGGCTGACTTTCTCGGTATTAACGGACGGATCGGTTATCTGGAATTTGATGGCAATCATTTTCTGGATGCTGAAGCCCAGCTGGAATTCTCACCGATCCCAATGGTTGGACTCTATGCCGGATTTCGTTATTTTGATTTGAAAATTGATGAAGATGATATCTTTGTAGAAACAAAATTTTCTGGCCCCTTTGCTGGACTTCTGGTACGCTTCTAAGATTATTGAATCTGAACAGGCAAAACCCATCTGGCAACCAGATGGGCTTTGCGATATCGAAGAAACCCTGACAACTCCCGTCTTTTTTTGTAAATTTTGGATAGTAGATGCAAGTTTCTGATTCGGAAAAGAGCAATTTCCGCACAGAAACAAACTAGCGGATAACTTCCGGTCGATACCTCTCATCCTCCAACCGCATCAATATTTCCTGAATATGCTCTGTCCCACGAGCTTCCAGATCAAGGAGAACCTCTGCTTCCCCCGGCGGCAGGGAAGACTTTTGTCGATCATGACTGACCTGGAAAATATTAGCCTTAAGCTCACTGAGAATATTTGTCAAACGGGCTAAAGCTCCGGGCATATCAAGCATTTCCAACCGCAATTTAAGAGAATGACCTTCTGCCAACATTCCTTGCTCAACGACTCGAGCCATACTTTGCACATCCAGATTTCCACCAGACAACAGGCAAAGAGTGTTTCCTTTGTGGATGGTTTTTAAACCATAGAGAACAGCTGCCAAGCCCACAGCTCCAGCCCCTTCGACAATCATCTTTCCTTTTTCCATCAAGCTGACAATTGCCCTGGCAATGGCTTCCTCCTCAACGGTAACAATTTCATCAACATACTTCTCAATTAAAGGAAAAGCCTGTTCACCAACCTGCTTGACGGCAACCTCTTCGGCAAAAGTGTGACAGCGGGTAGACAGATGCTTAGGATGACCATTGCGCCGAGCTAAAGAAGCACTGGCAATGCCAGCGGCTTCAACGCCGACAATTCGTATCTCTGGCTTTTCAGACTTAATTGCAGTCGCAACTCCGGCAATCAATCCCCCTCCCCCGATCGGAACCAACAAGGTATCAAGCTCTGGTAAATCTTGAAGAATTTCCAAACCGATGGTTCCCTGCCCAGCCATTATCAGCTCGTGATCATAAGAAGAAACATAAAGTAAATTCTCTTTCTCAGCTAACCGCCTTGCATAACTTTCTGCTTCTGCATCATTATTGCCATGCAACTCAACCTTGGCGCCATATTCCAGAGTCGCTAACTCTTTCGCCAAAGGAGTTCCTTCGGGCATAACCACCTGGCAGGAACAATTAAGTAAAGCCGCCGCACAGGCTAATCCTTGAGCATGATTACCTGCCGAAGCAGTCACGACACCAGCAGCTAACAACTCTGCTGGTTGTCGGGAAAGAAAATTATAAGCACCACGGAGTTTGAATGATCCGCTATGTTGGAGATTTTCACACTTGAAATAAAGTGGTGTTCCCAGCATTTTTGAATAGAAAGGAGCGTGAATCAGTTCTGTATGTCGAATGATCCCTTGTAGTATTTTTGCCGCATCATCAATCTGTTGTCTTGTCAGCATCACTCACTCCCGGTCAATAAAGTACAGAGTTAGAAAATAGAAAGTTTAGCATAGATATCAAATTCCGCTGCTTTGCGCCGTGCAGATCTGATAACATGATTCTGATTCGCCAATTGTGATTATTGTGAGGAGACTTTTTTGATGAAAACCAAGCCGCTGCAGGAAGAACCTTTGATCCCACGCCTGTTGGCAACCAACGCCTTGCGAGCCAATCTGAGTAAGCATATGGATCTGAACAAGATGGCAGATTCCAAAGCCTCGATGATCATGACTGCCTCCTCGTTAATTATTACCATTACCTTGACTCAGTATGACAAACTCAACCTGATCACCATATTGTTACTGGCCGGTTCTGGTATTCTGGCTGTGATCTTTTCAATTCTGGCGATTATTCCGCCACTACATGTCACCGACCACACCAATTTGTTCTATTTTCGTTCATTCAGTGACCTGTCAGAAGATGAATTTAAAAGCCAGTTTTTAGCGACCATCACTGATAGGGAGAAACTCTACAATGCCTATCTCCATGAAATTTATTATCTAGGAAAACACCGCTTAACTCGTAAGTATGGATTGATCCGTAATGGTTTGTGGAGCCTTCTCGTCGGTTTGCTCAGTGCAACGGTATCAGCTATTTGGGTGAATTTGCCAATATGAATCTGATTCTTCTTCACGATAATGACTTTATCGATCAAAAACGTGCCCAACTCCGCGGACGGAGATTTGAGCATATCCAGAATATCCAACGAGCCACGAGTGGAGATGAATTGCGTGTCGGCAAACTTAATGGACTGCATGGAACGGGTACAATTGTGAGTCTGGATAGTCAAGAGTTGGAGATGGAAGTACAGCTCGACCAGTCACCGCCAGACCCACTTCCGGTTACGTTACTGTTGGCGTTGCCACGACCAAAAATGTTGAAACGTATTTTGCAAAGTGTCAGCTCTTTGGGAGTAAAAAAAATCTACCTGATCAACAGTTACCGGGTTGATAAAAGTTTCTGGGGGAGCCCGTTATTGCAACCTGAGAACTTGAATGAACATCTGATCTTGGGCTTGGAACAAGCCCGCGATACGGTTCTCCCTGAAATAACTCTGTGCCCACGCTTTAAACCTTTTGTTGAAGATGAGTTGACTAAAATTGCGAAAGGGACGGCCACTTATGTTGCCCATCCGGTTGCTGCAGCACCCTGCCCGCACAACCTCAATAAACCCACGACATTAGCAATTGGACCGGAGGGAGGATTCATCCCCTATGAGGTAGAAAAACTGCAAAGCTGCGGGTTTATTCCCATCAGTCTGGGAGAACGGATTTTACGCGTTGAAACAGCGGTTCCTGTGCTACTCTCGCGATTTACCCCTTAGCCTGAAGAAGCAGATCATGAAAAATAAATCTTCTTATATTTACCTGTTATTGATACTCCCACCCTTATTCTGGGCAGGAAATACCGTGCTCGCCCGAGGTGTCGCAGAACTGATTCCACCAGTGACCATGTCTTTCTGGCGCTGGCTGATGGCATTGTCTATTCTGTTACCCTTTACCTGGAAGCAAACCTGTAAAGATTGGCCAAAAATAAAAGCTGCCTGGAAAATTCTCTTCCTCTTGGGTTTTTTTGGTATTGCCTCCTTTAACACCCTGCTCTACACCGCAGCACACAGTACCACCGCCCTTAATATCGCCCTGACACAATCGATTATGCCCGCGATAATCGTCATTATCAGTTTTGTTCTATTTCGCGATCGTGTTTTCCGTTTTCAGCTATTTGCAATCACCCTTTGTATGTTAGGTGCCGGGTATATCGTTATCCACGGGGACTGGCAGAGGTTATTACAACTCAAATTTGTTCGCGGTGATTTGTTGATGTTATTGGCAATCTGCTTCTATGCTCTCTATTCAGTTTTATTACGGAAACGACCAGATATTCATCCCATGAGTTTTTTAACCTCAACCTTTGCGGTTGGGGTTGTCTTGCTGCTCCCATTTTATTTTTGGGAAATGCAAATAACACCAGCATTGGAAATAACCCAACCAGTCATTATCAGTTTGCTTTATGTTGCTTTTTTCCCATCAATTCTAGCGTACTTATGCTGGAATAAAGGGATTTCTGAAATTGGCGCAAATAGGGCTGGACTCTACATCAACCTAATTCCCTTATTTGCTTCACTCCTCGCCGTACTGTTTCTGGGGGAAAAGTTTCAGAGCTACCATCTGGTCGGTGTCGTATTGATTACCAGCGGCCTGTTGCTCTTCAATCTGCCATTGAGCCGTTCAAAAGGATAGATTTAGATAATGACCCTCGAAGACTGGGGCTGGTCCCCTTATTTTACAGAGAAATATATATCTTGGGAAAAGCCTGGGTGCATTCCTGCGCGTGTGATTCGTGGAGAAAAGAATTATTTCCGGGTCTGGTCTCTTCAGGGAGAACTAACTGTCCGCTTTGCTGGAAAGATTCGTTATAAAGCAGGTGGTCGGGCTGATTTGCCAGTTGTCGGAGACTGGGTTGTCGTCGAACCACAGTCGGATCAACGTGGAACCATTCGTGCTTTGCTGGAACGTAAAAGTTCCTTCTCACGTAACCTCCCTGGAACCCGAAAAGGAAAAGAACGCATTGAGCAGCAGGTGATTGCCGCCAACGTTGATCTGGTCTTCATCGTCAGCGGGCTGGATCGTGATTTCAACCTACGTCGGATTGAACGATATCTGACCTTGGTGAGCAGTAGCGGTGCAAAGGCGGTGATTCTACTCAATAAGACCGATTTGTGTGAAAATCCTGAAGACTGCAAAGCCCAGGTTGAAGCAATTGCTGGAAACAGTCCAGTCCATCTTTGTATGGCTCGTAACGCCGGGCAGCTTGATATTCTTTTCAATTACATGCAGTCGGGTGAAACAATTGCTTTGCTTGGATCCTCAGGAGTAGGAAAATCGACCATCCTTAATGGAATGCTCGGTGAAGATCGGCAGAAGATCGGTGCCGTTAGTGAAGCAGATGGAAAAGGGCGTCATACGACCACTCACCGTGAGCTCATCCTGTTTCCCAACGGGGGCATCCTGATGGACAATCCTGGTATGCGAGAATTGCACCTTTGGGGGGAAGCAGAAGATCTGGCCGAGTCTTTCTCTGATATTGAAACCTTGGCGGCTAACTGCAAATTCAAGGATTGCCACCACAAAACCGAACCCGGTTGTGCCGTTAACAAGGCCATTGAAGTCGGAGACTTGTATTCAGAGCGTCTTGCCAGTTATCATAAATTGAAAGATGAGCTTTCAACTCTGAAAAAGAGGAGGTAGAACTCTGCTTCCTGAGGAGCTAAGTTTGCGTTATTTCCTCATCATCATTCTCGGCTTCATTATCCTGTTACCGGCGCAATCCGGTGCAGTTGAAGTTCGGGTTGGCCTTGATAACAATCCTCCTCTGACATTCATGACCGATAACGGACAGGCCTCTGGTTTACTCCCTGACCTCCTGACTCAAATTGCCAAACAAGAGAAATGGTCTCTTAAATTTGTCCCTTGTCAATGGCAACAATGCCTGGAACAACTTGATGCTGGGACTATAGATATTCTTCCAGCCATTTCATATACAGAACAACGAGCCGAGCAGCTCCATTTTCCCAATGAAACGGTGATAACCAACTGGGGGCAAGTTTATCGACGTCCAGGGTCAAAACTAGAATCAGTTCTGCAACTTGAAAAACTGACTCTTGCTGTTCTTAAGGATGATATTCACTACTGCGGTAAATTCGGCATTATCAATGTCGCAGACAAACTTGATATCAAAATCAATTTTATTGAAGCTGATAGCTATCTGGACGTATTTACTCTGTTGGCTGAAAAAAAGGTTGATGCTGCACTGGTCAATCGTCTGTTTGGGCTAAAGCAACAGGATGTGTTCAACCTGCGACCCACTCAGATCATACTTAACCCAGTTCAAGTTCGCCCTGCTTTTTCTCTGGCAAGTGATCCTTTGCTGATAAAACAATTTGATCAGCATCTGAAAAATTGGAAAGAAGATCAAAACTCTATATATTATCAGCTGTTGCATAAATGGCTGACAAACGGATCCTCATTCAAATTCCCTGCCTGGTTCATACCGCTGCTATCGGTTCTTGGAATCCTACTGTTTTTGTTGGTATTGACAACCCTTTGGATTCGTCGACAAGTTTCACTAAAAACGACTCAACTTAAAGAAAAAAATATCCAACTTGAAGGTGAGCTGATAAACCGGCAAAAAATTGAGTTGGAACTCCGCGAACGGCAACAACAGTATCGGGTGTTTTTTGAAGAATCTCACTCTGCCATGCTGCTACTTGATCCGCAAACAACAAACATTGTTGATGCTAATCCAGCAGCATGTAAATACTACCTGTATTCTCGAGAACAGTTGCAGAGAATGAAAATTCAGGAGCTCAATGTCCTAAGTGAGAGTGAAATCCGAAAAAAAATAGCACTGGTTGAGCGCTTGGAGCAACAACAGTTTGAGTTTACTCATCGCCTTGCAAACGGACAAAAGCGACCAGTAGAAATCTACTGTAGTCCGATTCAAGTAGAAGGCCGCACGCTGCTCTGTTCCATTGTTCATGACATCAGTGCGCGAAAACTTGCGGAACAAACACTCGAAGAACGCAACCGATTCTTGCAATCGGTGATTGATGGTGTCTCCGATCCACTGATGGTTATAGGGATAGATTACCGCATTCTACAGATGAATCAGGCTGCCCAGAATGAACATAGTAACAATATGAGTAAGCAGGACACATTAACCTGCCATCAACTCTCACATGCATCACTCGTCCCCTGCAATGACGATAATCATCCCTGCCCACTCTTGGAAGTCAAAGAAACAGGCCAGCCTGTGACCTTGATTCACCATCATGAAACCAGCCAGGGGAAACGGATTGTCGAACTGACCGCCTCACCTCTTTTTGATAGTTACGGTGAGATATATGCGATTATTGAGGTGGCTCGCGATATCACTGACCGGTTACAGATCGAAGAGTTGCTAAACGAAAAAGAAAAACGTCTACACCATCTGGCTCATCACGATTCGCTCACTAACTTGCCAAATCGACTCTTGTTTGAAGATCGCTTAAAGCAGGCTCTTAGTAAAGCCCGACGTAGTCGCAGACAGGTCGCTCTTTTCTTCCTTGACCTTGATCATCTGAAAGAGATCAATGACAATCTTGGCCATGATTACGGTGATTTACTACTGATTGATGTCGCCAAGCGTCTGTGTCGTTGTGTGCGGGAGAGTGATACCGTTGCGCGGATGGGCGGGGATGAGTTTCTTGTTTTATTGGAAGAAATTGAATCATTCGAAATGATTGAAACCACAGCTGAACGGATCTGTAGCGCTCTGGCTCATGAATTAAACAAAGATGATTTTACTCAGGCCATCAGCGCAAGTATCGGAATCAGCATTTATCCCGAAGACGCGACAACAGCTCAGGAAATGATGAAAAATGCTGATCTGGCCATGTATCGCGTTAAAAAATCGGGCAAAGCTAATTATCAATTTTACTCAGCTCCACAAGGGCGCTTTCTGTTCGAATAAAAGGCTTGACCCTTTCGAGATGCTGGACAGATTTATTGTGCGTTCAAGATTCTTACTTAATAAGTTAGAGTTAATTGTTTTGCCAATATCAGAAATTTTTCAAAAATAATTTTGAGTTATTACTTTTTTGACAACTATAACACCTTTGATATCGACAGTATAACAATGTTCTGTATACTAGGCAGAAGTTCGTTACCTACCTATTTTCAGCAAATTTTTGACGGAAAATTTAATGTCACATTCAATACCTAGAGTCCGGCCAAGGAAAAATCTGTATGGCTGGGTAATAATAACTTTGATCTGTTGCTGTCTACAACTCCCCATCTGTGTCCATTCTGACCCACTCATTTTTATCTCAACTCAGCTGAATCCGACCAAAGAAGCAATGTCAATGCGTAGCCATATTCTCAAAGGATTCCATGATAAGGTTCTCTTTAAACCGTATGATGATCGGGTAATTTTCCAGCTCCTGATTAAGGATACGATCCAACCACCAGATATTCTGGGTGGAACAGTCGGTGATTTTGTCAACCTTAAAGATGAGGGGCTGTTGAAAGATCTCACTGAGGATTTGAACAAACTGCCCCACCGGGATTTCTTGCCCGGTATGGTTGAAATGGGGTCTCTGCAAACCCAGCAACAGAAATTTATCCCTTGGATACAGGCTACCTACCTGATGGTAGCCAAGCGTTCAGCACTACAATATCTGCCACCCAATGTCGACTTGAATCAGCTGACATACCAGCAACTCATTCAATGGTCAGCTAACATGCATCAGGCGGCTGGGACGCCAAAAACAGGGTTTCCTGCCAGCCCCAAAGGGCTGATGTACAGGTTTGTTCAGGGCTACCTCTATCCATCTTTTACAGGAGGTATGATTCGCCACTTTCGTGACAATAATGCAGTTATCATGTGGCAGACATTTAAAGAGCTATGGAAGCATGTCAACGTCCTTTCTTTGAGCTTCAACAGTATGCAAGAACCGTTGTTGACAGGAGAGGTCTGGTTGGCATGGGATCATACTTCCCGACTGCTGGAGGTCTTCAAACAACACCCTGGAGAATTTGTTGCTTTCCCTGCCCCTATTGGACCAAAGGGACGGGGTTACATGTTGGTGCTTGCCGGACTTGGTATCCCAAAGAATACATTGGATCCGCGTAGTATGGAATTAATAGAGTACTTAACTTCGACACAGATTCAGGTAAAAACTCTTGAAACAACAGGTTTCTTCCCTGTCACACAAGATGCTGCCAATGCTGCTGACAAGCTGGCTCCACCATATCTTGTTTCGATGATCAATGCCGTTTCAACTCAAACTTCCACAGAGAATGCGGTCGTTAGTGCCTTACCCTATGGATTTGATGAATATACCGATCAATTCAACCGGGTCTACAAGCGTAGCTTTACCCAGATCGTCCTTAGAAATAAAGAGATACAAACTGTTTTGGACGAGCAAGCCAAAAAGCTTCAAAGTATTCTCGCGATAACAAATGCACAATGTTTTCCTCCAGATGCTCCCAGTTTTGGCCCTTGTCCAGTTAGGTAATAGATGAAGCTAAAATCCAGCCAACGTTTCCTTGTCCTTACTTTTTCTTTACTGGCTATCGGACTTGCCTGCGGTGGATTGTACGTTAGATATCATCTACAGACAGTCAAACAAGCCCTCCCCATTTCGACCCTTTCACAACATCGGGAGCTCTCTGTCCTGATTCAGCATCTTGGAGAATTATCTGCCAAACTTGATGGGGTCATCATTGAAACTTCTCCTGACCGTCTTGATGAACTGTCGATTTACCTCGATATCGCATTTGCCCTTTCAAAATCTTTTTTTGAAAATCTGGCAAGACCGCAAGCAAGGATTACTCTTTTCCTCAGTGAGGAAGTCAGTACCATTCTTGGGAATATCGAAAGGCTGGGCAGTCAAATTGAGACTTACGATCAGAGTCAGGCTCTAGCATTGTTGACCCGCCTTGATGACACTATTGCTACCCTTCAGGATATTTATCTGCATGCTAATCAGCAGGCATTTGCAAGCTTGTCAAAACAAATTTTGCGGATAGAGCAATTAAGCTTAGGGAGCACAATCGTAGCAGAAATTCTGGCAGCCTTGTTTGCCATTATTGCCCTGTTGCTCTGGCTGCGGTTCCGCACCAATCAAGTCCTTTCTCAGGCCAGAGAAAAACTCGACATCCTTTTCTCAGCCATAGAGCAGAGTCCGATTTCAGTGATTATCACTGATCCAGATGGAACGGTTGAATATGTCAACCCATGCTTTACTCAAGTAAGTGGCTATTCCCAAGATGAAATATTCAAACAAGATCTGGAAACCACGACTTCACAACAGACAACCAATGCTTTTTTAGGGGTAGCAAAAGAAAAAATTCTGGCGGGGGAGAACTGGCGAGGAGATCTCTGTAGCCAGAAAAAAAATGGGGAAGAACTGTGGGAATCAGTATCGGTCTCCCCCATTCTTAGTACAGACAAAACCATTCATCACTATGTGGTCGTCAAGGAGGATATTACTCTCAAAAAAACAACTGAAACAGCTTTGCAGAAAGCTATGGAAAAAGCTGAACAAGAAACAAAGGCCAAGAGTGAATTTCTTGCCAATATGTCACACGAAATTCGCACGCCGATGAACTCTGTCATTGGTTTCTCCGAACTGCTGGAAAACATGATTACCGATCCGCTGCAGAAGGATTATCTCCGTTCAGTTATTATTGGTGGTAGAGCATTGCTGGAAATTATCAACGACATCCTTGATCTTTCTAAAATTGAGGCAGGAAAACTCTCCTTGACCTATGAAATTGTCAATATTAAGACCCTACTTAGAGAGATCGAAGCCCTTTTTGCTACAAAGATCAGGGAAAAAAATCTTTCATTCTGCCTTGAATTTAGTGAAGGACTGCCGAAATACCTGCTTATTGACAAAACACGAATCCGGCAGATGCTCTTTAATTTGATTGGTAATGCTATAAAATTCACTCAAGAGGGGAAAATCTATGTTGTTGCGAAAGTTGTCAATTCCGAAAACAGCAACAACCTGATCGATTTGATTATCAACATTGCAGATACTGGGGATGGGATTCCGGAGAATCAACAGAGTAGAATTTTTAATGCCTTTGAGCAACAGGTGGGGCAAAGTTCTACTCACCATGACGGTACCGGATTAGGACTAGCGATCAGCCGCAGGCTTGCTGAGATGATGCACGGAACAATTACAGTTGAAAGTGTTGTTGGAACCGGATCGGTATTTACAATCAGCATACCGGACATTGAAATTGCAACAATCATTGAAGCAACAGATTTTCAAGATAATGGGAATATCGAATATGATTTTTCATCTGGCACAATCCTGATTGTTGATGATACTGCCGACAGCCGAAAGCTGGTCAAAGGTTTTTTGGCAGCTACTAACTTTTCTATTCTTGAGGCTGCAAATGGAAAAGAAGCTCTCGATCAGTTGCGAACCCATCCGATTGATCTGGTGTTCATGGATCTGCGGATGCCGATAATGGGTGGCTATGAAACGATAAAGATTATTCGGAACAATCCCGATTGGAAAAAATTACCGGTCATTGCATTGTCCGCTTCTCTTATCGGGGAACAGCTGAAAAAAGTAGAACAGTTTGATTTTAATAGTTACATCAGAAAACCGGTGAACCGGAAGACACTGCTGGCCAAAATTGCGGAGCAGCTTCCTTGTACAATGATAAAACCAACCCAGGTAACAACAGAAATAAAAGAACAACAGCAAAAACTTCCTGAACTTGTTGAACAATTGGATGCACTGCTAACAGAATGGGAAGAGATTAAAGACAAAGGTGATTTCTTGCTTATAGAAAACTTTTGCGCTAGGCTGAAAGTTCTAGCTGAAGACTATCAAAATTCCAATCTCGATGCTTATGCAACCCACCTGTGGAATGGTGTGAATGCATTCGATATTGAGGCTGTTACAGCATTAATGGATGAATATCCAGAAACTATTGATATTCTTAGGTATGCAAGGGGGATCCCTCGTGGATGATCGGCAATTCACTATTCTGGTTGTAGACGATACACTTACGGACATCCAACTGGGGATCAATATCCTCAAAGAAAACCCACGCTATACCCTCATTTTTGCAACCAGCGGTCAGCTGGCTCTGGAACGGGTGAAAGAACATCCTCTCGACCTGATACTTCTCGATGTCATTATGCCTGGAATGAGTGGCTATGAAGTTTGTGAACAGCTCAAAGATGATCCGGCAACAAGACATATCCCTATCATTTTTCTTACGGCAAAAATCGAACAGGAAGATATTATTCATGGCTTCAATATTGGGGGTGTTGACTATATCACCAAACCTTTCAACTCCCTTGAGCTCAAAGCACGCGTGAACACACATCTTAATCTGAAACATTACTATGAAAAGGAGATTGAGCACAAAAAACAGGATCTGTTAGAGATGGAGAAGATTGCGTCGATAGGTTTATTGGCAGGTGGTTTGGCCCATGATTTCAACAATCTTCTTGCTATTATTATGGGAGTCTGTGATTCGATCAAGAGACGACTCTCAAAAGAAAATATCGACTGTACGGATATCGAAGGGCAATTTGAAACTATTCATCAATCTGGGCAGCAGGCGGCTCAACTGGTGAGTCATCTTCTTGGACTGACGCAAAAGACAGAAAATAAGTTTTCTGCCATTGATCTGAACATGATTGTAGAGAGTATTTATGCCATCTGTTCTAGCAGTTTTAGTAAATCTATCACTTTTAACTCGAGCAGAACTAGAGAGCCCGCCTTGGTTCTTGGCAATCATTCCCAGTTGGAACAGCTTCTTCTGAATCTATTCATCAATGCACAGCATGCCATGACAACCATGCGTTCCAAAGAGGGTTCCGTTAAAGGGGGAGCTTTAAGCATCTCCATCCAAGAAGGGCGGGAGCAAATTTCCTCATCTGTAGATCTTGAAAATGTCTGGGTGCTGACGGTTGAAGATACTGGAGTCGGTATTGCTGAAGAGGCTCTTGATCATATTTTTCAGCCATTTTTTTCAACCAAAAGAGCAACCCAAGGCAATGGTTTGGGGTTAGCAATAGTCAAGGATGTTGTTCATAACCATCAGGGAAAGATTGATGTAGTTTCGACTCCAGGCAAAGGAACAACATTCAGAATTTATCTGCCGAAGTATGTTCCTGGCAGGTTTGGCACCACCAGTTAACTACTTTACCAACTTTTCTTCCACACTCTTTAGCTTGTCAACCATGGTTTGTTCACGATCTACCCGGCTTCCCAACTTGATTGTCGTACTGATACGTGGAGCTCCTGCTTCATGTATCTCTTCGTGACAACGGCGGATTGCAGTAAAAACCTGATCATATTCTCCCTCAATATTTGTCCCATAAGCATGCAGGCGGATTTTCAATCCGGCATCTTCAAGAATTTTCTGACAAAGAGCAACATACTTTGAAACAGACACGCCAACCCCTAAAGGAACAACACAAAGATCAACAATCACTTTCATAAACTTCTCCTCTTATCAAAAACATAATAAAAATAGAGTATATCCCGCCGGGATAGGATCTGCCAACCCGACAATCGTTGAAAACCTTACCAATTTTGAGCGAAAAGGATAACCACTTACCGAAGAAACCTGCTATAAGTGAGGATTCTGGTCTCAAAACTAACATAGGTAAATGCTCAAAAACCATTAACAAGAAAAAGAGGTGCTGATGCAAGATTGGGGACAAGGCCCTTCCGGGGAAGACCTGGAAAAAAAGGTCATTGAAATCGCTAATCAGGTTAAAAACAAACTAAAATTCAATCCACAAAAAGGGATACTCCCGCTGCTGATTGTCATAGCTATCATTGCTGCCGTCATTGGTGGGTCCAGCAGTATGTATAAAGTGGATACTGAAGAAACCGGTGTGGTTTTACGTTTTGGAAAGTTTTCTAAGTTTTCCAATCCGGGTCTGCACTTTAAAATTCCCTTTGGTGTTGAACAAGTTTACCTGGTTCCAACCGGGCGCGTACTAAAAGAAGAATTCGGCTATAGGACTGTTACTCCCGGGATAAAAACGGTTTACAATAAGCGTGGTCTTGAAGAAGAATCACTGACCCTCACCGGAGACTTGAATGTCAGTGATGTCGAGTGGATTGTTCAATTTCAGGTTGCCGATCCATTTAAATATATTTTCAAAATTAAGGATCCAATTGGTACTATTCGCGACATTGCTGAAGCGATGGTGCGTAAAACAATTGGTAATGCGGATGTTACCCAGGTGTTGACCACCGACCGGGCAGCTTTGGCTGATCAGATCCAACAAGCCCTACAGGCAACTCTCAAGCAGTACGACATCGGTGTCCGGATTGTTACCGTTAAGTTCCAAGATGTTAATCCGCCAGAAGCGGTCAAGGATGCATTCAACGAAGTTAACGAAGCCGAACAACAAAAAGAGAGTCTGATCTTTCAAGCACGTGAGCAGTATAACCGCGAAGTTCCAAAGGCACGTGGTGAAGCAAAGCGGGCGCTACAGGAAGCGCAAGGTTACGCTGTAGAACGAATCAATAAAGCACGTGGTGAAACCAACCGCTTTGTCGCATTGCTGACCGAGTATAAAAAAGCCCCGATAGTCACCCGCAGACGAATCCATATTGAAACCATGGAAGAAGTTCTGCCAAATCTGGATGAAACCTACATCATGGACGAGAAAAACGGTGGGTTATTACCGCTGCTCCCATTACGTAAAACCATGGAAGGAGCCGTCAAATGAAAAATGGATTTCTCATTATTGTCATTGTCGCCGTAATCATGATTGCACAAGGTGGTTTCTATGTCGTCAACGAAGCTGAGCAAGCGATTGTGACCCAGTTCGGCAAGCCGGTTGGTGAAGTTTCATACCCTGGTCTCCACTTTAAAATTCCTTTTATTCAGGATGTCACCCGCTTTGAAAAGCGGATCCTTAAATGGGACGGGGATCCAAATCAAATCCCGACCAAAGATAAAAAATTCATCTGGGTTGATACGACTGCTCGCTGGAGAATTACCGACCCTCTACTATTCCTTAAAACGGTTGCTACTGAACGGGGCGCCCACAGTCGTCTCGATGATATTATTGATTCAGTCGTTCGTGACTTTGTTTCAGGGCATCTGTTAGTTGAACTGGTTCGTGGTGGTGACTACAAGGCTCGTGCTGACGAACGTTTTGAAGTAGATGGCATTCAGATACTTCCTGAAGATATGGTTGGCCGTGAAGAAATCCTTGCCAATATCCTCACCGAAGCCAGTGCTGGCACCCCCGAATATGGCATTGAGCTGATCGATGTACAATTTAAACGACTCAATTATGTTGAACAGGTGCGTGTCCGGGTTTATGAGCGAATGATCAATGAGCGGAAGAAAGTTGCTGCTCAGTATCGTTCTGAAGGGGAAGGGGAAAAGCTGGAAATTCTTGGTAAAATGCAGCGTGAGTTAAAAAATATCAGCTCCGAAGCCTATCGTAAAGCATTAGAGTATCGGGGTGCTGCCGATGCGGAAGCTGCTGCTATCTATGCAGAAGCCTACAATCAGGACAAGGAGTTCTATACTTTTCTACGCACCATGGAATCTTACAAAAAAACCATCAACAAAAATGGGAAGCTGGTTATTTCCACCGATTCAGATTACTATAAGTATTTGAAATCAGCGAAGTAAACATCTCCGTATCACAGATAAGAAGGGGTTCTCGGATAAATAGAGAACCCCTTTTTTGTCTTCTGATCCTATTTCTCCGTTTTCTGCTTTAGTAAATTTTCCAGTTCTTCCGGCTTGGTTTGCGGTCGCTGGCAGGCAAAATTCTGGCACAGGTAAGCCGTTGCTTGATCACCCACTGTTGCCATTTGACTAACAAAAGGAACCAGCTTATCTAGAAGTTCTGAATCCCCTGTTGGACGTAATAAAAGAGTCGTATCCGGCATAAACTTTTGCTGGACATCCACCAAAAGAGCGTTGGTGTCTGGACTGCCATTCGAACCGACAATGACCAGTTCACGGGTCGGCTCAAGGAGCAGGCTTGCGCCAAGCAGAAACTGAGTATAACCAGCCGGATACCGGTTGATCTGTGCAGCTGAGGCACTGAGTAGCGACTCAGCCTGTTTACTCCAGAGCTTATCCCCGGTCAGGAGATAAAGCCGGGCATAAATCTCAATTGTTATCGATCCCGCTGATGGCAGTGCTCCATCGTATAACTCACTGATGCGTAATGGCAATTCACTGTCAGCTGCTGTCTCAACTAATTGTCCTTGTTGATCGGTGAAATGGACGGCTAACTGTTCAGCTAGATTCAATGCCTGCTGCAGGTAGCGTGGCTTTAAGCTGCTCTGGTAAAGATCCAGCAAACCTCTAGCCATATAGGCATAGTCACTGGCAAAGGCATTAATTGCAGCGTTACCATTTCGCCACCGGCGCAGCAGTTGTCCTTCTTCAGTTAGCATTTGCGAGAGGATAAAACGGGTTGCTTGTTCAGCTTCCTCCAACAATTTTGGATCACCGAGACTTCGTGCACCAAGAGCCAATGCTGAAATCATCTGGCCATTCCAGGCAGTAATCACTTTGTCATCACGAAACGGATGAATCCGCTGTTTACGAAATTCAAAGAGTCGAAACCGATCTTCTTCCAGCTGATGTTGTAATTTCGCCAGCGGAAGATTTAGAGTCTCTGCCCAGGCGGCTAAAGATTTTTTCCGATGAAGGATATTGGTTCCCGGAGGTTCACCAGGAATATGGGCAGAAAAGTTTCCTGTTGGTAGTGTGTTAAAGATCTGCGCAAACTGCTCTCCTCGTTTGGCACCTAAAACATCTATGAGCTCCTGTTTCTGCCAGACATAGAACTCACCTTCAACGCCGTTAGAATCAGCATCTTCTGCTGAGTAGAAGCCGCCAGCTGGATCTTGCATTTGACCTAATACGTAGGCAAATATTTCTTGTGAGGTTGTTTTATACTTATCTTTGCCGGTTATCTGGAAGGCTTCCAAATAAACTCGAGCCAATCCCGCCTGGTCGTAAAGCATTTTCTCAAAGTGAGGAACCAGCCACTCTGCATCGGTTGAATAGCGGTGAAAACCGAACCCTATTTGATCATAGATTCCACCGGATCGCATCGCCTGCAGGGTTTTTTCAACCATTCCCAGCAATGCAAAATCACCGGTTCGATAATAGCGCTGCAGGAGAAAACTCAAATTATGTGGGCTGGGAAATTTAGGAGCTTCACCAAAACCACCCAGCTGGCGGTCAAAATTTTGTCGTAAAATATTTTCAGCCTGTTCGAGCTGAGATATAGACAGTGTTGCTGATTGTGCTGATCCGGCATGCCGCTGTTGTAAGTTACTAAGCACGGCTTTACCACTCTTTCGTAGTCCATCGGGATCTTTCTGCCATACCTCAACAATTTGAGGTAGAAGATCCATCAACCCCGGTCGATTGAAACGGCGCTCTTTAGCAAAATAGGTGCCAGCAAAAACCGGTGTTTTATCTGGAGTCATAACAATTGTCAGCGGCCAGCCACCACTGCCATTGAGTTCCATTGCAACCTGCATATAAAACTGATCAATATCGGGTCGCTCCTCACGATCAACTTTAATCGCGATATAGTCCTGTTGCAGCAGTGCGGCAACTTCATCGTTCTCAAAACTTTCATTCTCCATCACGTGGAACCAGTGGCAGGTCGAATAGCCAATAGAAAGAAAAATCAGCTTGCCTTCCATTTTTGCCTTGGCAAAGGCTTCATCCCCCCAAGGGAACCAGTCCACCGGGTTATGAGCGTGTTGCAACAGGTAGGGACTCTGTTCGCGAATAAGTCGATTTGCTTTTCCGGCGGTTGCTGTGGAAGGATTCATAAAGCTGACAGTTAGTGGCAACGTGCAACAGATAAAAGTTTGAAATAACTTCATTTGAGCCTCATATTCAGGAGGGAAATGATATTGTAACCGAAACGGTCAGCAATTGCATCTTTGCATAAAAGTTATCTTTCTCCTTGTAGTTACAAATGGTAGGTATAAAATCTCTGGCATTAGAGAAATGCTATTGGTCTGTAGCCAAAAGTTAGTCAGGGGAACATATGGGCAATCTGTTTTTTTATGCAATGACAATTCTAATCTGGGGGTCAACTTGGCTGGCAATCAAATACCAGCTCGGAGTTGTTACTCCGGCGTTCTCTATTGCCTACCGGTTTGCCTTGGCCGCTTTAATTCTTTTGATTTGGTGCTTGCTAACCAAGCGACAGATGCTTTTTTCACGTCGGGATCATCTTTTCATTGCACTTCAAGGTATCATGCTCTTTGCTTTGAATTATCTTTTCTTCTACTTATCAGAACTCTATATCACCAGCGGCCTGGCTGCTGTGGTGTTTTCAACGATCGTTGTCATGAATCTGGTCAACGGAAGGATCTTTCTCGGTACACCGATAGAGTGGAAAGTCTTGCTTGGGGGAGGTTTTGGCTTGATCGGGTTGGTTCTGTTGTTCTGGCCTGAGATGGCAGCTGTGAATTTCTCCGGGCCGATTCTTACTGGCCTGTTGTTTAGCTTTGGTGCAACCTATCTGGCATCGCTTGGGAATATTCTCTCTGCCCGTAATCAACAGAAAAAGCTGCCGATCATCCAGACCAATGCTTATGGAATGAGTTACGGTGCCCTGTGCATGTTTTTGATCGCCTGGCTGAGTGGTGCACCAATGATCATTGAAACCACGCCAGCCTACCTTCTTTCACTTGTATATCTGGCTCTGTTCGGTTCAGTTATCGCCTTCGGTTGTTATCTGACCCTGATAGGACGGATCGGCGTGGGAAGGGCTGCCTATACGACCCTGCTATTTCCGATTGTTGCACTATTGTTATCAACGATATGGGAAGATTACAACTGGACAACTCCAGGGATTCTCGGGATCGGGTTGATTCTCTGTGGAAACTATCTGGCGTTGGTGAAAAAGAAAACTTAACCACCGAAACATTTGAAAAAAATCTGCATCAACCTGCTACCCCAGTACTATTTTCATGACAGTAACAACCTCATCAATCCGTTCGCGAGTAATCCAATAGTGCAGAACCGCCCGAAACTTACGTTCATATCCCGGATAGGGGCTCAGGAGGATATTGTGATCCTTCATTCTGGCAGAAAATTCTACCGGATTTAGCTTTGCAATCTCTTCCAGCCAGAAAAACACGAAGCTTGTGTTCTGGCTCATCACTCTAACCCCAGGAACTTCCTTAAGCCTTTCAGCTAAATAGTTAGCATTAGCATGATCTTCATGCAGGCGTTGACTCATTTGATGGAGTGCAATCAGCCCTGCTGAGGCGAGAACCCCAGCCTGTCGCATCCCGCCACCAAGTATTTTTCGCGCCCGATGTGCTTCTTTAATGAATTCTTTACTGCCAACCAAGATCGATCCCACCGGCGCCCCAAGACCTTTGGATAAACAAAAAGTCATGCTATCGGCACCAGAAATAATCTCTGCAGGGGAAACATTGTATGCTGTTGCTGCATTAAAAATCCGTGCACCGTCAATGTGGAATTTAAGATTGTGCTTATGTGCAAGATCTGCAACTTGTTTGGTATATACCGGGCTGAGAGGGACAGCTCCTATCGTTCCCTGAGTATTCTCGATAGTTACAAGCTTGGTTCGTGGGAAATGAGCATTGTCACCACGAATAGCTTGCTCGATATCATGCAACAGCAGAGTACCATCATCTTGAACCGGCAAAGGATGGGGCATGATTCCACCCAGTGCCGACATTCCAGCCTGTTCATAGAGAACAATATGAGCTTTATCGCCAACGATCACTTCACTTCCCCGTGGTGCATGGGTCAACAGAGCAATCAGGTTCCCTTGAGTTCCGCTGGTGACAAACAAACCTGCTTCCATTCCAAACATTTCAGCAGCTTCAGTTTCTAGGCGGTTGACGGTTGGATCTTCACCATAGACATCATCACCAACAACCGCATTTGCCATCGCGTCACGCATTTCGGGAGTGGGTTGGGTCACAGTGTCACTGCGCAGATCGATCATATCCATGAGCGTAATCCTTATCCTGATGGTGAAGTGGATTCATGTAAGAAGGCTGGAGCAATATCACAAGGTCTCCAGCCTAGAAAAAGAAGCTGTCGATGTCAATTCATTCGCTGTCTCTCCCTGAAATCGCATCTACGATATCGCAAACCTCGCTTTTTTCTCAAATTGGCTTGTAGTCAATCACAGGTATATATACACTCCACGATTGATAATTCAAAGATAGAGAAATTACAATAACGACCGGATTGGTCAAGAGCGTTCAATGTTTTTTTGCGTTGAAAAAAATCTGATCAGGATATTTTCAACAAACTGTTAATAATATAAGGAGAGAAATTATGAAAAAATGGGTTTGCACGGTTTGTGGTTATGTTCATGAAGGAGAAAATCCACCAGATAAATGTCCCACCTGTGGTGTTGGTGCTGATAAATTTGTTGAGCAAGCCGCTGGCGATCTAGCTTGGGCTGATGAGCATCGTATCGGTGTTGCCAAGGGTGTTGACCAGGAAATTCTTGACGGCTTACGAGCAAATTTTACCGGTGAATGTACCGAGGTGGGGATGTATCTTGCTATGAGCCGCCAGGCTGACCGGGAAGGGTATCCAGAAATTGCCGAAGCCTATAAACGGATTGCCTGGGAAGAAGCCGAGCATGCTGCCAAATTTGCCGAGCTATTGGGTGAAGTGGTTGTTGCTGATACCAAAACGAACCTGGAAATGCGGGTTGAAGCTGAGCATGGAGCCTGTGCGGGCAAGAAAATGCTAGCGACAAAAGCCAAGCAACTGAACCTGGATGCTATCCACGATACAGTCCATGAGATGTGTAAAGATGAAGCGCGTCATGGTTCTGCATTTGCTGGTTTGCTGAAGCGTTTTTTTTAACCAATCAGCTAACTTAGCCAGCTGATTAATTTTTAAAACTCTAAAAGCGCCACCTCAATTGTTTTTGGGTGGTGCTTTTCTTTGTCCACCCCCTTACACCCATCTCTTTTTTACGCTAGAGTCTTTTTTAAATCAGATTCTAATTTCGGGATTAAAGTCATGAGTTACGTCTATTTAAACGGCACATTTGTCAGAAGTGAAGCCGCAAAAATTTCTGTTTTTGATCAGGGGTTTTTGTATGGTGATGGGATTTTTGAGAGCTTTCGCTCGATCGGGAAAAACCTTTACCAGTTTTCCCATCATTATCAGCGGTTGCTGCAATCTGCCGACGCGCTCTCTTATCCTGTCACCTTTACTCAAGAAAAATTGGAAGCGATCTTGCTGGAATTGCGCGAACGCAATGACCTAAACAATGCTTATTACCGGATCACCATAACCCGAGGGGAAGGGCAAATTGGTTTTCAGCGGGGCATGGACAATAATTTGACCTGTTTGATCCTTGCCCGAGAATTTCAAGGGCTGGATAGCAACTATTATCAGGAAGGTATTGAGCTCCAAGTGGCACAGACGCGGCGAAATGCTCCTGAAGCAATTAATCCTAAAATAAAGTCGATCAGCAATCTCAATAGCCTGCTGGGGAAATTGGAAGCCAAGGCCGCAGGGGCTTTTGAAGTGATCATGCTGAACAATAAAGAACATATCTGCGAGGGATCGGCCTCGAATATCTTCTGGGCTCGTGATCAATGGGTTTTTACCCCCGGATCCTCCACCGGGTTGCTAGAAGGAGTGACCCGCTCAACCATCATGCGTCTGTGTGAAGAGAAGCTGAACCTACGGGTTATCATGGGCGAATTCAAACTTCAGGATTTGCAGTTTTCAGATGAGGTTTTTATCACCTCAACATCTCTGGAGGTGATTCCGGTGGTCAAGGTTAACGGATTTACTATCAATCAAGGGACGGTCGGTTCTATTGCTCAACGCTTGCGTGAAGAGCTGCACCAGGATATGGGGATAGGAGTAAATAATGCCTGATTTTATTGTCTCTGCTGAAGAGGCAGATCTGACCGCTAAACAGTTTTTGCACCAGCATATCCCAGCTGCACCACTGGGCTACTTGCGGCAACTGTTTAAAAAAGGAAAAGTCAGAATTACTGATAAGATCATTGCTGCCGATGATTCCCTTATTGTTGGCACCAAGATCTCTCTGCCCGATAGTAGTCGGATTCAGGAACTGTTATTTGCCCCTCAAGATCTTCTCCCTAAGCTTGATATCCTCTACGAATCACGGGAAATTCTGATTGTCAATAAGCCGGCCGGATTAGCCATCCACAAAGGCAAAGGGCATGAACGAGATAACCTGACAGAGCGAGTTACGATATTCTTGGCAGAGCGGGGTGATAAGTTTCAAGTTGCTCCGGTACAACGCCTGGATCTGGAAACTTCTGGTCCAGTATTGTTTGGCAAGGGGAAAAGAAGTTGTGCCGAGTTGGGAAAACTCTTTATGCAGGGAGAGGTATCAAAAACCTATCTGGCACTGGTTGATGGAAAGTTGCAGGGTCGAGGAGATTTATTGAGCGATGTTCCTGCCAAAGGAAAATTAAAAACAGCTAGAACCAGCTACCTAACACTAGTCAGCAGCGATACCGTATCATTGTTGGAGATTCAACTACATACCGGTCGTCAACATCAAATTCGACGCCAGTTAGCGGACGCTGGACATCCACTTTATGGTGATCGACGCTATAAGGGACCATGCCCAAGAAAACTTTCCCGGCTGTTTCTCCATTGTCGAAAACTGGCTTTTATCGACCCATTCAGTCATCAACGGATAGAGGTTGATTGCCCCTTGCCGAAAGATTTATCCCGTTTTTTGCCGCAGCTTGGAATTGATCACTAAGATGAAAAAGATTTTCTCAATTCTGATGGTGCTGACCATCTTTATCCTGTTTTCACTCACCTGGTATTGCAGTCAAAAGACTGAGCAGCTCTTTAATGATCAGATCACTGCTATCAGTCAAGCTTCGCCCGCCGAATTGGTCAAGGTTGAACTCGTCGACTATCAGCGAAAACTGTTTGCGTCAAAGGCTGAAACGGCTGTCAGTATCAATGGTGGAAAGGAAGTTCGATTAAATCATCAGATTCGCCATTTTGTCTGGGGCATTGAAATGATAACAACCCTTTCTCCTGATTCTGCTCTGGCGAAAAATGTCACCACTAATTTTCCCCATGATCCTCTTCAGCTGACAACCGACTTTAGTTTGTTGGGAGCCTCAAAGTCCAGGTTCATACTTCCACAATTCCAGATTGAAGATGAGAGTGGTAACCTGAAAATTACCGGATTCAGTGCCGGTTGGGATTTAAACAGTGACTTAACAATGGGAAATTTTGTCTGTTTTCTGGATAACTTGCAATTACAATTGGCAGATCAGGGTGAACTCAATTTAGCCAATCTGAGAATATCCATCCAGATAACTGATGTGCAGGAAGCTCCTCTGGGCAACGGAACTCTTCATTTGGAAAAACTCCAGCTGATAGGCGATGAAAAACCTGCTATTGAATTTAAAAACCTTCAATACCGGGGGGAAACTGATTTAACACAGGGGCTTTTCAGCAGTACTGCTGAATTGAGTTTTCCTCAGCTTACGTTGGCAGGGGAAACTCTAAGTGATGGGCGAATCAAGTTGACCCTGTCTGGAATTGATGCAGAGCTTCTTCAGGATCTTCAGCAGACTGCTGGGAATTTACAACAACAGGCTCTCGACCAACAGAGCAACCCTCTCGAACTCCAATTACGGCTGTTTGGACTTTATTCCGAGCTGCTAAATTCTGGAATTACACTCACCCTGGAACAGCTATTTTTGAACACTGCAAATGGTGGTTTAAGTGGAACAGGATCACTAGCCTTGCTGAAAGAATCTGTGGTAAAAGGTTCGTTATTCTCTCTGGAAGCTATCAAAGCAAACTTCCAGATGGAAATTGATCACGGTGCGTTTGTAACCGGTTATCAGTTGTTTAATAACCTGCAATCTTCTGGAGATAATTATCAAAACAAAACAGTTCTTGCCGAACAAGCAGAACAGATTTCTGGAGGACTGATACAAAAAGGAATTTTCACTCGTCAGGCTGGGGATAGGTTTCACATGGACTTTTCCTTGGTTGATGGAAAAGGAAGGCTGAACGGGAAATCTTTTCAGTTGAATTAGGAAGGACAGCAATCTCACCAAAACGGAACCCTACCATTTACTCATAAATAGAAAACTGTTTACAATGGATACTATGTATAACAAGTCATAGGGGTCATAGGGATAGTCCAGTTTCTTGCTCAAAAAGGAGTTGTCATGAAATATAAGGGACTCATAGTAAAAGGCATTGTTGCAATAGTAGTTTTGCTGGTTGCCATTCAATTTATCCCGTTTGGAAAAGATCATTCAAACCCTCCTGTTGTTGCCGAACCGCCTTGGGATAGTCCTGAAACCAGAGAGATGTTTGTCCGGGCTTGTGCAGATTGTCACAGTAACGAAACAAAGTGGCCCTGGTACAGCAATTTTGCTCCGGCCTCCTGGATGATTACCCTTGACATCAATAAGGGTCGCGAATCTTTTAACGCTTCTGAGTGGGATCCCAACAACAATTTGGGAGGGTGGATCGCAGAGCAAGTCACGTTGGGTGAAATGCCCCCGGCTAAATATCTGCTTCCTCATCCAGAGGCACGTTTTACAGATGATGAGAACGCAATTTTCATCAAAGGATTGCAAGAGACTTTCGGTCGCTAAGGGTGAGTTAAGTCCAAAAAGCCAGCTTTAATTGCAATGGTGCAGGCGGCTGATTTAAACAAATTACAGTTTTCAGCCAGAATTTGATCCGTAATCAGATGCCAAGGTGACATTCTGGAACATGGTACTGTATATCCCTAGAGCCAGTCCTCCGATACTTGGGAGCACTGGCTTAGGTCGGTGTCCTGTATAAGCATCAATCAGGCTGCGAAAATCATTATGTCAATCGACTTTGGGAACCGGTTGTTTAATCTGTCTCCACCTCATCGATCACGACAACAGTTGTCGCAGGATTTTTCCCCAGGACATCAACCAGTAATTGAGTTGCCCCTGCAATCAGTTTGGCTTTCTGCTCGGCTGTAGCCCCTTCTCGAGTTATCTTGATGTTTACGTAAGGCATCTTCAATCTCCTTTTGTTATTTTTTGAATTCCATATCGAAAATAGTACAGACAGCACCCAGCCCAACGCTGATCGCAGCAATAAACAACGGTAAGGTAAAACCAGCCTTGAAGTCTGCCAGAATGCCAGCAATAATTGGTCCCAGAACCTGGCCAATACCAAAACATGTGGTGAGAATGGCCGCCGTCTTTCCTTTGCCTCCGGTACGCCGTGTGCCCTCAACTAATGTTAAAGCAACAATCCCTAAAAACGTTCCGCCGAAAGCGATTGCCGCAAAAAAAACTTCAAAAATAGTGTCGGCATAAATACTGATGGCGATACCTGTGGCCTGAATAACATAAGCCCACATCAAGGCATTCTTATAGCTTGTTCGTCGAGCTACAAAAGGCCAGAAAACCGTCGATAGTGCCGCTGCAACTCCCACAGCAACCCAGCTATAGGGAGCGAACCGTTCCAAGCCGGGGGTCACAGCTATAATAGCAACAATAAACGTAGCCGAAACAATATAACCAAACCCTTCAAAAAAATAGGCCAAGGCTAGAACCCAGAGTTTCTTGATTGAAAATTCAGAGTTTGTTTTGTGAATGGTCACTGGGGGGATAAACTCTTTTTTTCTTCCTAAGAGAACTCCTGCTAGAGCAAGAGTGCTAGCAACGACCCCCATTCCAATCCATGCCGACCCCCAGCCACCCAACTTGTCAAGCTGGGGAACCAGTAAGCCACTGAGAACAATACCAAGGCCGATACCTCCATATAGGGTTCCCACCCAGTGGCTTTCACCTTGACGAGTTAGAGCTTCATTGACTTCAGCAACAATGACAATAAACAGGATGGCACTGACAAATCCTGCGGTGAAGCGCATCCCGCCCCACCAGAACACCGAAGTTGTGCCGGCCATAAAAATTGTTGTAGCAAGGCTTAAAAGCAATGAACTACCAGCAACAAACTGATTCCGAATAATTCGTGGAGAAAATGAACAGGCAATAGCTCCTAATAGATAGCCCAGATAATTTAGGCTGGCGAGCCAACCTGCAACTGAATGTGTCATTCCCAGATCGCGTTGCATTAAAGGCAACACCGGGGTAAAGACAAAGCGGCCAATTCCCATGGCAACCATCATTCCGAGCATCCCGCCCAGAAGGATTCTCAAAGCAGTCCAATCATCTCGACTCGGCAAGTCACATTTTTCTCGCTGTATTTTCATAATTGACATGTTAATGCTCTAGAGATATCATTTCAAATAAAATTTATAAATATAATCCATCAATAAAGATGATATCAGTGCCCATAGAGATCAGCGGACTAAAAATATTTCTTGCTGTCGCGAAAAAAGGGAGCATTTCAAAAGCTGCTGAGGAGCTCCATTATGTTCAGTCGAATGTGACAATTCGGATCAAGCAATTGGAGGAAACTCTAGGAACTTCTCTATTTTATCGCAAGAGTAGGGGGGTATGTTTGACCAATTCAGGCTATCTTTTGTGTGATTATGCAGAAAAAATCATCGCCATGGTCAGAGAAGCTGAAAAGGTTGTCAGCAACCCTGAGACAACAGCTGGTCAACTTGTCATAGGTTCCATGGAAACAACCGCAGCTACTCGCTTACCACCCCTTCTGGCGGAATATCACCGTTCCTACCCCCAGGTAGACTTAAACCTGGTCACAGGCACCTCAGAGGAATCCCTCAAACGTCTTCTGGATTACCAAATTGAAGGAGCATTTGTTGCTGGAGTAGTGTCTCATAAAGAACTTATTGCCGAAAAAGTCTATGAAGAAGAGCTTGTCCTTGTTGCCCCCATAAATAATGATCCATTTGCCAAAAGGGCAGGACTTAAAGTACTGGTTTTTCGTGCTGGATGTGCATACCGGGCGCACTTGGAAAATTGGTTAAGAATATCAGGAAGAGTTCCCTATAAAATTATAGAATTCGGTTCGATTGAAGGAATTTTAGGCTGTGTTGCTGCAGGGATGGGAATCAGTTTTTTACCACGATCCGTTGTCGACTCATCCCGAGTTCAGGAAAACATCTCTATCCATAATCTCCCAACCGGGATTGCAAACATGACCACATGGTTTGTACGCCGAAAAAATGAAAAGCAAGGTCATAACTTGAAACTTTTTAGAGAACTCATTGTTCGTGAAGACACTGGGAAGGAGGATTTGGCAATCATTCAATGAGAGGAAAGACTGTTTTTAATTAAGTTCTCTTCTTCCACTTTCATCTGCCTGTTTGCTTAAATTGACAGATCTATTTGCTTGTCCGCGTAGAGGGCATAACTTTGGTTCGGTCGCTGATACAGAATCACCCGCCGGCCAGCATCATCAACCTCACTGACAGCTACCAGAACGCTGATATCCAACTGTAGAGCATCACTATCTTCAGTAACCGGCATTTTGCTGAAATCAAGTCTAAGACGATTTTTTTCAGAAATAAAATGACCATGATTTTCAATATTTTCACTTACCTGAACAGATTCATGATAGGAGGTAATTTGCAGTTGCCGAAAAAAAAGATTGTATTCAGAGACACCAGCAATAAAAACTGGGAAAAAGTTGTAACTTTCAGACAGATCACGCCCTGCGTCCAAAACTGGAGCTGTCAGCCTTTGACGAATCTGCTGTAACAGATGGTCAATCCACTCAAGGGATACTTTCAATTCCAAGAGCTGATCAATCAATTCACTTTCAAGAATCAACAAACCCTGGTCTTTCAGTTCTGTTTCGGCAGTAAAGTAATCTACCCGAGTGAGTCCTGCTGACTTTTCAAGCTCATCGATCAAATTACGCATGGCTGTGAATCGGCGGCGAGCAGGATCAGCCTTGTCGGTATGCTGCTCACTCTGTTGCTGTGGATATTCATCACGCGGTCGCTGCGGATCAATCCTTGGGTATGGAGGTACCGGTTCAACTTCTCGATATAGTTGGTATGCATGGGTGCCACCAACTCGAAGATTTGCTACCATCTCGCAATCCTTCCATGGATGCTTTTTTTACCTTTATTCAAGTTTATTATACCGGATAAAAGATATCTCTTCTCTTTTGTCGGCCATAATTCCCTAAAACTTTAATCAAGAGAAAGTTGCGTTACAAAATAGTGATCATTTGTTGCTTATATTTGACTTCTTCAGTCTTAGTGACTAAATTAATAAGAACAAATTCTTGAGTGCTCATCATCGATTTTCTGCTTCAGGTTAAAGATAGGACTAGAAATGACAGCCAGCAAAAGTGAACGTCGATTCTTACCCGATCGCGCAGCGACCGAAGAACTCTATAAGAAATTGCGTCCCGACCTTGAATTGGCTCTTCAAGATATCTACCAGCAATTACAAAAACTTGCTGAAAAGGAACGATTATCGGTCACGGTTAAATATCGGGTTAAGCGTTTTGAAAATTATTGTGAGAAGCTGGTCAGACTGAACAAACTACAAGGGAGTGAAATGCTTCAGATCACTGATCTGCTGGGGATCAGGATTGTCTGTCCATTTCTGGAGGATCTGGAAGCTATTGAGCAGTTGATTGCAAAAGCATTTGAAGTTCTAGAGATGGAACGCAAGGCAGAGCAGCATTCATTTCGTGAATTTGGCTATGATTCTGTCCATTTACTGATTCGGACCAAAGCTCTGAATGGACCAGATCAATTGCCACATAGTTGCGATGTTTGCGAAATTCAGTTACGCACAATTCTTCAAGAAGCTTGGGCAGAAGTTGAACACGAACTGGTCTACAAGTCGGATATTGGTATGCCAAATCACTCTATTCGACGAAAACTCGCATCACTGAATGCCTCTTTGACTTTATCTGATCTCATTTTTCAGGAAATCCGCGACAACCAGAAGGAGATTCGTCGCCGGGGTCTAAAATGTCGTCAAGATGTAGAAACGATGTCTTGTGATTTTGGAGATATCCAGATTTCTCAACTCCCTGTATTGGAAGATATGGAGCAAATTGATGACACTGCTGTTCCCGATTATCTAACCTCTAAAAAACTGGAAAACTTAATGCTTGCAGCTCTTGAAGCACATAGTAACAGCCAGTTTAAAAAAGCTATCGATATTTATAGTGCCATTTTGCAGATGAAACTCGATCCAGCGATTTCTTCCCTGATTTATAACCACCGAGGCATGGCCTTGTTTGCTCTGGCGAAATATCAGGAAGGGGTGGATGACTTTAATGATGCAATTGAGCACAATGCAGAGAACACTCGCGCATGGAACAACCGGGGATTAGCCTATCGAATACTTGAAAAGTTTGATCAATCTCTGGAAGATTATGACCGAGCCATTGAAATGAACCCTCAGCAATATGAAGGCTACTGGGGGCGGGCACAAACTTTCTTTGAAATGAAACTGTTCAGCCGGGCGCTGAATGATTGTTATAAAACCATTGAACGAAAAGCTGACTTCACCCCTGCACTAGAGCTGGAAAAAACTCTCCGACGGAAGTTATTTTAATCTTTTTTCCTATGCACAGCCAACGGCCCCCATGCTTGATCGACAGGCATTATTTCGATGGCGTTGATATTGACATGTGCCGGCCGATTGACGATCCAAAAAACTGTCTCGGCAATATCTTTTGGAAGTAAAGCTTCTACACCCTGATAAACCTTTGCAGCCGATTCGATATCCCCCTTAAAACGTACCTCTGAGAATTCACTTTCAGCCATCCCCGGAGCTAGATGGGTCACTCGAACTTTACTGCCAAGGAGATCAGCACGCAAATTTCGGCTGAATTGTTGGACAAAAGCCTTGGTTCCACCATAGGTATTCCCACCAGGATAAGGCCAAGATCCAGCAGTTGAGCCGATATTGATAACATGGCCACTGTTACGCTTTATCATCTTCGGCAGAAGAACTCGCGTACAGTACATCAACCCCTTGATATTGGTATCAACCATCCTGTCCCAATCATCGATATCAACATTCCAAGAGGGCTCCAATCCCAGAGCTAAACCAGCATTATTCAAGAGAACATCGATATTTTCCAATGAACCGAGTTTTTCAAAAACCTGCTCCCGGTCACGGACATCCAGTGTAATGATTTGCTGAACAGTCCCTCCCAGCTCTTGCTGTAATTGCTCCAACCGCTCACTGCGACGGCCAGTCAAAATCAGCTTCCATCCCTGAGCTGCAAAATATTCCGCGCAGGCTTTACCAAATCCGGATGTTGCCCCGGTAATCAATATTGTCTTTGCCATGAATTTTCTCCGTCTATTTCCATTGAGCACATCATAGTGTTCGCAAATAACCTTGAAACATTTACTATTCAATCTATGCTATGCTGATGTTCTATTTAAAATCTAGTTTTTATATAAAATTGGGGATATTTAAAAATGATCGATACTTTTCTTTCTCTTCATCCTGTTTGGCAAGCTTTTTTTGCAACTCTTTTTACCTGGGCAATGACAGCATGTGGCGCCGGGGCGGTTTATTTACAGCAGGAACCAAGCCGTAAAACTCTTGACCTCATGCTTGGTTTTGCTGCTGGAGTTATGATTGCAGCAAGTTTCTGGTCTTTATTGGCTCCTGCGTTAGAAATGGCTGAAGGAAAAGCACTTCCATCGTGGCTGATAGTTGCTTTTGGCTTTCTCTGTGGTGGTGGGTTTCTCAGATTGATTGATAAGTTTCTCCCTCACTTGCACCTGAACTTTCCAATGTCAGAAGCAGAAGGAGTCAAAACCAACTTACCTCGCAGCACTCTGCTGGTTCTTGCAATGACGATGCACAATATTCCTGAGGGGCTGGCTGTCGGTGTTGCATTTGGAGCCGTAGGTGCCGGTTTTCCTGAGGCATCAATTGCTGGAGCCATGGCACTAGCAATGGGGATAGGGATTCAGAACTTTCCTGAGGGTTTGGCCGTTTCAGTGCCCTTACGCCGCGATGGTCTGTCACGTCATCGCAGTTTTATGATTGGCCAGTTTTCAGGTCTGGTTGAAGTTGTTGCTGGAGTGGCTGGTGCCGCCTTAGTCCTTCTAGCCAGACCCATTTTGCCATTTTCTCTGGCATTTGCTGCTGGAGCAATGATTTTTGTTGTTGTCGAAGAGGTCATCCCTGAATCGCAACGTGGAGGAAACACCGATACGGCAACCTTTGGAGCCATGCTCGGTTTTACCGTGATGATGATGTTGGATGTTGCTCTAGGTTAATGGCGGTGTAAAAAATTCGATCAACAAAGCGTAGTAATGTTTAGCTTAGTCATCGGATTTTGTAGAATTTTCACTATTACCCTCTGACGGCGAATCAATCGGTTTTTGCTCTTCGGCTTTCTGTTGTTTTTCTTGCTGTTTCTTTAGTTTTTCTTCCGCTTTTTTCAGCTGTTTCGCTTTTCTTTCAGTTTTTTTCTGTTGGCTCTTCTCTTTATTCCGCCGAACATAACTCAACATAAGTCCTAAAATAACACCAACAAGAAGGGAAGAGAGAACCAACAATGCTTGTGATGCAGCATATTCCCATTTTAAAAAATGGATTGGGACTAAAGAACCATTCTGCACCACATAAATCAGTACAGGAGTCAGCATCAGCAATCCAGCCAGAATTTTTAATTTCATCTATCCTCTCCCGTTTAGCCATTTTAAAATTTAAAATTGATTAGGTTCAGATATAAAACAAAACCCAGCAATTTGCAGTAAAAATAACCATAACACAGACAAACTTTGACGATCTCTAAAAAGCACGAGATGGCTAAGCAAAAAATCCGACCTGCTGCAACACAGAAGGTCGGATTTTTTGCTTAGCCATCAAATTTTAGACAAAAAAAGGGGAACCCTGCCGGTTCCCCAAAATGAACGTAGGAGGTAACGTCCAAAAATCTTATCTAGAGGAAAGTCTGTCGCTGAGCAGTACGTCAGGCTTTCCTCAATTCGCTAGTCTTCCAATTTAAGCGCCAAGTAACGGCTGGCACCACCTTGCCGCACCAGAAGAAGCACTGTTTGCTTTTTACTGTCTTTAATTAATTTTTTCACCTGATCGGGAGTTTCTACTTCTGTGCGATTCACTTCTTCTATCAAACTCCCTCGTTTTATCCCAGATCGTGCTGCAATTGATCCAGCCTCAATTTCTGTGACCAGAACTCCGTGTGCATCTTTATAACCAAATTGTTCGGCCAAATCACGGGTCAATTTTTGTAATCTCATCCCTAGTTCAGGGAGCTTGTCACTACTGACCGGTTGACCTTTATCATCTGTTTCCATTGTTCCAATTGCGGCCTTAATTTTTTTCTTTCTACCATCGCGAAGAACCAGAAAATCAACCTCAGTACCTGGACGCGTCATCGCTATCCGGTTACGAAACTTGGCAACTTTATCAACCTTGTTGCCATTCAGCTTCAGAATTACATCACCTTGCTTAAATCCCGCTTTTTCAGCAGGAGAGTCGTCCAATACCTGGGCAATCAAAATTCCTTCACGCTGATCAATATCAAAAGATTCTGCCAGGTCTTTGGTTAAATCTTGAATAAGAACACCTAAACGACCCCGCGTTACGCCGCCATGTTTAACTAACTGCTGATGAATATTCTTTGCCATGTTGATTGGAATCGCAAAACCAATCCCCATATAACCGCCACTGCGACTAAAAATAGCGGTATTCATCCCGACAACTTCAGCATCAAGGTTAATCAACGGGCCACCGGAGTTTCCTGGATTGATGGCGGCGTCGGTCTGAATGAAATTTTCATAGTCGGTCAGGCCAATGCCGCTGCGCCCTTTAGCACTGACGATTCCAGCTGTCAGCGTGTGCGACAACCCGAACGGATTACCGAAAGCCAGAACCCAATCACCAACTTCCAACTGGTCAGAGTTACCTAACTGCAAAAATGGTAGCTTTTCATCTGCGTTAATCTTGATAATGGCAACATCGGTCGGTGGATCAGTACCAACAATTTCTGCATCATATTCACGGCCGTCAAGTAGCTGAACCGTTACTTTATCGGCATCTCCAACCACATGATTATTAGTCATGATGTAGCCGTCAGCTGAAATAAGAAACCCGGAACCCTGCCCAGATTCACGCCGCTTGGGTGCTTTTTTCTGTGGTTCCTGCTGCTGAGGTTGACCGAAGAAACGCCGGAAAAACTCATCCCCAAGAGGATGTCCACCAAACGGACTGTCAGCCATGCTTTGTTGTTTGACCTCTTTTTCCACCTGAATATAAACAACAGCAGGGCCAACCTGCTTGGCAACACTCCGAAAAGCTTTCCCTGTTTCTCGCAGGCTTTCTAATCCCGTATCCTGAGCGAAAGCCGAATTCATTGCAGGGATTCCACTCAAACCAACTGCTACCAAGACAACAGTTAAAAATAACCACTTAAACATGCTCATGATCGACTCCTCTAAGATATATATGTTTATTTTTTCCAGAGAAGGTCATCTGAACCAACTCGACCATATCATCCAAGTCAAAAGGCTTATCAATTATTGCTATAGCACCAAAGCGCCGGGCAGTGGCGTGAGTCTCTTCATCACCAAATGCGGTCATACAGATAAAGGGTGGGCAAAATGGATTGTCAAATTGACTTTCTAAGACTTGAAGACCGCTAAGTGCTGGCATCCGCAAGTCGCTGATCACGAGATCATAGCTTTCGACCTGCTCCAATTGTTCCAGCAATTGTGAGCCATTATCACAACCTGTAACTTGATAGCCTGCACGTAATAACACAATTGTTAGCAACTCAAGTAACTCCGGGTCATCTTCGGCGAGGAGTATATGTGGATGAATATCAAGACAGACAGTTTCCATCTTATGAACCTCCAGAAATTTTTGTTCTGTCGGTTCTATCACGCAATCTATGTGCCAAGTATCAAGGTCTAAAAATCAAGGGTTTAGTAGAATTGAGGGTGGGGCAAAATGTCCCGGTGGGGCAAAATGCCCCACGAGTGGAGATGGTGTGAGGTCTTTGTTCTTTGAGACATAAGAAGGATACGCCATCATTCTTTCAGTTTCCGGTAGAGTGTTTTTCGATCCACCCCCAACAATCGAGCAGCCAGAGTTCGATTTCCATTCAACTGATCAAGGACTTGATGAATATAGCGGTTTTCCATTTCTTCCAGAGGAAGAATATTTCCTGAATTAACTAATCTGGCAGGTAACTGAGTTTCTCCTTTATTGTCTTTAAGTTGATCCGGAAGGTCTTCAATTGTCAGCTGATCATGGTGGGTTAGTGCCAGAGCGCGTTCAATCACATTACGAAGTTCGCGGACATTGCCTGGCCAGCGGTAAGCCAACAAGCAAGCAGCAGCGGGTTGAGCCAACCCAACTACTGATTTATTGAAACGTTGGCTGAGTTGCTTGATAAACTGCAACGCCAATAACAGAATATCATTACCTCTGTCACGCAGTGGTGGAATCTCCAGCTGAATAACATTGAGGCGGTAGAAGAGATCACTACGAAAATGCCTGGCAGTGACTGCTTCAGATAAAT
Organism: Desulfuromusa sp.; assembly: GCA_016744595.1. Taxonomy (GTDB): domain Bacteria; phylum Desulfobacterota; class Desulfuromonadia; order Desulfuromonadales; family Geopsychrobacteraceae; genus Desulfuromusa. The sequence continues at coordinate 38,347 of JADGEB010000011.1, forward strand.
TCTGATGGCTGGATGCTAACACCCGAACATCACAGTCTATCTCACTGCTACCACCCAATGGCCGCACTTTATGATCTTCCAAAACTCGCAATAGTTTTGGTTGTAAAGCTAATGGCATCTCCGCTATTTCATCCAACAACAAAGTTCCGCCGGAGGCCTCGACAAACAAACCTTTGCGATTTTCTCGAGCGTCAGTAAAAGCGCCCCGAACATGTCCGAACAGTTCACTTTCAAGTAAGTTTTCTGGTAGTGCTGCACAGTTGATTGCAACAAAAGGGCCTTCAGAACGTTGACTTTGACGGTGCAGGGCACGTGCAACCAGCTCTTTCCCTGTACCACTTTCACCACAGATAAGAACCGAGGTATCCAGATCGGCAATCCGTATAATTTGCTGTTTGATATTCTGGAATACCGGGCTTTCTCCCAACATCTCATCGTCTGTCCGCTGCCGACGCACCTGATCCTTAAGCAAACGAACTTTCTCCTGCAAATGGCGATGCTGCAAAGCACGCCCCAGAGAAATATTCAACAAGTCGAGATCAACCGGTTTGGTCACAAAATCGTAGGCTCCCGCTCTTAGTGCGGCGATTGCCGTTTCCAGGCTTCCAAAGGCGGTCATGATGACCACCGGGAGATCGGGTCGGTTAGCATGAAGTTCAGCACAAAAATCAATACCGCTGACCTCCGGCATATTCAGATCAGTCAGAACAATGTCAATTTCGTGTTGATGTAATAATTCTCGTGCCTCAACCACCTTAAGAGCGGTCCAGACACTGTGACCCCGCCGGATGAGATCTTCCTCAAGCAGTTCACATAAAGCTAGATCATCATCAATGACCAAGATTTTACCTGGCAGGTTATTTTCCTTCATACCAGTTTTCCTCTTGGGGTTTCAGGCAGATAAATGCTGAAACAACTTCCCTCACCAATGGTACTGCTGACCTCAATCCAGCCTCCATGTTCTTCAATAATTCCATGAGCAATCGACAAACCAAGCCCCGTTCCTTGGCCGATATCTTTAGTCGTGAAGAATGGATCAAAAATTTGGCGCAAATTTTCTGGCTCGATACCAGTTCCCTGATCACAAATTTGCAAACAAACCCAACTGGCATCCTTGCCCTCAATGTTTTCTGGAACTTCGACAGTAGAAGGATGGCAACTGGTTAAAATGATATCCCCACTCGTCGGCATGGCCTGGATACCGTTCAGTGTCAGATTGAGAAGTACCTGCTGCAACTGTGCAGGATCAGCAAAAACGGGTAACGGCTGTTCGGTCTCTTCGATTGCCAGATCAATGCCCTGTTCCCGTGCTGTCGGCTCCAGCAGCGGTTGTATGCCTCGGAGCACAACATTTAAATCAACTGCTTGTTTCTGTGATTTTCCACGCCGTGCAAAACTAAGTAACTGCCGCATGATTCCGGTCATACGATCGGCCTGCTCACCAATAATTGTCGCTGACCGGGAAATATCAGCAGGCTCCATTCCGACGCTGCGAATCAATTTGGCACGACCAGCAATAACATTTAACGGTGTCCCTAACTCATGGGCTATCCCTGCCGACAGCTGCCCCAGAGTAGCCAAACGTTCTGTATGGCGTAACTTTTCCAGAGCCTCAATTTTTTCATTATTGGCGATTTGTTCAGCCTCACGAGCTTCAGCCAGTTGGCCACGCATCCGCTCGATGGTACTTGACAATTCTGCGATTTCACCCCCGCCAGGCAAATTGACACTGGTGGTAAAATCTCCAGTTCCAATCCGTTCCGCCTGAGCACGCAATTTCCGCATCGGGCGATCAATCCAGATACTTCCAAGTGCCCCCATAAACAGCAGAGCAGATCCAATCGACACTCCTATGACTATCGCTGACCGGCGGAGACTCTCTTGCACATAATCGTGCATTTCATCCATTGACTCAGAGAGCTCAATCGCGCCGATTCGACCTTCTTCGGTCAACAAGGGAAGATAAGTCAGGAGAAAGTCGCCACCCTCTGGTGACCCTGCAAGTAATGCTACCGTCTCTTCATTGAACAAGTCATCTAACTGTTCAACCGGAACCCGTGGTTGAAACTTCTGGGGGATTTCTCCTTCGATCCAGACCCAGCGAACCAAAGTCTGCGTATATTCTTGATTTGCTTTTTGTAAAAAATTGATTGCGACGTCCTTACCACGCTGCTGCCAGAGTTCTTTCACAACATACCGCAAACTCTCTCCAATATGACGCGCTTCACGACTGAGGTTTATTTTTAGCTGCTCCCGTTCCCGTTGAATGGAAAAATAGCTATAGGCAGAAAAAATCAGGGCAACTCCAAGTAAAACAGCAAAAGTAATTTTAACGGTCAGACGCATTATTTCATTTCTCGGCTAAGCAAGTTCACCAGATCCAGAGTTCAGATAGGCTCTAATTTTGCGTTGCTCTGAGCAGGTTGTCAAGCGGCAGAAAATTACAGAAAAAACAAAAGCCCGATCAATACGACCGGGCTTTCTAAAAAATCATCCATGACCTTTTATGGATCAGTCCGATTTATTTTCCACTTCTGAGTCTTCACTTTCCTCGTTAACCTCGATTTTTTTCTTACCAAAAAAGCGGGCAACTATCACTCCCACTTCATATAAGACAACAAAAGGAACGGCAATAGAGGCTTGCGAAAAAATATCGGGAGGAGTGAGGACAGCCCCCATGACAAAAGCTAACAACAGAGCAAATTTACGATTTTTTGCTAGCCATTTATGATCAACAATGCCCAGTCGAGCAAGAAAAAAAATCACGATAGGGAGTTCGAAAACCAGACCGAAAGCAATCAGTAAACGAGAAGCCATGGTCAAATAGGCTCCCATCGACAACATTGCATCTACCCCGCCAACATTGGTTCCATAAGTGATCAAAAAAGAGAAGATCATCGGAAAGACAAGAGTAAAACCGAAATATGTTCCCGTACCAAAACAGAGACTACTGAAAAAGACAAAGGGGATAGCAAGACGCTTTTCATGGCCATAAAGGGCTGGAGCAATAAAACTCCAGATTTGCCAGATGATAATTGGAAAAGCAACAACTAATCCCGCTAAGGCAGAGACTTTCAGGATGGTAAAAAATGGTTCTGTTGCATTCAGAAAAACCAGTGAACTGCCTTCTGGCAGCGCTTGACGAACCGGCTGAGCAATAAACTCAAAAAGTTTTTCGCCGACACTGTAACAGCCGAGAAAAGTAACCAGCCAGGTTCCAGCGGCAATCATCAACCGTTTGCGCAATTCCCCCAGGTGGTCGGCTATTGCCATACCATCAGACATTATGCTTTAGCTCCGTATCTTTGTCTGAAGCTTTAACCGGTGTTTCAGAAACTTCGCCAGCCACAGATTCAGTTTTTTCTGCAAGGACGTCCTCTCCTTCGAGTTGGGATAGAGCTTCATCAGCATTTTCCGGAATTTTTTGGGCTCTAAGTTCTTTCTCGTGGCGCTCATCATCTGCTTTGATCTCCAGATCAATCGTGCTCTTCAATTCGTTGGTCGCACGCTTGAATTCAGCAAACCCCTTACCGAGGGATCGGGCAAGATCAGGAAGTTTTTTCGGTCCCAGGATGACCAATGCCAAAGCGGCAATAAGAACCATCTCTGTCATTCCGATTCCAAACATTAATATTTTTCCTCTCGTCTTAGGTCTTCTTGAGCTGTCAATACTGGCGGCTGAAGGATTCACTAACCATCCTAAATTCCACAATCCTGCGAGAATAGCCCTACAGGAAACGACTGTCAAGCTCTCCGAATGGGTGAAAAGATTGACATATCAGAGGGGGCTAGTCTACCATCTGAACTCATTTTTGCCCCCATAAACAGAGGTAAGTTAAAACAATGAATCAAGAGAAACTACAACAACAAATCAAACAATTAGCCGCTGAAAAAGATGCACTCCTGATTGCACACAATTATGAACGGGATGAAGTTCAGGAAGTCGCTGATATTACTGGCGATTCACTGGCTTTGTCTATAGAAGCAGAAAAAACTGAAAAAAAAGTTATTGTTTTCTGTGGAGTTCATTTTATGGCAGAAAGTGCGGCAATTCTTGCTCCAGAAAAAATTGTTCTGTTGCCACGCGCCGATGCCGGTTGTCCGATGGCCGACATGGTCACCGCTGAAGGGTTACGAAAACTGAAACAGCAGCATCCAGACGCTACAGTTGTGAGCTATGTCAATACAAGTGCGGCAGTGAAAGCCGAAAGCGACATCTGCTGTACCAGCTCAAATGCGGTTAGTGTTGCTCGCTCCATCGATGCGAAAAAACTATTGTTAGTCCCCGATCGGAATCTGGGACACTATATTGCCAAGCATGTTCCAGAAAAAGAATGTATTCTCTGGGAAGGCTATTGTGCGACCCATGATCAGCTGAAAGTCGAAGAAGTTCAACAAGCAAAAGCAGACCATCCCGATGCTCTATTCATGGTTCACCCAGAATGTCGGCCCGATGTTCTGGAATTGGCTGACCATATCTGCTCAACCAGTGGTATGTACGAATTTGCCACAAAAAATTCAGCGAAAAAATTTATTGTCGGCACTGAAAATGGGATACTCTGGCGGCTCCGCAAAGAAAATCCAGACAAGCAGTTTGTCATGCCAAATCGGGAAATGATCTGTCCGACGATGAAAATTACCAGTCTTGAGGATGTGTTACGCTGTCTGGAGACAATGGAACCACGGATTACCGTTGCTGAAGAGGTTCGGATTAAAGCCAAACAGGCTCTGGATAAAATGTTGGCGATCCCAAGGGATTAATTGCTGAAAGGGGGCACTGTTCAGATTAAAAGGGACAGTGCCATCACTATTGTACCGTTGGGGATGGTTTATCTTTTGCTACAGATTCAGGAAAGCTCTGAGTAATCTTCGCCATCGCTGTTTTGACTTCTGCCTTCATTTTAGCAATACCGGCATCACTGAGCTGTAGGGTTTCTTCATTCAGGCGTAACACCAGTTCCTCTTTTTCAAGTTGCCTGAGGGCTTTCAATAAAGCAAACTTGATTTTTTTTACTTCCGTTGTGTCACCAACCATCTCAACAAAACGACTTGCCAGATCAATATTCTTATCGTTGATCAGTTCTTTTTGAGGAAACGGGATATTTGCTTCCTTGACATATTTACTTAAAAAAAGAAAAACAACCATTTTCCATAAACTTTGATTAAACGGAGCCACAAAATTTCCCTTTCACATTGACTTTATCACCACTTATTTCCTATCCAAATGATGACTTTGACAAATTATTTGTTGGTTTTGATTGCGATAATGAAACCATAGACGACAAAACACAGCGATAGCAATTGTTGAATTGAAAGTATCGGTTTTTCCTGTATCAACATTAGAACCGCCATGCTTCCATTCATCAGCATAAAAAACAGCCATCCCACAGGCAGGTTCTTTGCCAATAAGTAGCTACCCAGCAAAAATCCAATCATAACACCAATCTCCAGTAATTGCGTCACTGTATTGATGCCACCATGCCCGTAAAGACTATAGCCCACACCAAGAACCAGAGAGAGATAGGTCGCCGACATTGCGATAATGTCCATAGTCCTTGAGGAGACCTCAGCCCGTGTATAGACATTATAAAGACCAAAAATCATTGAGGGAACCCCACCAACTTCAATAGAAGCAGCGATCCAGTTCTGCTTTGAGATTAAGATAATCACCCAGGCCGGAACACCAAGAATGTAGATTAACCATCCCGCAATCTTGAACAACCTTTTCGATCTTTGTGGCCGACCTTCTGCTAAAGCAAGTAGGATTTTATTGCTGAGATAAAAACCTCCACCCCAGATCTGAAGAAATAATGTCATAAAAAGTCTCTATAAGGAAACGTAATAACCAGAGTTCAGACGCAGAAATATCAACTTGCCTGCTGCATATGATTACTATAAGTAACGGTTATAATTGTTAATTTTAGCTTTCAATCGCTCTGCTAAAAATGGACTTGCTTGACCCAGTTGCTCAAGGATAAAGCGAGCTTCATTTTGATAATTGGCTATCTTCTTTTTATCCCAGTGGACGGGTGGAGGCTGTAAGTTGGTGATTCGATCACACAGTTTTACCATCCACACTTCTCTGGATTGATTTCTTATCCGATTGATACTGTCTTGCATTTGCTCTGCTTTGGACGCAAGTTCTTTATTCTTTGTCAGCGACAAAACCCCGTTCGCAATCTCCAATCCAAATATTTTTTTTAATTCTTCATATGTGGTTGGAGTATCCTCAATCGCATCATGTAGCAACGCACATACAATAAGGACATCAGGGTTGTTTATATTCTCGTTGGAGATCGCTGCCGCAGCCTCCATAGCAACAAGTCCGATATGATTTATATAAGGGATCTCACTCCCGGGGATTTTTTGTCCGTTATGAATGTTCGAGGCAAAATTCCAGGCTTTTAAATAATGATCTTGATTCCAGTTAGTCACGGTGCTTCCTTTCAAGCTTTACGCATTACTTAACTTCTATAGCTAATTCTTTGCCATACATTTCAGCAGCATGGATTATTTCTGGTCGCTCGGCAACTTTACCTTTTTCAAAAACACCTAAAACGGGAAATTTCCTCATGATTTCATAGCCTAATGCCTCAAATGGCAGCTGCATTGCTTCCAGAGTGAATCCCATGTCTTTCTTGTCTAATTGTTCGCATATGGCTGCGACCACCACTTTTCGGCTTTGATTTGCAAGCCTACTGCTCCAATGTCCTGGCCGAGGTTCAGCAAAATCATAAAAACAATAGAGTCTGTCAATAAAGCCTTTCATCCACGCTGTGAGGTTGTAATTGTGGACAGGGGAAACGGCAAAAAGTCCACGAGATTCGATAATCTTTTTGTAGATATCAGCCATATCGTCATTAAAGCGGGAACATCCGCCCGTTTGACGACAAAGTTCACATCCAACACAAGGGCTAATTTGACAATCTCGCAATTGAATTTCTTCTGTTTCTAGCCCGATATTTTTAACCCCGGCCAAAAAATGTTTGATAAGAAGGTCAGAATTTCCACCCTTTCGAGGACTGGCACCAATAGCCAGAACTTTAGGTTTAATCTGCTCCACTTTTATTTCAAATGCCATAGCTACTCCTGGTTGTTTTCTTTAGCTATAGTGAACGTTACTATTTAAGTGACCACGTCACTCGACACTCTGCAGGGAAAATTATTCGACAGACAAGAAGAGGGTTGGCCTTATATTGCAGCATTATCAGACAGTTTCACGGCGATCATATGACCCGTAGCGTAGACTTCACCGCTGGAACTCAGAGATAAATCAATAGTGACTTTGCGTGGTTTAACTTCAATGATCTCACCCCTAATTTCTAGTTCGACATCTATTGGAGTTGGTCGCAGAAAATCTACTTTAAGTGAGGCTGTTACAAATCTCAGATGTGGCTCAATACCCATTTCACGACCTTCTGCTTTAAATGCCGCGGCTGCAGCAGAAGCCGTCCCATGACAATCAAGCAATGACGCAACCAGACCGCCATAGGCCTTGCCTGGCATACCCCCGGTATGGAAGCTTTCAGGAGTAAAACGTGCAACGGTGGTATTGCCATCCCAATAGCTTTTTAAATGATAACCATGCTCGTTGTTCTTGCCACACCCGTAACAATGACTAAAATCATCTGGGTAATAATCCTGAAAAGCTTGATCAACCATACAACTTTCTTTCTCTTTGTCTAAAGGATCAAAATTAGGCTATTGGTATAAATTCTGTTCTTGCTCTTTCCACGTTGCCATATCATCAGCAGGCTAGTAAGTAACTAGTGCTGTAAATCGGGCCTGATTGAAATCGGCTTTACCACAGTATTCCACTGCAACTTTTTAATTGATTAACTTGTTTAGCATCTTATGATTGCAGTTCGACGACACATTCTATTTCGATTAACGCATCTAATGGGTTTTGTTTGACGGAAATGGTTGTACGGCTTGGTTTATGGCCTTGGAACATTTCTTCGTAGACTCTATTCATACCTTGAAAATCATCCATTTCTTTCAGGTAAACGGTAGTTTTAGCAATGTTTTTTAGGGTCAAGTTTTCGTTTGCCAAAACGATGGATAAATTTTCCAAGACTCTTTGGGTCTGCTCTTCAATGTTCGTTCCGACCAGTTTCATAGTCTCTGGATCAAGAGGGGTTTGGCCTGAGCAGAACATTATATTTCCAACTTTCATTGCGTGGCAATATGGGCCAATGGCATTTGGAGCATTAGGTACATTGACAGTTTCCATGTGATCTTAAGTTCCTTTTTATGTTTTTAAAAACTAGAGCTGGAAAGACGTAAAAACTCATCTTCTTCAGGAGTAGTCACTCGATCCAATATCTTGCTTCTATGGGGATAGCGGCCAAATTTCTCAATTATTGCTTTGTTTTTTCATACTCTATTGTTGATTCAATGCCTACTTTGAGAATAGAGACATTGCTAATGAATGACTTCTTAATGATAACCAACGGTGACGCACTGGATTGTGAACCACCGAACTGTTCAGCTTAAAAAGAAAACAAATTTTTCGTTCGATATCAGTATTAGACTAAAAACGATTTTCTTAGTTCCTGCCTATCTCAAGATTGACGGAATCTATCCTGCATATTATTCTTATGATCAGGATACGGGCTACCATTAAATTGTTTTGCAAGAGCCAATCAATAAGTGGATTTGTTTTCTGTCGGGCGGTATCGGCAGAACCTCGTCAATGACGAACCCTGCTACGGTACATCCAAAACAATGACAGAACAACGGTAAAAGAGGAAAGATTTGTTTGTCTTAAAGAAGTGAACTGACTGCCGTCCCTATTCCTATTTTTATTCCTTCTACTGATTATTGGAGACTTTATTTATGCGTCGTAGCGATAAAGCAGTGACAGAACAAGCTGCAATTGAAAAAATTTTCCGTGCCGGAAAAACCTGCCAACTGGCTTTTTCTGCAGAGCCAATTCCTTATCTTGTGACCTTGAATTATGGCTATCATGATGGAAATCTCTATTTTCATGCAGCGACGGAAGGACGTAAAATTGATCTGATCAAAAAAAATGCTCAAGCGGCGTTTACCGTAGCTCTTGATCTGGGCTTGATTAAAGGTGAAAACGCTTGTAGTTGGAGTGTGCGGTTTCAGTCGGTGGTTGGTCATGGTCAGATATCTCTACTGGAAAATCCGGAAGAAAAGCGGAAGGGACTTGACCTGTTCATGGCGCAATACAGTGACGCTGAATTTAGTTATCCGGATAAAATGATTCAGGCGACGGCAGTGTTTAAGCTGGTGATCAGCGAGATGACGGTGAAGCAATCAAGAGTTGATGAATGACCAAAAAGCCCTCTAACAGCTATTCTACTCGATTGAAGAAAACTATTATTGAACTATTTCTCGATGCCGTGCGCACCAGTGGAGAATTGTTCAAGATTATTATACCGATCAGTATTGCGACTCGATTTCTTCAGCAGTGGGGGATGGTTGATCAGCTTGGGTTGCTACTTGGGCCGGTGATGGAGCTTGTTGGGCTTCCCGGTCAACTTGGATTGGTCTGGGCGACGGCGATGGTGACCAGTATTTATGGTGGGATGGTGGTGTTTGCTTCTGTTGCCCCCGGATTGGATCTGACCGTTGCACAAGTAACGGTGCTTGGTAGCATGATTCTCATCGCTCATGGTTTGCCGGTTGAGTTACGGATTGCCCAGAAAGCAGGCACTCGATTTCGGGCGATGGCTTTCATCCGGATTGGTGGAGCTTTGCTGTTTGGTTGGCTTCTCCATATCAGTTATCAGTTCAGTGGTACCTTGCAACAGGCAAATCACGCTCTATGGAACCCCGCAAAAGTGGAACCTACTTGGAGCGCCTGGATGTTTGCAGAAGTGCGAACCATGTTGACTATTTTTCTGATTATTCTGGGTTTGATGACATTCTTGCGGGTTTTGAAAACGTTGGGAATCAGCGATCTGATGACGCGTCTTCTGGAACCCGTCTTAGCGCTGCTCGGGATGGGACGCGAAGCGGCTCCAATCACCATTATCGGCATGACCCTTGGTCTTAGCTATGGGGGTGGGTTGATCATCCGGGAAGCGCAATCTGGCCGGTTGAGTCAGCGGGATATTTTTTCTTCGGTCGCGCTGATGGGGCTTTGCCACAGTATTTTTGAAGATACCTTACTGTTGATGGTTCTCGGTGCTCATGTTTCTGGGATCTTCTGGGGGCGTTTGTTGTTTTCATTGCTGGTGGTATTTTTATTGGCTCGACTGATCAGGGCTTTGCCCCAATCATTTTTTGATCGCTACCTGGTGCGCCGCATGAAGGGTGATCCTTCTGATGCTGAGGTGAACTGTTGTTGATCTCTATCATTGTCGCTATGGCGAAAAATCGAGTGATTGGTAAAAATGGTCAGCTCCCTTGGGAACTCTCAAGTGATTTGCTACGATTCAAGCAATTAACCATGGGGCATACTCTGCTGATGGGGCGACGTACTTTTGAATCGATCGGGCAGCCGTTGCCGGGGCGACGGACAATTGTTCTGAGCCGAGACCCTGAATATTCGGCTGCGGGTTGTGACGTGTCTTCTGATATTAAATTGGGGCTTCTGCTTGCCGATTCTGCTACGGATCTGTTTATCTGTGGCGGTGCTGAAATATACCGTCAGGCCTTTTCTTTGGTCGAACGTATTTATCTAACAGAGTTGGAGGATGAAATAGAAGGGGATGTTTTTTTCCCCGAATTATCGCTACGGGAATTTCAGCTTATCCATACAGAGCAATGTAAAGACACGATAAATTATCGATTTTCTATCCTTCAGCGAGAATTGTCAGTTGAGTCAAATTATGAAGAAATATGATGTCATTGTTATTGGTGGAGGCCCAGCGGGGATCTTTGCCGCAGGTTTTGCTGCACAACAAGGCGCCTCTGTTCTGTTGCTGGAAAAAAATCGGCGTTGCGGGGCTAAACTTCTCATTACTGGTAAAGGCCGTTGTAACGTCACTAACTCTGAAGAAGATCCGCGCCGGTTCAGTGAAGTTTTTGGCCGTAATGGCAAGGCTCTACTGACCGCACTTTATGCTTTTGGTGTGCCCGATACGGTCAGTTTTTTTGAGCAGCGTGGTTTGCCGCTAAAGATTGAACGAGGGGGGCGAGTTTTTCCAGAAAAAGGGAAAGCCAGCGATGTGCAGAAGGTTCTTGATCATTTCATCAAGGAATCTGGAGTTGAATTGCTGACTGCATGCACGGTGCGAAAGCTGCGCACTGAAGAGGGATGCATGTCTTCAGTGGAAACCTCTGTTGGTGAGTTTTCAGCAGATCAATTTATTATTGCGACAGGGGGGTTATCTTATCCTGAAACCGGCTGTACTGGAGATGGCTATCGCTGGGCTGAGCAGACAGCCCACTCTCTTTTTTCTCCAGAACCAGCTTTAATTCCGGTTCTGTTAGCTGAGGACTGGACTCGTGAGCTCAGTGATTTTAACCTGAAAAATGTTCATATTACCGTTCAGCAAGCAGGAAAAAGTATAACTGATCGGTTTGGTGAGGCTTTCTTCACCCACGGCGGCATTGGTGGACCGATTATTCTCGATATGAGTGCGGAGATTCGTGACGCATTAAAGCGGGGAGCCGTAGAGCTGATTCTCGATCTGAAACCGGCAGTAGCTGTTGAGCTATTTGACAAACGCTTACAGCGCGAACTGGCCACTTACAGCAATAAAGCCTTTCGTAAGTCTTTGGCGAATCTATTACCGAAAGATATGATTCCATTATTTATCCGCTTATCTGAAATCGATCCCGATAAAAAATGTCACTCGATTACTAAAGCGGAACGAACCAAGCTGTTATTACAGTTTAAAAAAATGGAGCTGAGGGTCTCTGGGGTTGAGGGTTTTAAAAAAGCAATTGTAACTTCAGGGGGCGTTTCTCTGAAAGATATTGATATGCGAACGATGCGTTCAAAGAAAGTTTCAAACCTCTATTTCGCGGGTGAAATGCTCGATCTTGACGGGCCGACCGGGGGATATAACTTGCAGGTTTGTTGGTCGACAGGTTACTTGGCAGGAATGAGCGCTGCTGCAAGGTAGGAACTTTATCTATTCCAGAGCTTCCAGACGACCGAATTGGGTGGTCATATCTTCGTCGAAAGACTTTGATCTTTGTCGGGGGGGTCGTCCTTTTCTCTTGGTGTCACGGGGAAGTACAACTCAAACCTACTGCCCTGGCCAGGAGTGCTTTGGACATTGATCAGTCCACTCAGCTGATCCATAATCCCCTGCACGGTAGAAAGACCCATCCCTGTTCCGTTATTGACCTCTTTCGTTGTAAAGAAAGGGTCGAAAATTTTGTCAATTGTCTCTTGGTACATGCCGCAGCCAGTATCCTGAACTGTGAGATGGGCATAGGTTCCAGCTGAACAATGATACTCTTTTGGGATCTCCTCCTGTGAAAGTTCAACCTGGTCGAGATAAATACTGATAGTACCTTTTTTGTCCATCGCATCTACGGCATTGCTGTAGAGATTGAACAGAGCCTCCTGAATACGACTTGAATCTGCCTGGCAGTAAATATTTTTACTTTCCGGGAGAATTTGATAACTTAGTTCAACCGTTTCAGGTGTCGTCGGGTGTAACAAAGCCAGAGTTTTTTCAACAACCGAATGGAGCTGAGTCGGAGCCAGAGTCTGCAACCCCTTTCGGCTGTAGATCATGATCTGCATAACGAGGTCACGCGAACGTAACGTAGCTGTGTTAGCATTTTTAAGATACTGCCTGAGCTTATCCGGTTCATGAATCTTTCGCTGAGCCATCTCCAAGCTACCAAGAATAATAGCCAGAAGGTTGTTGAAGTTGTGAGCAATTCCTCCCGCCATTGTGCCAATCGCTTCTATTTTGTGTTTTTGTTGCAGCTGTTTTTCCAAAATTAGCTGTTCAAGTTCAGCCTGCTTACGATCGTTAATATCAATATGTAACCCACTCAGACGAATGGCTTGACCATCGTCTGACCACTCTATAATTTTTCCCTGTCCAAGAATCCATATCCAGGTATTATCTTTTCTCTTGAAGCGAAACTCCATGGAGAACACTTGGGTTTTTCCCTTGAGATAGGATTGGAGAGCCTCTTTTGCTGAATCAATGTCATCCGAGTGTAAACGATTTTCCCATTCTTCATAAGTTTGAGGAAAGTCATCGGGTTGATAGCTGGAAATCAGATAATAATTATCATCAAAATGGATCGTATTTCTCTTGATATCCCAATCCCACAGCCCACACTTTGCACCTTTTAACGCTAATGAAAGACGTTGTTCACTACCATGCAGTTCTTCTTCTCTTCTTTTACGTTTATCAATTTCAATGTTTAACGTTTCAGTTCGTTCGGAAACGAGATTCTCCAGGCTGCTCTGTATATTTTTCCAAGCCTCATAACTGCTGGAACGGCTTCTTTCATACATATAGGCAAAAAAACGACGGTCAGATACGAAGGGGCAAAACGCAAGGCAAAATCGACATCATATTGATTGATACTGGGAGAAGAAATATCAATAACGAGAAAAACAACTGTAGGGGTAAATAGTATAAAAGACGCTATAATCCCATGGCGTGAACCAAGTAAAAAGTGAGAAAATAGTGGGAACGTATATAGCCACATAAAAGCGGTACCGCTTACTCCGCCAGAAACAAAAAGATATGTGTAAAGGATAATCATGACCATGATCCCAATGTGAATATAGACCATGTGAAAACCTTTAAATTTCATCAGAATCAAGAGAGAGACGAGTATTGTGGCAGTAGACAAATCAAGGGCAGCTAAAAGGAATGCCCCCTGATAAATGGCAAGACTCCCTAGTAAGGTAAGAACAAATGCACCAAGGCTCGATATGCCATACAAAAGAAGGATTCTTCTGACTAATTCAATATCGTGGCTTGCCGGGATGTCTTTCAGCAGAGATTTTTTGAGTTGTAACCACCGCTGTGAATTAAGTAATGTATACATTGAAGCCATTAATTTCATTGCATAATATCTATATTTTGATTCTCATTAGTTTATTTGAATAGGATCCTACACTTTTATCTGCTGCAATAGAAGGGTTTATTGGACGTGGATGAATAAAGGTTGCTTTTTGTTTGTTTCTGTAAAATCGGGGGAGACAAATATGAATGTAGTTGCCAATTTTATTGCTGTTACTTTTCTGCTCTGGTCAAATGATCCCACAACTTCCCATAAGGAAGCAGTACAAAATCGATACTCAGTCTTTCACGACTTTCTGTTAGGGCAAATCCTTCTGCTAGCACAGCTTTTTCAATGTCCTTCATATGTAGAGCGCCCCAGGGGATAACGATCGTATCGTATTTATTCAATGCTTTTTGCAGATAGCCTAGGACTGATTGATTTCGTTTGTGAATCAGATCACTCATGATGATTCTATTGGAGTCAGGGGTGATATGTTCCTGAGCCCAACTGTTGAATGCAAAGTAGCCAGCGGCCAAAGACTCTGAATTTAAGACATATTTTGCCAGAGCATTGAGAACCTCTCGTGTATGTGGATCAAACTGCCTTAAGTCTATATCTGCACGTAAAATATCTGGGCCGAGCAGTTCCTTTGTGTCTGACTGATCAAGCTCGATTGCCTTGATTAGCCGCCCTTGAAAGTGAACCTTTTCTTGTGATGTGAGACCCAACAGGTCGGCAATTTTTCCATAACCAAACCGTTCTGTCAGTAAACCGTCCTCATCACTGACTCCTTCTGCGAGAATAAGGGTTCGCGCACCAATAATGGAACCCGCCAGATCAGCGTAGAAATCTTTTTGGCCAAGATGGATCATTCCTGCCAGTCTGATCTGCTTGTCACCCTGCTGGTAAATTCGCTCTGTCATGTACAATCCATTGGGTTTTAACTGAACGAATCCGGCGGTATTTGTCTCAATCAGGTTATCAGTAAAAGAGTAGCTGATCAGCATGAATACGATTGGTAATAGTGGAATACTAATCAGAGAAAAATGGAACAGGTTACGCCCGCTGAATGCTGGCCCGACAAACTGACTACGGATCAGTAATAGACTCTTATGGTTTCTGTGCCGGTTTAGTTTCAGGATCGCTATACCAAGTAGTAGTTGCCCACAAGATGCATACAGCTGGAAATATTTTCCAATAAAATTTTCCAGGGGCCAGCAATGAAGCAGTCTCCAGAATAGCCAAATGAATAACGGAATCAGAATGACTTTTGGTAGGTGTTTATTGAAACCAAGACCAAGGTAGGCGAGGCTTCCGATAAGAATACAAGTCAGCCAGATCAGCTTCTCTGTTCCTGAGAGAATCTGCAAATTGAGAAAAATAAGCAGAAACTCGTTGGCAATCCCAAGTGTTGCCGATACGAGAAAGAGAATCAGAAAGAGATTGGCAAGTTTTCTCATTGGTTATTCAATAGATTTAAGAGTTTGTTTTTCGAGACAGACTAGAATATTTGCCATGATTTTATTGATCAGGGAAAATTTTGTGGGATCAGAAAGCATCTCTTTTTCAGATTGAACATAGCGAGAGTCATCCAGCTCATCACGACAATGGTGAATCAAAGTTTGTGCCGACTCCGGGGTGGTTTCTAGGTGGAATTGTAATCCTACGACCCGGTTGTCCAGAATAAATCCCTGATATCGGCAAGCACTGCTAGATGCCAGCAGTTTTGTCCCGGCAGGAAGGTCAAAGGTGTCACCATGCCAGTGGAAGACCTCAGCTTGTTCAGGGATTGCAGCAGAGAGAATCGTTGTATCTGTTTCTGGACTGCGGTCGATGCTGAACCAGCCAATCTCCCGATGTCTATTCCTGTAAACTTTTGCACCCAAGGCAGCAGCGATGAGCTGCGCCCCAAGACAGATCCCCAGAACTGTTTTGCCTGAAGCGATAGCCAGCTGAATAAACTCTTTTTCTTGTCTCAACCAAGGATATTCCGCTTCATCTTGAATTCCCATTGGCCCACCCATGACAATTAACCAATCAATTTTTTCAACAGCAGGCAGCGGCTGGCCTTTGTAGAGATGAGTGCTGGATAGTTGGTGTCCGCCAGTTTCTAATAGTGACTTCATACTGCCAAGTCCCTCAAAAGGGACATGTTGTAGATAGTGGATATTCATGTTTATCCTCAGATCTGAATGATTTTAAGTAGTGTCAGAACCTTATTGTCATTTTGTTTGCAAGTCAATAAACGCTTGGATAAGGATTATTTCTATCTGTAACTTTTGCGGGTATGTTTATTGGTGCTATACTTTTCCTGAATTCCAAATACGAGAGGGAGGAAAAATGAAAGTATTATTTAAATTGTTTATCGCTCTACTGATTGTTGTCGTTATCGTTGTTGCTGGGGCATTTTTCTACGTTGATTCTATTGCTAAAAAGGGCATTGAACAAGGTGGTGAGATGGCGTTGGGGGTGCCGACCAATCTTGAAGATGTCCATATTTCACTTTTAGGTGGCGAAGCTTCGCTGAAGGGATTGCAGATAGCTAACCCACCGGGGTTTAAATCACAGGGTTTTATGGGGCTTGGACAAGGGCATGTAGCTATTTCTTTGGCTTCGCTGATGACGGATACGGTTAATATTCCACGGGTTCAGCTGAGCAATATTCGCATCAATGTGGAACAGAGTGGCAAGAAGAATAATGTGGAGCCGATTCTAGCTCGTGCTAAGAGCATGGGTGGTAAAAAAGGAACGCCTGCACCTCAGCCTGCAACCCAGAAGGGTAAAAAATTTATTGTTGAGTATTTCGTTTTAGAGGATGTGCAAGTTGATGCAAGTCTTGATTTTCTTGGGCAAGCATCAAAGGTCAATCTGGTTTTGCCAAAGATTGAATTGCGTAATCTGGGCGCCGAAGAAAATGGTTTGTCGATGCCAGAGCTAGTGCAGAAGGTGGTACAAGCTGTGCTGAGTGCAGTAAAGAATAGCTCAGGGCAGCTTTCTCCGGCGTTGGCAAAACTTCTTTCTGGTGAACTTGGTGGGCTCGATGACATCAAAACTGAGGTTATTGGGCAAGCTAAAGTTCAGATGGAGAAAAAGGTGGAAGAGTTGCAGACAAAAGTGAAGGAACAGGTTCCTGTTGCCCTTCCGCCAGAGGTCGATAAAGTTGTGGATGAAAAGGCTGGAGATTTGTTCAAAGATGTTGGTAGCTTGCTTGGTGGAGATAAGAAGTAGCTGAAATTTAAATATCTCTTAAATAAATCGGGGTATGATCATGGTCTATTGTGTCTATATCCCGATTTTTTGACCAGTTATCTATAATTGAATGTTTTTTGTATGCCGAAAATTGATGTCTTTGAAAGATGTAGTGATACTTATGATGATTGGTTTGAGCCCAACCAGAATGTCTATGGGGCAGAGCTGAAGGCGGTTCGACAGTCTAGATTTTTTTCCCCGTATAGTTTTTTACGTGAGGATGACAACGATTGCAGCCATTCATCGGGAATGCAACTGTCATATGACAAGCTCCACAAAATTGACCATAAAGATTTGACTCCTTGTCAAATGCAACTGTACCGGTCTGTTTGATAGAAAATAGGTCAGGATGACAGTTTGAACAATCAAGCCATAGCATATGTTTACGGTGTGGAAAATGGACGATAATTCTTGGAGCGGCAGTTGTCCAGTTGAGAGGCTGTTGAAGATGTTCGGGTAGAGGCATGCTGGGAAGCATATACTCCTCTGGCAGAAAGGTTTTAGGTTGAATTAATCCTTGTTCGATAGCAGTAACCCAATCAGTTTGATCTCCATATTTTGTTGTTGGAAGGTTTGCGGTTTCTTTATATGCTGGGTAGTTGAACTTACTTGGATTGACTTTTCGATGGCAAACGTCGCATGCAAATTCCGTTGAAAAAGCAACTTTTCCGTTATGGCATGCCCCACAATAACGACCATCAAGATAATCTTCGCGAGTAATATCTGTCTGTCCTTTTGATAGACTGAATTCCAGCTGGGTATGACATACGTTACAGGTAAAGTGTTGCCTGTGGGCTCGGTGTGAAAAAATCACTGGTTTGCACTTGTGCTTTTTTGACTGTCGATCCAAAACCATGTCACCATAATATTCCGGCTTCCCGTTATATACGGTTAGTTCAATTAATCTGCCTAGTTCTCTTCTGCTCAGTGGCGCTTTGCTGTAAGTTTTTTTTATAATTTGATTGCCCTGTAATGGTGCGGTGTCTCTGGTAAAATCGGTCACTGCATAAATGGTACAGCCCGCAAGAAATGTAAAAATAATTCCAGCGAATATCCACTTCCAACAAAGGCTTATTTTATCATTGTGCATGTTATAAACTGACCGGTTCTGAGTGACAAAGAGCACAATCGTTGACTTGGAATGCAACTGTTCCGTGGCATCGACCACAGAGGTTCCCATCAATAATTTGTTGCATGCTGATATCTGTAGCACCGTTTTCCAGTTTAAAAGGTTCTGGATGGCACATGCCACAGCCATTCCAGGCAACATGCTTGCTATGTGAGAAGATAATCCCAGGCAAGCCGGACAGTTTAGGCTCTAACGGTTCGTTGCGTTGATTGGTGACAAAGTTTTTTTGTGCTAGGGAAATTCCAGGGAGCTTGTCTTTCGGCTTGATCAAGCCTTCCTGTTCTGCCTGCATCCAATCAATTTTATTGCCATACATCGCGCGTGGCATAGTTTTTTGGAATGTGTAGAATGCTTTTTTGTCTTTTTTCAGCGTCTGCTTTAGTTGTGCGGTGTCTTTGGCATGGCAACTTGTGCAGAGTTTAATCGAAAACGCTCCTTTCCCGTTATGGCAGGTTCCACAGTAGCGCCCAGACTGATTATCGTCTTCTGTGATTTCGCTTTCACCCGCAACCTGAGCAAATTCAAGATCAACATGGCATAACCGGCAGGTATATTTACCGCGGTGCGTCCAATGCCGGAAAACAACAGTTCCACTCCCATTTTCGGATGCGTTGTTTTGCATTATGATGTTTCCGTATTGGTAGCTCTTCTTCACCATAGCAGAGCTATATTGCGTTGACGCTCCAATGAAAAAAGAAATTAGCAAGCTAATCATCAGAAGAGAGATCTTTGTTATTCTCATTTGTGGCATCCTTTCAAGATAAAAAGCTTGTTGGCTTTTACGGAAACAGTTACGTCGAAAAATATTGCATATAAAAACTGTAAATGGATCATTAAAGGTTTTTCCGCCATTTGATATTGATGATTGTCTAGATTGAACTTGTAAGTCTTTTTTGCTCCAATTTTTTTTGATTTTTTACAATCCAAGAATAGCAGCTTGAAGCAGGAGTGCAATAAGGTTTTTATCTTATCGGGTAATTTATATTATGGGAATATGTAGATATTGTCTCAACCTGGGAGGCTCTAATCGTTTCGCTTCTCGTTGCTGATTGTATTCTGGTCGACTTTGTTGACATGAAGAATCAACTAGAATGGAAGTGTCAGCAACATTGGTATTTCTATCAAGAGGTAATTTTCTCTTTGGTTCAAGAAGCTTTGGGTGATTTGAGACTGGCAGGATTCGGAATTAAATTTTGATTCCTGATTGATAGAGACCAGGCTGTTGTTAATGGATTCTGGTGCACACCTATGTTCTAGATGAAATTTGAGTCGGTGAACAATTGTCTGTAACCACCTGTTCTGTCGTGACGAGATAGTCTTCTCCCCACTGGTACATCAACTGTAGAATTGGGACGACACTTTTTCCCAAGGGGGTCAAAGAATATTCAACGCGAGGTGGAACTTCAGCATAAACTTTGCGATTAATCAGCCCATCACGTTCTAGCTCTCGTAATTGTTGAGTGAGCATTTTCTGAGTTACTTTGGCCAGACGGCGTTGCAGTTGACTGAAGCGCAAGGTCTTAAAGCTCAGTTGCCAAAGGATCAACGATTTCCATTTGCCACCGATGATGCTCAATGTCACTGAAACAGTGCAGCGGTAATTCTCAATTTCACTCATTAAATGCTTTCCTTATCTATTAGTATCTTTTTTGATACTACAGTACAAAAAAGTAGGTACTTGTTTTTAAGAACTATACTAGATAGTTTTATTGCCATATATGATGAAAGTCAATCTTTCCCTTAAAGGAGACCTATATGTCGACAAAATTCAAAGCTCTACTGGTGGAACAGCCAGAAAAAAAGGTTTTTACCCGTTCGGTAGTCACCCGTTCTCTCGATGACCTGCCAGAGGGAGAACTGGTCGTTAAGGTTCATTACTCTTCTCTTAACTTTAAAGATGCCCTCTCTTCAGTTGGAAATCCAGGTGTGACGAGGAACTTTCCCCACACTCCGGGAATCGACTCTGCTGGCGAAGTCGTTTCTTGTACTGATGGGACGTTTCAGCCTGGTGATAAAGTAATTGTCACCAGTTACGATTTGGGTATGGAGACCGATGGCGGGTTCGGTCAGATGATCCGGGTGCCAAGCAAGTGGGCACTAAAGTTGCCAGAAGGGTTAAGTCTAAAAGAGAGCATGATGCTCGGAACAGCTGGTTTGACAGCGGCCTTGTCGGTGCGGGAACTGGTGGGAAACGGCATCACCCCTGAAAAAGGATCAGTGTTGGTCACTGGTGCGACTGGCGGGGTCGGAAGCCTTGCTGTTGCCATGCTGGCAAAGGTCGGCTTTAAGGTGACTGCAGTGACAGGAAAGCTGCAAGAAACAGCTTACCTTGAGAGCCTGGGTGCCGAGCGCGTGATTGACCGTGAAACGTTGTTGAAAGGAAATGAAAGACCCATGTTGAAACCCACCTGGGCTGGGGTGGTCGACTGTGTTGGTGGCGATATGCTAGCCGCGGCGATCAAGTCGGCACAATACGATGGTGTTGTCACCTGTTGTGGACTGGTAGGATCAATCGATCTGTCTGTGAGTGTTTTCCCGTTTATTCTACGTGGAGTGCGGTTAGTGGGTATTGATTCCGCCGAATGTCCAATGGATCGCAGAATACAGGTTTGGCAGCGGTTGGCTGCTGAGTGGAAGCTGGATAATTTAGCTGCAATGGTAGATGAAATCACTCTTGATGGATTGGAAGATAAAGTTCAGTCCATGCTCAAAGGTGGTTTGAAGCGACGCGGATTGATTAATTTGCTGGATAGTTAATCTCTGCATCGATTCAGTTCCGACTCCCGTGTGATACCTCCTGTAGTTTTGGTCGTGTCACACGGGGAAAAATCCAAACGTTGATATTCCACTTTCCCTATCTCTTCTCCCCCGCTTTTGTTACCATGCCTCGATGATTTCACTGATTGATACTCATATCCATCTTGATGCTCCTGAGCTGAATGGTCAGGGATTGGATCTTCTTCCGGGAGCGCAGCAATGTGGGATTGATGGATTTATCGTGCCGGGGGTGCGAGTCAGCGGTTGGGCTGGAATGCTTGCTCTGGCTAAAAATACTGAAAATGTGTATCTTGCGCCGGGATTGCATCCGGCCTATGCCGACCAGTGGACGCCGGAGGCAGAAAGTCACCTGCGAGAATTGGCAGTGCAGCCGAAAGTTGTAGCAGTGGGTGAAGTTGGTTTGGATAGTACGGTTGAGCCCACATTAGAGAAGCAGGAAATTGTTTTTCGTGCACAGTTGCAGATTGCTCTCGATACCGGACTGCCGGTGTTGCTGCATAGTCAAAAGACGACCGGGCGAGTGCTCGATATCTTGCGGGAGCTGGCAATTGGTAAACGAATCGGTGGAATCTGGCATGGTTTTTCTGCCAACATTCAGGTAGCACAGGAGCTTGTCGGTCTGGGGTTCAAGATTGGTGTTGGCCCGATTCTGTTGCGCAAAAATGCTCGTAAGCTGCCTGATGCTGTGAAGTCATTACCCTTGTCAGCACTTGTTTTGGAAACCGACTTGCCCGATATGGCAGAGAAACCGGAAACTTTGGTGCAGGTAGCCGAAAAAATTACTGAATTGCGGGGACTCTCGTTGGATGAGGTTGCCCGGGCAACGATAGAGAATGCCCGGCAGGTGCTTGGTTTTTAGGTAGTGTCTGTTTCTAAACCGTATTTCGGGGACACGTAACGAGTACATGTCTCTAGAGTACTCACTTTTGTGTTGAACGAGTATTATGGAAAATGATCGTTTCAATCGTATTCAGCTGTTGACTGGTTTCGCTGGTTTGGAACGTTTGCAGAATTCCTCTGTTGCCATTTTCGGTATTGGTGGAGTTGGTGGCTATGCTGTTGAAGCTCTGGTGCGTGGCGGGATTGGTAAGCTGACTTTGGTTGATTTTGATACAGTCTGTGTCACCAATATTAATCGGCAGATTCATGCTCTGGAAGAAACAGTTGGTCAAGCAAAAGTTATGGTGATGGCTGAGCGCTGTCGGGCGATCAATCCACAAGTCGAAGTTGTTGTGCAGAACCAGGCTTACCGAGCCGAGACCTGTGAGGAGCTGCTTATGCACGGATTTGATTACGTGTTTGACTGTATCGATAACATTACTGACAAGTTACATTTGCTCCAGAGTTGTCATGAGCGTAGTTTGCCGATTATCTCTTCTATGGGGGCGGCGAATAAGCTTGATCCGACTAAAATAGAGGTTGCCGATATCTCTGCGACAAAAAAGTGTCGGCTGGCGCGAACAATTCGTAAAGAATTACGTAGACAAGGTATTGATCGGGGCATCAAAGTGGTGTATTCCACCGAAGAGTTTCGTCCTTTAACTGGAGCCGATGCCGATGAACGTAAACCGGTTCTTGGCAGTTCCTCTTATCTTCCCCCGCTATTTGGTTTAACTATGGCAGGGACGGTTATTCAAACATTAATTGGAGACATTGATTGATGGATGCATATTTCTGGCAGCTACCGTTACTATTTGTTGTTGGCGTGGTGGCTGGTATTCTCAATACATTGGCAGGTGGTGGCTCTCTGCTTACCTTGCCGCTGCTGATTTTTATGGGTTTGTCGGGATCAGTTGCTAACGGCACCAATCGGATTGCAATTTTCTGCCAGAATATTTTTGCCATTCGCGGATTCAGTAAGCGTGGGATGCTGCCGTTACAGCTTGCGCTGCTTTGCACCCCTTCTGCACTGATGGGTAGCTGGGTTGGAGCCAATCTAGCAATCAATCTTGATGATCAGGTATTCAAACGAGTACTGGCGATAATTATGGTCGGGGTGTTGATATTTACTGCTGTTGATCCGATGAAGCGATTTCGGCAAGAAGATGTACAGTTTGGTTTGTGGCGAAAAACTTTGATTGTGATCTCTTTTTTCGGTGTTGGTGTCTATGGTGGCTTTGTGCAGGCAGGTGTCGGGTTTATAGTGATTACGGCACTGTTGATTCATGGGCTTGATCTGGTACGAATCAATGCTATTAAGGTATTTGTTATCTTTGCCTATACATTTATTGCTCTTGGGGTTTTTATTTACCACGGACAGGTTAACTATTATCTTGGTTTTGCTCTTGCTGCTGGAAATTCGGTCGGTGGAATGATCGGGCCGAAACTAGCAGTTGATAAGGGCCACGATTGGATCAAAAAAGTTGTCAGCATCACCGTACTGGTCTTTGCATTGAAGTTATTCTTCTTCCCATAGCAGCCTTGCTTGTTACGTTTCCCGATTGTTGACTGTGGAACTAGCAAAGCGGTATAATGGGGATTGATCCTTCAGGAAAAACTATATTTTTAACGTACTTGCAGTCATATTGACCGCTGGAGAAAGAACATGGCTTTACGAGAAATTTTGCATTATCCGGAACCTCTGTTGAAACAAAAATCGGTACCAGTGACCGAATTTAATGATGAATTAAAACAATTGGCCGATGATATGGTGGAGACAATGTATGCTGCTCCAGGGGTTGGTCTGGCAGCACCGCAGGTTGGTGTTTTGCAGAGGCTAATTATCCTCGATTGCTCGGCAAGTGATGAGCCGGACGATCTTTTGATTGCTGTGAATCCCGAAATCATTGCTGGAGAAGGAGATTCTCTGGAAGAAGAAGGTTGCCTCTCAGTCCCTGGTTATTGGGCCAGTGTAAAACGCCATGAAACGGCAACTCTGCGCTATCAGGATACTGATGGCAATTTTCACGAGCGGGAAGCCGGAGGGTTGCTGGCGATTGGAATGCAGCATGAGATTGATCATCTTGAGGGGGTGTTGTTTGTCGATCGCCTTTCTCCCTTAAAGCGTTCAATTTTCAGAAAGAAATATATGAAGATGTTGAAGGAAAAGGAAGCTGAAAATGCTGAAGCCTGAGAATCTTCGTACGGTTTTTATGGGAACTCCAGAGTTTGCCTTGGGGGCTCTGGATGGGTTGCTTGCAGCTGGGGTTAATCTGGTCGGGGTTTATACTCAGCCGGATCGCCCAAAAGGGCGAGGTAAAAAACTTGCTGCATCTCCAGTTAAACAGCGGGCGCTTGAACATCAGGTTTCCGTTTTTCAACCACAGAAATTACGCGACCCATTGGCGGTGGCGGAACTGGAAGAATTACGGCCAGATCTGATTATCGTCGTTGCTTATGGGCAGATTCTACCCAAAGCGGTACTTGATATTCCGCAATATCACTGTATCAATGTCCATGCTTCTCTGCTGCCCAAATATCGTGGTGCCGCACCGATCAATAAGGCAATCATTGATGGTGAAACGGAAACCGGAGTGACAACCATGTTGATGGATGTCGGTCTTGATACTGGGGACATGCTGGTTAAGCGCAGTCTGGAAATTGGGGTGAGTGAAACAGCTGGGCAACTGCATGATCGTCTGGCTCAGTTGGGCCGGGAAGCGTTAGAGGAAACTCTCCAGCAGCTTTGTTCCGGAAATCTTGTTGCAGAAAAGCAAGACGACGAGCTGAGTTGTTACGCACCAATGATGAAAAAAGAAGATGGCTTAATCAACTGGCAAAAGTCAGCAGTTGAAATACATAATCAGGTGCGAGGCCTTGATCCATGGCCTGGAGCTTACACCTACCTTGATGAAGAGGCGCTTAAAATTGCCGAGACAACCGTTGCAGTAGATCTTTCTGGCGAGCCAGGAACAATACTCTCTGCTGATAAGGCGGGGGTGGTGGTTGCTTGTGGTGAAGGATCTCTGATCATAGATGGGTTGCAACTGCCAGGTAAAAAGCGACTTTCAGCAATGAATTTTCTCAGTGGCAAGCCATTATTTGCAGGAACCCAACTACAACAATCATAAATAGAAAACACTGAATTCTAATAGAAAAGGAAGAATGGACAGAAGATGAATACAGCACGTACCGTAATGTTGATGACTTTGCTGACCTTGGTTCTGGTTGGTGCCGGAGGAGCTCTTGGCGGTCAGAGTGGAGCATTCTTTGCTTTGGTTATGGCCGGAGCGATGAATCTTGGTAGTTACTGGTTTTCCGATAAGGTTGTTGTTAAAATGTATCGCGGGCAGGAAACTCAGAGCGGCGAACTCTATGATGTTGTTAGCGAACTCTGCCAGCAGAATAATCTGATTATGCCAAAGGTCTACCTTCTACCTCAGGAGACACCCAACGCTTTTGCTACAGGACGTAACCCAAGCCATGCCGTGGTGGCCGCGACACAGGGGATCACCCGGATTCTCAGCCGTGAAGAGCTGAAGGGGGTTATGGCTCATGAGATGGCTCATGTGCAGAATCGTGATATTTTGATTGGTTCAATTGCCGCTACTTTTGCTGGAGCGATCAGTTTCTTGGCTCATATGGCGCAGTGGGCGATGATTTTTGGTGGCCGTGATGATGAAGACAACAATCCCATCGCCATGATCGCAATGATGATTTTGGCGCCGATTGCAGCAATGTTGGTACAAATGGCTATTTCCCGCTCCCGTGAATATGGTGCTGATCAAAAAGGAGCGCAGCTTTGTGGAAACCCGCACTCTCTTGCTAGTGCATTACGTAAGCTGGAATCGGCTAATCAGCGTATGCCGATGCAGAAAGTCAATGAAGCGACCGCGCATATGTTTATCGTCAATCCCCTCAGTGGGAAGAAACTAGCTAAGCTGTTCTCTACCCATCCGCCGATGGAAGAACGAATCAGGCGCCTTGAAGGGATGCAGATTTAATTGTCCTCTCGACCGACAGACAGTCCGCGGCGAACGGCGTACGAAATTCTGCAACGGGTCGATGCTGGTGCATTTGCCGATGTGGTACTTGATACGGTGCTGGATCGTTCCAAGCTGGATTTGCGTGATCGCCGTTTGGTGACGGAACTGGTTTACGGGATTCTGCGATTGCTGGGCAGGATTGATTTTGTTTTAGCCCAGTTTTGTAATCGACCTTTACATCGTCTGCAGCCAGAAGTTCTCTGGTTGTTGCGCCTCGGTGCCTATCAACTACTTGAGCTGGATCGAATTCCTGCTCATGCGGCGGTTAATTCAACGGTAGAGTTGGCTCGTGAACTGCAGTTTGATGAATCGGCAGGATTGGTGAATGGGGTGTTGCGTTCTCTTGATCGCGGACAAGCTGATATTCCCTGGCCTCCTGCAGAAAAAATTAAACCTTATTTGCAGCATGTCTGCAGCCAACCGGTTTGGTTGACCAAAGAGATTATGCGGCAACTGCCCAATGTTGAGGCGCGGGCTCTGGGTGAAAGTCTCGCAACACCTCCTCCTTTGACCGTACGAGTCAACAGCTTAAAAACTAATTGTGAAGATTTCCTGACGGCATTGGCAGCAGCTGAACATCAAGCTCATCCCTGTTCATTTGCCTCAGAAGCAATCACTGTAGATTGGCGGAGTGAGAATCCATTACCGGGAGATGCCGAAGGTTGGTATCAGGTGCAGGATGAAGCGAGTATTCTGATGGCTCATTTGTTGGATGCTCACCCTGGTCAGCGGATTCTAGATGCTTGTGCTGCCCCAGGTGGGAAAACAACCCATTTGGCAGCACTGACTGGTAATCAGGCGGATATCATTGCCTTGGACAAATATCCTCGACGAGTAGAATTAATTGAGCAAGGTGCACAGCGGCTAGGGTGTTCTTCTATTCGTTCTCGGCAGTGGGATCTGACAGAACCTCCAGATTTTCTTGATGTACAGAGCTTTGATCGGGTGTTGCTCGATGCTCCTTGCAGTGGTCTCGGGGTGCTGCGACGTAATCCGGAAGGACGCTGGAATAAGTCCCCCGTCAATCTTAAGGAGCTGGCAGTCCTGCAACGGCAAATTCTTGAGAGTGTCGCACCGTTGGTTAGTCCAGGCGGTAAATTGCTCTATTCTGTTTGTACTTTCAGTCATATTGAAACCGATGCAATCATTGACAGTTTCCTTGAGGATCACCCCGAGTTTGAATTGGAAAATCTGGGTGAATCAGTCCCCTCGGATTGGGCTGATCTGTTTACCAATAAAGGAACTTTGCGCAGCTATCCACATCGCCATGGCGGCATGGATGCATTTTTTGCTGCACGGCTGCAAAAGCGTAATTAAAATTAACCGTAGAGACCTCTTTTGGTTGGGGGTTAGCTTCTCTTTTTTGTGAGATTATAATTAAATGATTAAAATAGCCCCCTCTATTCTTTCAGCTGATTTCTCCCGTCTGGGTGAGGAAATCAAGGCGATCGATCACGCTGGTGCTGACTATGTTCATGTTGATGTCATGGATGGCCACTTTGTTCCGAACATTACCATCGGTCCATTGATTGTCGATGCCGTCCGACCGGTGACTGAATTGCCGTTGGATGTCCATTTGATGATCGAAAATCCTGATCAGTATATTCCTGACTTTGCCAAGGCTGGTGCTGATATTATTGTGGTTCATGCAGAAGCCGTCAGGCACCTGCACCGCACTGTTCAGCTGATTAAGTCGCTGGGGAAGAAAGCTGGCGTTTCTTTGAATCCGGCGACATCCCTCTCTGTCCTGGATATTATTTTATCAGAGCTGGATCTGGTTTTGTTGATGACGGTCAATCCTGGATTCGGTGGGCAATCATTTATTGAGAGCAGTTTGCCGAAGATTTCTGAGCTGCGCCATCGAATTGATACTCTCGGTTTGCCAATTGAGTTAGAGGTTGATGGTGGGGTAAAGGTTGATAACATAGAACAGATTGCTGCTGCCGGAGCCGATGTTTTTGTGGCAGGAAGTGCTGTATTCGGTACGGATAATTATAAAGCTACGATTTCCAAATTGAAAGAAAATGGAGTCAAGGGGCAAGCTTGATAGCATTCTGGAAAATCCCTTCCTGTATCGAATCTAAGGAGTGTCATGCGTAATCTGTTCACATTATTACTTCTGTGCCCGCTACTGAGCGCATGTCTTGGTACGGTTGATGTCGGCCCCGGGTTAGATAAAATTAGCCGGGGCTTTAGTGAGTCGATGCGTTGGAATGATTACAAGAATGCAGCTGGATATGTGCATCCAGATGCTCGGGATGCTTTTCGGGAGCAGTTTACCGAAGATAAGGATCTGCATGTTGTTGATAGTCGCATTCTGAGCATTGACATGTTTCAAGATGAGGGTCGGGCGAATGCTGTCTATGTTATGGAGTATTATCGTTTGCCTTCAAGTAGAATCAAGAAATGGCGTTGGGAACAGCAGTGGCGTTTGATTCAGGAAAAGCTGACGAAACCGGGAGTCTGGCTGATTGAAAATGAGCCGCCAGGACTTCCATGGAAGCAGTAAGGTAGGCAAGAATCCTTCAATCTAACAAATTGATTTTCCTGATCTTTGCCACTTTTTTTCATCCCTTTCTGAGAAAAAATAGCCTTGATTTCGGTTCATTGTTTGTGGTATCTACCTGCATACTGTATACGATTCTAAATACTGAAGACCGCCAGAACATCTGGTGATTCTACCCGTCAAAGGGTTTTTCGACCTTCCTTTTTGGAGGGTCGAAGCAGGTCATAGGAGGCCGGTTTGTCACAGGTTGCTTTTTCCAGTTGGGGAAGACAGGTTATCGATAATCGCCAAGGTGGCGATACCGAGGTTGAGGTTGCCAAGAAGAAACTGCCGGTTACCTTTGATGGTGAAAAGCAGATTTCTGCATTTATGGGGTGGGACGGACTGATCCTCAATGACCCCAATGTTGATGTCGTGGCCATGGCAGCAGAATATGCCAAGCATGTCCAGGAGGATTATTGCTGCGCTAAGTGCTCACCAGGTAAAAAGGGCACCCGCGTGATGCAAGATACTCTGGCACGGATTGTCTCTGGAAAAGGTGAAGAGAGCGATCTGGATACAATTGAAAATATTGGCGAGTTGTTGCAGAACTGCAAGTGTACTCTCTGCATGACGTCTGCTATTCCAATTGTTGATACGGTCAAACATTTCAGAGATGATTATCTTGCTTATATCCGGGGCGAGAACAAAGAGAAAAAGGCTGTCGATTATAAGCTTAAAATGACGGCTCCCTGTCAGGATAAATGTCCTTCTCATATTGATATCCCTGCTTATATAGAGGCAATTAAGGATCGTCGCTTTGACGAGTCTCTCGATATTATCCGTGAGAGTATGCCATTGCCAGCAATCTGTGGTCGTGTTTGTCCGCATCCTTGTGAGACGGCTTGTCGGCGCGCAAATGTCGATAGCCCAATCAATATTATGGTTCTCAAGCGAACGGCTTCTGACTACGAGTGGAAGCATAACCATCATCCGCTGATGCAGCCAAAACCGAAAAAAGATAAAACCATCGCTATTGTCGGTGCTGGCCCTGCTGGGTTGGCAGCTGCTTATTATCTCGCGCTTGAGGGTTATCCCTGCACTATCTATGAAACATTACCGGAGGGTTTCGGTGGTGGTATGATTGCTGTTGGTATCCCGGCTTATCGGATGCCACGTCATATTCTACAGCGTGATATTGATATTATCTGCTCCATGGGTGTTGAGATTGTCTATGACACCAAAGTTGGCAGAGATGTCAGCCTGATGGAGCTTAAAGAAAAATTTGATGCCGTTCTTCTTGCACCAGGTGCCCACAAGTCAAAACCAATGGGTGTTGAAGGTGAGGAAGAGGGATATAGTGGTTTTCTTGAGGGAGGCATCGAATTTTTGCGCGAAGCCTATATGGGAAAACCAACTGGCATGGGGAAGAAAGTTTGTGTTGTTGGTGGTGGTAATACAGCGATTGACTGTGTCCGAGTCGCCTTGCGTGAAGGCGCTGAAGACTCAATTTTGCTCTATCGCCGTACTCGAAAAGAGATGCCAGCCGATGTATGGGAGATTGATGGCGCCGACGAAGAAGGTGTCCAGTTTGAGTTTCTGGTATTGCCGAAGAAAATTGTTGTCAATGATCAGCGTCAAGTCACCGGGGTTGAATGTTTGAAGATGGAATTAGGTGAGCCTGATGATTCGGGACGCCGCCGTCCACAGCCAATTGAGGGAAGTGAATTTGTTGTTGAATGTGACACTCTGATTCCGGCCATTGGTCAGGACCCTGACCTCTCTTTTATCACCGAGGATACTGGTATAAAGATTACCCGATGGAACACCGTTGTTACCAAGTACATTCCTTTGAAAAATGCTGCAGATCGTGATCTGAATGATGAGATGGGGAACCCGTTATCACGAACTCTGTTGACCGATATGGATGGTGTGTTTGCGTCTGGTGATGCTGAAATTGGTCCGTTGACGGTTGTTGCCTGTGTTGGTAATGCCCACCGTGCTGCTAAAGTTATTCAGCGCTGGCTGGAGGAGGGCGAAGCATATCTGACCGATGAGGATTTCCATGAAGATATCCTGAGTAATCTCGGGGTTTATGATAAAGATGAGGATGTTCCTTGGCTTGACGCTGTTCAGCGTTTTGATCAGCATGAAATCCATGGGAAAGAACGAGCCAGCTCTGGAAATTATAACGAAGTCGAGCTTGGTTTCTCTGACAGTGAAGCAATTATGGAAGCTGAGCGTTGTCTGCGGTGTTACCGTGTTTCGATGATCGCTATTTGAGATAAAAACATTACAAAGGTTGCATTCTGGATAGGTTCAGCATTATCCGGAGCAAAGTCAGCCAGCATTCGAGGTAATAATAATATGGTTAACCTGACGATAGACGGTAAGTCGGTAAGCGTCCCCAAGGACACCACAATTCTTGAGGCCGCTCGGCAAGTGGATGTTCATATTCCAACCCTCTGTTGGTTAGAAAAGGTATCAACGACTGGTGCTTGCCGGATTTGCGCGGTGGAAATAGAGGGCGTTGATCGTCCGATGACTGCCTGCAATACTCCGGTAAAAGAAGGGATCAACGTAACCACACAGTCGGAGAAACTGACCAGAACTCGCAAGCAGATTATGGAATTGATTCTGGTGAATCATCCCCTTGATTGTCCGGTATGTGATGCCGGTGGTGAGTGTGATCTACAAGATACCTGTTATGAACTGGGTGTGGTTCGTCAGGAATTTAAGGCTGATGATGTCAATCCGGAAACAATCAACCACTGGCCTTTGATTCAACAGGTTCCGAATCGCTGCATTCTCTGTGAAAAATGTGTCAAAGTTTGCCATGAACTTATCGGCGCCGATGCTCTGTTTGTTAACGATAAGGGTGATCGAGCTTTTATCGATAAGAAGGTTGAAAACTGTACTTACTGCGGGAACTGCGTCTCAGTTTGTCCGACCGGAACGATGATCTCCAAACCTTTCAAGTTCAGGGCGCGTCCTTGGGCACTGAAGAAAGTCCCATCAGTCTGTACGTACTGTCCCAGCCAATGTCAGATTGATCTCAATGTAAAGGATAATGAAGTCTATCGGGTAACTTCCGATGACGAAGGAACTACCAATACTGGTAATCTCTGCGTCGGTGGTTTCTTCGGCTATAGTTACATTAACAATAAAAATCGTCTGATCCAACCTGTTGTTGAGCAGCAGCCAGCTTCATGGGACAAGGCATTTGAGCGGGTTGTCGCAGATATAGAGAGAGTTAAAGCTGAGAGTGGTGCAGCAGCTATTGCTGGCTTTGGTTCTCCACGTCTGACAAATGAAGAAAACTACCTGTTTCAGAAACTTTTTAGGGCTGCAATAGGGAGTAATAATATTGATACTGAGGCTCGTTTTGGCGCACAGCGTGCGCTACGTGCTCTCGACAAGGGGCTCGGTTTGCATGGTGCCAGCAATAGCTTGACGTCTATCGGTAATGCTGATGTCGTTCTTGTTTTTGGTGCCGACCCAACAGCTGAGGCGCCTGGAGTCGATTGGAAAATTCAGGATGCAGTTCGACGTAATGGCGGTAAGTTGGTTATTGCTAATATGCGCCAGATTCATCTGACCCAATTTGCTGACAGTCAACTGACCTACAAGCCGGGAAGTGCAATCTCTCTAGCAAATGGTCTCGGTCGCTTATTATTGGATCGTGGCCTTCTCGATGAAGACGATTTGAAGCGTACGGTCAGTAATCTGGATGAGCTGAAAGCTGATCTGGCAGCGGTTGATCTAGAAAAAGTGATTGCTGCAACTGGCCTCAGCCGAGAATCTATAGAGCAAGCTGCAGATATTATCGGGCAGGCAGATAAGGTTGCAGTTATCTTTGGTGCTGATATTTGTAAGTCGGGGTTTGGTACTTCAAAATCGGCAGTAATTGCTAACCTGGCCATTCTCAGCGGCGCTCTTAGATCTGATGGTGGTCTATTTCCATTGGACGAAAAAGGGAATACTCAGGGTGTCCTTGATATGGGAGTTTATCCGGAGGATCTTCCTGGATTCCAGTCCTATGCTGAAAACAAAGACAAATTTGCTAAGGCTTGGAACTGCACCCTTCCTGAGGGGGGTCTTGACGCTGATGGTATTTTGCAAGAAATAGAAGCTGGAAAGGTTCGATTCCTCTATCTGTCCGCCACCAATCCACAGAGCTTTCCAAATAGTAGTCGCTGGTTGAAAGCGCTGGAAAAGGTTGAAGTGCTGGTGGTTCAGGACATCTTCCCTTCAGATATTACCCAACTGGCAACTGTTGTTCTTCCGGGTAGCTCGTATGCTGAAAAATCTGGTAGTTTTACCTCGCTTGACCAAACTGTCCGTAGTTTTAATCAGGCAATCCGTCCAGTGGGACAAAGTCGTGAGGATGGCGAAATTTTTGCCGAACTTTATGGCCGCCTGAGTAAGACTTCTGTCACATTCAGTCAAGCCGATACCTATGCTGAGATCAGTGAGTTGACCTCTCTCTATAACACAGCCAGTATTCTTGACGATGAACGCAATACCTGTTTGCGGAAGCCGTATCAGGTTGCCGATCAAAGTCTTCAATATCAATTGATTACAGTAGATTGTGGGGTTGAAGGCTTACAGTTACTAACGGGTACCTCCTCAGGTCATTTTGGAACAACCTCAACTTGGGCCGCTGCTCCGCTTGAGGTAGAACCAGAGGGCCTTGTCCAAGTGAGTACTGAGGATGCGAAGCAAGCAGGGGTTGTTGATGGTGATAAGCTCAAAATGACCAGTGTCAACGGTTCAACGGTTGGTAAGGTTCTTATTAGTGAATCGGTGCCGCAGGGGTTGATTTTTGCGCCACATAACTTCATAGCCTTGGGAGTCCAACAGTTGATGCTGGATGGTGAAAATATGACTTCGGTACAGATAGAAAAAGTATAAAGTTAGTTTAGTTATTCAATTATGTTATGCGCCTTGGGATTTCCTGAGGCGTTTTTTTATCAGAAAAAATCAAGATATTCTCCATTCCAACAGTGCTGAGATTGTGAGATTTGAAAAATCTATCTTGACTCTTTTAGTTCCACCGTGGTACTTAAAGTCCGCTTTTACGGCAGTTTCCGCATTGGTGACACCTCTAAATGGCTGAAGACAAACGTCAATTATATAAGAGCCTTGGTTTTTTATCGAGTGTAGGGATATCTCTGGTTGCCTCAATCCTTATTGGTTTGGCAATGGGGGTTTATCTGGATCGATGGTTGGATACCCGTCCTCTATTCACATTGATAATGTTGCTAATAGGTGTTATTTCAGGGTTTCGTAACGTTTATATCCTGACCACGCGGGAACTGAAACGACAGGAATTGGAAGAACAACAACCGGCAAAAAAACATGATTCATCAGGATGATCAACTGCTGGCAGAAATGGCTCGCCGTAACTGGATAATCCTGATTGTGTTGGTCTTACTTAGCTTGTTCTGGCAATCGATTCCAGTTACCATGGGAGTGCTGGCGGGCGGAGTTCTGGTGATTATCAATTACCGCTGGCTGGGTCGTTCGTTGTTCAAGTTGCTAGGTGATCCACAGCAAGCAGCTGAAAAAGGGTTTAAACGGAACTATCTGTTCCGGCTGGTATTTATTGCCAGCTCGATTTACTTATTACTGGTGCGTGGTGAAGTTCATCCTCTGGCATTGGTTGTCGGGCTGTCGGTGGTTGTTATTAACCTCATTATTACAACCGCTAAACGGCTTTATTAAGGTTAAAATAAATAGGAGAGTTTAACTCATGACACATCCATTTTTATTTCTGCAGTGGATTGAACAGCAGTTGCACCTGCATATTGGAGAGCATGTCACTTATACCTGGTTTGTGATGGCTGTATTGATACTAGTAGCATTTTTGGCATCGAGATCGATCACTATGGTTCCTTCTGGGGTGCAGAATCTGATGGAAGTTGTTGTGACCGGCATCGATGGATTGATCGAGGAGACTATGGGTAAGGAGGGAAAAGCTTATTTTCCCCTGATTGCGACTTTTGCCCTATTTATACTCGTCTGCAACTTAATCGGTTTGGTTCCTGGATTTTACCCTCCGACGGCTAACTTAAATACCAACGCAGCTTTGGCGTTGACAGTTTTTGTTTTGACCCATGTGGTTGGTTTCAAAAAACATGGAATCGCTTATCTCAAACATTTTATGGGGCCAATTATCTGGTTGGCACCTTTGATGTTTATTATCGAGATTATTGGCCACATTGCTCGCCCTCTTTCCCTGACATTGCGTCTTTTTGGAAACATGTATGGTCACGAAATCGTGCTGATGATCTTCCTGGCACTGGTTCCATTGTTCCTGCCAATTCCAATGATGTTGATGGGTGTACTGATTGCTTTCATCCAGACGTTTGTTTTCACATTGCTGGCAATGATTTATGTTGCTGGAGCACTGGAAGAAGCACACTAAATATATTTATGCTTTTCACAGGGGTGAAAGGCAAGTCCTATAAAATATAGGAACAATAAAACCGAAAAAAAGGAGAACAAAAGATGGAATTTTTTGCATGGTGTATGCTCGCAGCAGGTCTTGGTATGGGTTTAGGTTCTGTTGGTACCGGTATCGGTCAGGGTATTGCTATCAAGGCTGCTTGTGAAGGTGTTGCTCGTAATCCAGGCGCTTCTGGTAAAATTTTGACAACCATGATGATTGGTTTGGCAATGATCGAGTCTTTAGCTATCTATGTTTTTGTTGTAGCTATGATCATTCTCTTTGCTAACCCATTCACTGAGCATGTTCTTGGGCTTCTGGCTCACTAACAATATTTCACTGTTTTGGTTGAAAAAGGCGACTCCATTGGAGCCGCCTTTTTTTATGCCTTGTGCCTGAAGGTATAACGGTATTTATAACTGGTTAAAGACCTCATGTTGCAGGTCTTATTCTCCCCTTATTTCAAGGGTTTTTTGTTGCAATAAAATAGCGATGGGGGTAGTGTCTGCTCTGTATGATAAAAATATACACTAGTAGATTCTAGAGGGCTTTTTTGAGAGCAAGAAGGTTTTGGCTGGGTGATGCCACTCAAACAGCTAAGAAGGTAAAACATGATTGCCTTTCTAGAGAAGAAATTTACTATTTATTGTTGAAGGATATCTAATTAAGGAGAGTTTCAATGCGTAAGTTCCTGTTTTACTCAGTACTTTTGTTGGTTCTATTGTGTGGGGGGCAGGCGGTTGCTGGAGATACCATCGCCTCACCGGAAGCTTGTCTAGAATGTCATGATGATGTGATTGAGGCAGAAGATTTTACTGCTTCAATTCACGGAGCCAACGGTTGTGTTGCCTGTCATATTGAGTTGACTGATCTCGATGCACACATGGAGGGCGAATTGATGCCCAACCCAGTCGACTGTGCTCGTTGTCATAAGCAGGAATTTAAGGAATATTTTGACAGCGTTCATCATTTTGATCATGCCAACATCAATTTGAGCTGTACCTCCTGTCACGAAGGTATCCATGAGCTGACGGCTTGGAATGGGGATAAGCAGCGTGCCAATGAGACCTGTAGATCCTGTCACGATACCGCTTTTGATGAATATCATACTTCAATCCATGCCAAAGGGGTTGAGGGCGGCAATGCAGATTCTGCTGCTTGCGTAGATTGTCACGGATTGCATACCATTGCTTCTGTTGAATCTATGGGTGTACGTGAAAGGGCGCTCTTCCGCACTGAGCCATGTATGACCTGTCACGCCGACGAAGAAATGATGACTCGGAATGGCGTTTTTCCTGTAGCCGTTAAAAGCTATCTGGAAAGTTATCACGGGAAAAGTTTTCACCTTGGACATCCGGAAAATATAGCAGGTTGTTCCGATTGCCACACTGCACATCAAGTTTTGCCAAATGAGGATCCTGATTCCAGTCTCAGTTCAGAAAATCTGGTAGTAGCTTGCGGTCAATGCCACGAGAATGCAACAAGCCAGTTTGTTAAGTTCTACTCCCACGGGGATATGACCGATAAAAATAATTATCCGATTCTTTATTATACTTACCTTGCAATGAGTTTGCTGTTGGTTAGTACTTTTGGGGTGTTCTGGATTCACTCTCTATTGTGGATGTTCCGTGGTTTTATCGAAAATAATGAAAAGAAAAAGGCGCTTGCCGCTGGCGGGCATCTGCATCACATTGAAAACCCGCATAAAATTTACCGACGTTTTACCAGCGTCCATATTTTCATGCATCTACTGGTTATCACCAGCTTCCTGCTGCTATCGCTGACCGGGTTGCCGGTGAAATTTTCTGATCAGGCCTGGGCTAAAGTGTTGATGGATTTCTTTGGTGGATCGGCAAATGCTGCATTGCTACATCGCCTGGGTGCCGCAATCACATTCTTGTATTTTGCTATGGCGCTGATTAAGAGTGCCAAGTACCTGTTTTATAAACTTCAATATCCGGCTGAATTCTTCCAGAGATTATTCGGGCCAGAATCTCTCTGTCCAAATTTACGCGATATAAATGACGTTACTGCGATGGTACGCTGGTTCCTGTTCTTGGGTCCAAAGCCTACCTTTGAGCGTTGGACTTACTGGGAAAAGTTTGATTTCCTCGCTGTGTTTTGGGGTATGTTTGCCATCGGTGGCTCAGGATTGATGCTCTGGTTCCCTGAATTCTTTGGCGCAGCACTGCCAGGTTGGGTTTTCAATGTTGCGACAATTATCCACTCGGATGAAGCGTTATTGGCGACTGGTTTTATCTTCACTGTCCACTTTTTCAATACTCATGGACGGCCAGAAAAGTTCCCGATGGACTTTGTTATCTTCAATGGTGAACTTCCGAAGGAAGAGTTTGTTGAAGAGCGCGGTGATCAGTGGAAGCGCTATGAAGAAGAAGGAATCTTGGAACAATATGAAGTCGAAAAGAGCAGTGGTGCGCTCTATGATTTCATTTTCAAGGGGTTTGGTTTCACTGCTGTACTGATAGGGGTAGCATTAACATTACTGATGATTTATGCTTTCACCGTTGGTGGGCACCATTTTTAACCTGTTACTTTATTATAAGTAGTAATAAAGGGGCTGCCACTTGGTAGCCCCTTTATTTTTAATCTGATTTCGTGAGCGTACAATGACTTTTAAAGACCTGATTTGGCCTCTGATAGCTTTCATTTCCTATCTTATGGGTGGCATTCTGACTTTTGGCGGTGTTGCCATGATTTTGTTTATGCGAGGGAAGGATCTCTGGGGATGGGGAGAGGGACATGCAATGGGCTATTTGTTTGTCTGTGTTGGGTTGCTACTATCAATTTTAGGTGTCCTGATTATGCGAATTTTGCGCAATAGAATTTGAACCGTACCATCTTAGAGGAGAAGCTATGGCTGATATAAAAAATAAATTCTGGTTAGATGCTGATAAAGCAGTTTTAGTGGTTATCGATGTCCAGGAGAAGTTGGCTCCGGCGATGAATCAGGACCTGTTTAGCCAGTTGCTACTACACATAAAGTTGTTGATGGAAGGTTTTAAGGCTCTTGATTTGCCAATTATTGCCACGGAGCAATATTCAAAGGGACTTGGACACACCGTCAATGAGTTAATTGGGGCAACGGAGCAACATTGTATTGAAAAGGTGGCTTTCAGCTGTTGTGGTGAAGAGACTTTTCTTACCGCTTTGGAAAAAAGTGGAGCCAAGCAGGTTTTGATCGTCGGGATGGAAAGTCATGTTTGTGTTTTCCAGACGGTTCTCGATCTATTGGATCGTGGCTATGTTGTCCATTTGGTGAGTGATGCTGTTTGCTCACGCTTCAAAAGTGACTATGATAATGCAATCAGCACCGCAGCACGTGCTGGTGCCGTTATCACGACAACCGAAACGGCTCTTTTTCAGCTGGTTAAGGTTGCAGGGACGGATGGATTTAAAG
This sequence comes from Desulfuromusa sp., assembly GCA_016744595.1. Lineage (GTDB taxonomy): Bacteria > Desulfobacterota > Desulfuromonadia > Desulfuromonadales > Geopsychrobacteraceae > Desulfuromusa. The sequence goes on from JADGEB010000011.1 coordinate 76,693, forward strand.
CTGTATCGAAGTTGGTGCGTCAGCGAACTCCCTGATGGATGAACTGACAGGTTCAGAACAAACAAAGCTTTTCAATAAATTATTGGTTGATAAGGATGAATTGGGGATGCTGCTGGAAGAGTCTGCAGCCAGTAGCCAAGTTGTTGATCTGGAACAGCCAATTGGACGATTGTCCAGAATGGACGCATTACAGCAGCAGGCCATGGCCAAAGCCAATAGAACTGGGCATCAGCAGCGTTTAGTTTTGATCGATGCGGCTTTACTTGCGATTAAGTTGGGTCGTTATGGAGAATGTCGACGTTGTGAGGAACCGATAGGCTATTCTCGTCTGAATGTACGGCCTGAATCACCCTTTTGCCTTGACTGCCAAAAGCAGAGTGAAAAAAAATAATGTCAAATTTGGTTCTTATCGTTCTTATGGTCATTGGCGGTGTTGCTGTTGCAGTTCAACCATCCATCAATGCACTACTGGCTGAAAAAACCGGTTTTCTTCAAGCGGCTACAATTTCTTTTGCTGTTGGAACTTTGATTCTCCTGCTCATTTCACTGACCAGCGGACAGGGCGATTTCAGACGTATTTCAGAAGCTGACTGGTGGCAGCTAACGGGTGGACTGTTTGGTGCCTTCTTTGTGACGATGACGATTGTTGGTGTACCGCGTATCGGAATAACAGCAGTTCTTGCTTTAACAATAGTCTCACAGTTGATTGCTGGCCTAGTTATGGATCATTATGGGTTATTCGGTATGCGTAGTATCGCAATTGATTATAAGCGTATGCTCGGAGTGGTACTGCTTTTAGCCGGTGTTTTTCTTGTCTGCAAAAGATAGAAGTTGTTTTTATGCGGTACCACCTTGTTATGGTGGACACAGGGCACATTGGGAGCGGAAGAGGTTTGTACTGAGATAGCGATCTCCACGATCCGGCAACAGAGTAACAATAGTTCCCGAGTCGATTTGTTCTGCAACTCGTAACGCTCCCGCAACAGCTGCACCACTCGACATACCAACAAAAAGTCCCATCTCAAGAGCTAATTTTCTGGTCATTTCATAGGCAGTTTCATCCTCAATCATTATTTTTTGTGCTAATTTCTGCTGTTCGTAAATCTCTGGGACAATAGCTTCATGCATATTTTTTAGCCCCTGTATTTTATGACCAAGGCCTGGCTCTATACCTATTACTTTGACTTGTGAAGCATATTTTGTAAAAAAACTACTCATCCCCATCAATGTTCCCGATGTTCCCATTCCGGCGACAAAGTAATCAATCTCACCAGCTGTTTGTTGCATGATTTCCGGAGCGGTAGTTTCATAGTGAGCTAAAGGGTTGTTGGGGTTGCTGTATTGATTTGGCATGAAATAACGATCTGGTTCCTGATCCAGGATTTTATGCGCCAGGCGAATGGCTCCATCGGTCATTTGGCAGCCGGGGGAGAGCACTGTTTCTGCGCCATAGGCTTCCAAGATACCACGCCGTTCCATACTGACACAGGCAGGCATAACCAGTTTGACCCGGTATCCTTTGGCTGCACCGATCATTGCAATAGCAATTCCGGTATTACCAGAGGTTGGTTCCAGAATGATTTTATCCGCTGTCAGTTCACCACTTTCTTCAGCTTTATTAATCATATAAAGTGCAGGGCGGTCTTTGACCGACCCTCCGGGGTTGCTTCCTTCCAATTTTGCTAGGAGTTTTATCTCTGGTTTGTCAGCCAGCACGGAGATATCAACGAGTGGTGTGTTCCCAATTGAGTCAATCAACAACGGAGTGCAGATGGGTTCTGTCTTAGGGTTTAGCATTTGTACCGCTCCATGGTTTGGCAAGGTAGAATTAGGTTGTGACGCCATCAAATGATTCCTTGTAGTGGACCACCGTTGATGGCTAGTTGATTAACCTGTTCCTCAATCTCTGGGTTATCAATCAGGGCAGGTGCATGATGGGGTTTAGTACGGGTATCAATGAGTAGAGATCCTGAACAGCCCCAGTGTTTAGCTGTAGTAAAACTAGCGATACCGTAAATGTCGGCCGCTGGATTGGAACGGGTAAAACAAACCCAGAGCCAGTTGTTCAAGGTTGCTGCACAGAACTCACTATTATCAACAATTAAGATTAAGGGGAAACTATTGATTGGATCATCCAGAGTAAACTTTTTACAGAAGCGGAGCAAGTTCAGGTCTTCTCCCGGTCGATATTCACTACAGGCAGGTCCTTCGATCAGGAGGATGCCAGGGAGCGCAATAGCAGGTTTTTTAAATCCACGCGGCAAAGTTAAATTCTCAGGGATTTTTGCCGGGAGATCTCGCTGTTTTTCACCTACCGCGGCAATAACAACTTTAGAGCCTTGATTCAGGCCGTGACCACTGTAATCAAGGGTGTCAATCGTTGTCGCAGTCTGAAAGTGCAGGTCTTTCTGCCAGTTAGTTCTTTCCAGGAGATGTTGGAAAAAATTTGGGATGTTGTTGATGTCTAGCTGTGGGTTGTCGCCTTCGTTAACAATAAGTAGGTATTTGGCTAAAGATAACTGCCCTTGTCCGAGAACGGCATTGGCTTGGGTTAACAGCTCCTGCGGTCGATCAGATTTGATATAGGGGGTGTAGCGTTCACTGCCAATGGCAAGTAACAGCGGATGAACTCCTGCAGCATCGACAGCATGAACTGCTTTTATTCCGGGAAGAACTTCAGGAATCAGTGCCCCTGTCAGCTCATGGATAAATTCGCCGAAACTAGTATCTTCCTGTGGTGGACGACCAACTGTTGTAAAAGGCCAAATAGCATCCGGTCGATGGTAGACCCGGTCAACTTTAATCACTGGGAAGTCGTGAGCCAAACTGTAGTAGCCAAGGTGGTCGCCAAAAGGGCCTTCCGACTTTTGCTGCTGTGGATCAATGGTACCGCAGATGACAAAATCGGCCTCTGCTGGCATGGGTAAAAAACCTGAGGATTGTACCAACGGAATTCGATGTCCACCAAGGAGTCCGGCAAAAGCGAGTTCTGGCATTCCTTCCGGGAGTGGCATGACTGCAGCAATAGACAGGCTTGGTGGCCCACCGACAAAAATATTGATTTGGAATGGTTGATCTAGTTTCAGAGCTTCCTGATGGTGAACACCAATACCACGATGAAGCTGATAGTGGAGACCAATTTCCTGATCTTGAAGGTAATCATTTCCGGATAACTGGACACGGTACATTCCCAGATTTGATGAGCGAATCCCCGGCTTTTGGCTACTTTCGCTATAAACCTGGGGCAAGGTAATAAATGCACCACCATCATCGGGCCAACTCTTTATCTGTGGCAGATCGCTGATAGTTGTTTGTCCTTGTAAAATTGACCCCGTTTTAACTTTTTTAGGGAGTAAATGAAGAGCCGCAGGAGGTGCCGAAAGAAACATGGAAGGGTTATTTAGCAAAGCTTTTGGATCAAGTTTCAATTTGACCAAGGTTTCAACTTGTTGCAGCGTATCGCGAAACAGATATCTGGTTCGCTCCAGAGTGCCAAATAAGTTAGCGACCGCAGGGAAGTGACTATTGGTGAGGTTGGTGAAGAGCAGAGCCGGACCTTGATGCTGATAGACTCGTCTCTGGATCGCTCCAGCCAGAAGGTTTTCTTCAATCGGCTGGTCAATACGGATGAGTTGTCCACTCTTTTCTAGAGCATTAACGGCTTGTCGGAGTGTTCTGTATCCCATTGTTGATGTCCTTATGTAAGGAGGGGAATAGAGTAGATTTTATACTTCAGTACAGAAAAAAAGGCAATGATAGGTGGGGTTAGTCGGGACAGTTAGGGTAAAAGTGCTAATAAAGGTTCAAAAAAAAACAACACTCCAGTATGGTTGTCCATCATTGTGAAAGTTTAGCATCTGTTAGAAGAGAGGAATAATAAATGCGGATTCGATTGGCAATCAGATATACGGCAATATCGAGTATTGTTCTACTTATTGTCATGTCCATCTCTGCTTATGTTCATATTGAAAAGGTACAGAAGATTTTTACTGAAAAAGCGATGCAAGAAGTTGACGTTCTTTCCGAAATGATCCTGCGTGATTCTCACCACTTGATGCTAGAAGATAATCGTGCACAGTTACAGTTGATGATTGAAGAGATTGGACGAACTCCACGTGTAAAGAGAGCCAGGATTCTTGGTAAGGAAGGTGTTGTTAGTTTTTCAATGAACAAGCATGAGATTGGTACCGCCCTGAGTGAAAAGGATGAAAGCTGTTCATTCTGCCATCTGGAAGGTTCCAAGGTGCTGGAAGATGTTCCGATAGAAAAGCGGAGTCGGGTTTTCTCTGATGATTCAGGAACTCAATATCTAAGTATTACCCGTGGTATTTATAATGAACCAACGTGCTATACGGCCGATTGTCATGCCCATTCTCCAGAAGAGAAAAAAATTGGTGTTCTTGATATGGTGGTCTCTCAGGGACAAATGGCAGATTTGGCTCATGCTCATCATACTGACGTTATAATTTCAACGGCAATCATGTTGATTATTGTTTCTCTTTGTCATTATCTGCTGACCAGAAGGTATATTTGTGATCCGATTCAGGGGTTATTGCAGCAGACCCAATCTCTTTCTGAGGGAGACTTGTCGGCTCGGGTGGAAAACCTCTCTACTGATGAAGTCGGGGAACTGGGGCGCTCATTCAACAATATGGCCGATAATCTGGCTCAGGCACAAATTGAACTGCAAGATTGGGGTAATACCCTGGAGCAGAAAGTTGAAAAGCGAACAGCTGAGATTACCGATATGCAAAGCCAATTGTTGCGATCCGCGAAATTAGCCTCAATGGGGGAGCTGGTTGCCGGGGTTGCCCATGAAATAAACAACCCCTTGACCGGTATATTGATGTTTGCATCGCTATCATCAAAAACACCGGATCTTCCACAGCAGGTGAAAGACAATCTGGACTTGATTGTTTCAGAAACGGGACGGTGTGCCAAAATTGTTCGAGGTCTGTTGGAGTTTGCCCGGGAATCGTTCCCAGAGAAAAAACCAGATTCTATAAATCGGATTATTGAGCATACCTTAGATCTTGTCTCGCATCAGACAATCTTTCAAGACGTCGATGTTCGGTACCAAGGTGGTAAAGAATTGCCGAGTCTGGAAGTTGATGCCGATCAATTACAGCAGGTTTTTTTCAATATGTTTATCAATGCAGGGCAGGCGATGCCAAATGGTGGAACTTTGACCATAGCCACAGATTTTATCGAGAAAGAACAAGCAATAGAGATTGTTATTGAGGATACCGGTGCGGGAATCAGCCAAGAAAATTTAGATAAAATCTTTGATCCGTTCTTCTCGACAAAAGCGCAAAAAGGTTTTGGTTTGGGGTTGTCCGTTTCCTACGGCATTATTCAAAATCATGGTGGCCGGGTAGACGTTCAGAGTCGTGAGGGTGAGGGAACCCGCTTCTCAATTTATTTCTCAATTGAGGATAATAATTTGTTACAAAGTTCCGATGGGGAAGAATCCCTATCTTGAGATGAAAAGTAGATTGAGCTACATGTGATCTTTGACAGAGATTCCCAGCTTTTTTAAAAGAGCCTGGAAGTTTGGCCTGAGCATGCCAGTTTCTTCCGCTGCTTTGGTGACATTCCAGTTATTTCTTTCTAGTGCAGCGTAAACAAAGGCCTTTTCAGCCGGCTCCACCGCTTGTTCACGCAGTTTTCGTTTAACTTCCTTCAATTCTTCGGTGTTGATTGGAGCAATCATTTCTCCATTGTCTGCCGTAAAATTTTGTGAATCAGGCAGTTCCAGGCTATTTCGTTGAATCATATCTCCCTGGGTTAAAACTACGGCTCTCTCAATGATATTTTCTAGCTCGCGAACATTCCCTGGGAACAGATAGTCATGTAATGCCAGGTGTGCATCGGCGGAAAGACCTTTAATTTCTCTGCCAATATCCTCTGAAAACTTTTTCAAAAAATAACCAATGAGGAGGGGGATGTCGCCAACTCGTTCGCGCAATGGTGGCAGGCTGATTGGGATGATATTCAAACGGAAGTAAAGATCATCACGGAAGTTCCCCTCTTCTACCATCTTGTCAAGGCCACGGTTTGTTGCGGCGATCAAGCGGATATCGATAGGGGCTGCTTTGGTCCCACCAATAGGGCTCACTTCGCGTTGTTGTAAAACGCGGAGCAGTTTTGCCTGGGTTGCCATACTCAGGTTAGCAATTTCATCTAGGAATAAGCTGCCACCGCTGGCCACACTGAACAGACCAGGTTTGGATTGGGTTGCCCCGGTAAATGACCCTTTGACGTGACCAAATAGCTCGCTTTCCAGAAGGTTTTCCGGTAACGAATTACAGTCGATAGCAACAAAAGCTTCGTCTTTCCGGGGGCTATTATTGTGGATAGCCCGGGCAACCAGTTCTTTTCCGGTTCCGCTCTCACCAGTAATTAAAACAGAGCTGTTTGTCGGAGCTACCTGAAGGATCCGTTGAAAGACTTTTTGCATTGACTCACTTTTGCCAATAAAAGAATCTGCGACGGTTTCATCAGGAATACTTTCGGCAATAACCTCTGATTCAAGATTCAGGAGTCTTTTTTTAACGGCGGCTTGAACTTTCTCGATAATCTGATCTGGCAAGAAGGGTTTGGTCAAGTATTCAAAGGCACCATTTTTCATGGCATCAACCGCTGAATCAACGGTTGCGAAGCCGGTAATGATAATTACCGGCACATTGGGCTGCAGGACAGAAATTGTCTTCAATACTTCGATTCCGCCCATAATTGGCATTTTCAAGTCGCTAATGACAACACTGAAGCTTTCTTTCTGCAATTTTTCCATGCCGACTTTGCCATTCTGGGCAACGGTGACCTGATAGCCTTCCATGGTCAACGCCTGACGAAGCCCTTCTCGAATCACTGCCTCATCATCGATAACCAGAATTTTATGTGTTGTGTTTTCGTCCATGGTGGTGAGATTTGCCTTCTGGCTCAGCTGAAGAAAAAAAGAAGAAAGTTCATTAGTTAATCTTTCAAAGCGATTAATACTAGTAAGGGAAAAGAAAACAGTCAAGAGATAAGTCAAGAACCAGCAGGTATGGGTGGGAGTTTGAAGTTTGTTGAAATGGATGAGAAGGGGCGTGGAAAAGGTCAAGAGGGGTATGAATAAATAAAATATGCAGTATGGTTTTCCGGTTGAATGACCTGGTTTCGGTATAAATGGCAATGATAACATTTGGTTATGTATGTTCTGTAGTTTTGGGTTGATGATTTTTCCTTTTTTTGCTGTATGAAAAAGATATTCACGGACGTAAAAAAATAAAACGTTGGAGTTGTTTTTTAGATAAATAGTCCTGTTGTAACAGCTGCTTATGGAAAGTATTGAATATTTGCTTTATCTTGGCATAATTACTGTATGTATTTGAAGGTGAATTCTGTGAAGATTAAATACAATTATGGAGGTTGAAATGAAAAATATTATTCGTAGCGGTATTATTGCTTTGATTTGTATTGCAACGATGGTTTCCACTGTTGTCGCGGCTACGGCTGCTCCTGCTGATCAGGGTGGATCGATGCTGCTGACTTTATTTATTGGTTTTTTTGCTCTGATTGTCGTTTTTCAGTTGGTTCCGGCTTGTTTGTTGTTTGTTGGGATAGTCAAAGGACTATTCTCGCGAAAGCAAGGGGTTGAACAAGAAACTTCTAATAGATAAGCTTGATTCAGAGGTCTAGTGAGGTGAATTTATGGACGGTCTTCTTGTAGCAAATAAAAATCAGGTAGCACGGGAGCAAATGGCCACCTTGTTTGAGAATGATGGCTATGAGGTCACGGCTGCTGACTCAGTAGTTAACTCTCTTGAAGGTATTCTTGATAAGTCAATTCAGGTAGTGCTTCTCGGCGGTGTATTCGATGAACAGCAGGTTTCAAAGTTTGTTCCATTGTTGAAAAAATGTAACCGTAACCTTTCTATTATTTTGGTTTCTGATGAAATGCCCCTTGAGTTGTTGCGTAGGATCCGCAAGGAAGGTATCTTCTATCACGCATTGAGGCCGGTTGGGGACGAAAGCTGGGATGAAATTCGTCAGGCTGTCAGTTGTGCTTTTGATAATTATCATGCTCGGCAGGGTGTTGGAGGGAGGTTGTTCAAGGCAAAGCCTTCCACATCGTGGCAAGAAAGTACGAGCGAAGTTTAGTCCAAAAGAAAGCCTTCGGTTTTTTCGAGGATATTTGATTGAGTATACGTTTTTATTCCGGCCCCATTATGGGGCCTTTTTTGTCCCCACGAGATGTTTCATCCTGTCATTTATATAAAAAAAATATTCAGTTCGTGGTATACTGTATACAATTTTTATGCATTTATAATGTTGATATTTCTCAATAGCTTATCGTCTTTTTGGGGACTGTTTTTATGCTTATATTGGTTTTGTATGTATAGGTTTAATATACAGTAAAATTTGACATAAACAGTTAGCTTTTATGCTTAAGTGGCGTAAAAACAGCTAGTTAATTATTTATTGGTATTTATTCCCTGACTGGCATAGCCCCTGCATTTCATTCCCCGGAATTATTGTTTTGTCGTTCTGTTTGTGTATGTTGATCTGTCCGGTGTGCGGTTTGTAGCGAGGCAGAAAAAGAAAAAAGTTTCAATGTGAGAAATACACAAGTATAGTACGTCAATTAATGTGCCTAATGCTTATGTTGTCCATTCGTCATGATCCTGCCGCCGAATGAATGACATTAAACTTTATAACAAGGAGGTTTCAATGCGAGATGTAAGAACGTTACTCACAACTATAGCCCTGGTGCTTTTGGTAGTTTCACCAGCTATGGCAGTCGACACCAGCCAGACCTATAACAGCGGTATTCTGGTTCTTGCTTTTGTAGGATTCTGTGCTCTGTTGATTGTTGCCCAGTTGGTTCCAGCTGTTTTAGCTCTCTTTGGGATGACCAAGGAAGCAGTCAAGAGTACATCGGGGAAAAAACTTGCCGCTTCAGCTAAGAAGCACTGAAATATTTTTTTGAGAGGTATTTGTGATGTTTGATTTTTTCATGAATGTTGGCCATGTTGAGCAGATTTATACTGTTGTAGATTACTACACCTATATAAAGGGTCTTGAATATCTGCTTTGTCTGCTGTTTTTCACCTTTTTCCCGATGTTTTATCGCTACATCCATGGTGGTGAAGAGGACTAGTCGGATTTATTGGTTGTAGGATTATTTTTTAATTGACCTGTTTGTACTGTTAATTTATTGCAAGCAGAATTATGAACTAAGGAGTAAAGGCTATGGTAAATGCCGGCAAACAACTTATGACAGGATTGGGAGTTCTCCTCCTTTCTGCTGTCCTGGCTGTAGGTTGTTACGCGATGGATTATCCAGATGAGATTGAAAT
>JADGEB010000012.1 GCA_016744595.1 Desulfuromusa sp.
CTATCGTATTTGGTCTCTTTAACCGTGACGGTAGAGTGTACACTGAAATAGTTCCAAACGCGTCTAAGTATGCGTTGCAAAAGGTGATTAGAGGCCATGTTAGTATCGACAGTGTTATTCATTCTGACGGCTGGCGAGGGTACAATGGTCTCGTTGATCTTGGTTATGCAAAACACTTCCGTGTGCATCATGGAAAGAATGAATTTGCCAGAGGCAATAAACATATCAATGGCATTGAATCATTCTGGAGTTATGCAAAACGTCACCTAGTGCAATTCAATGGTGTGCCTCGTCACACGTTCTATTTGCACTTAAAAGAAATTGAGTTCCGATTCAACCATCGGAATGATAATCTATATCGTGTTCTGCTTAAGTTGCTAAGAGAAAAACCACTCTTTGCTTCCTAAGCCCCTTAGTTATTACGAAGAATCGTGTGAAGTTTGAGCGTGGCGGTAGAGTTGTTATTTTTGCATGTGGTATACCGTCAAATAAATAGCGGAACACTATTGATCTGTCAATATTGTGACGATAGCTGTTCAGTTCTTTATTTGTCTATTTTCACATTAAAATAATACCTTTGTTTTGCCATACACACTGAGATTGGTGATACACAGTTTCGTCAATATATTGACGAAACTGTGTATTTTTTTCTGCTGCCAGTGAGCTCTATGTGGCTAAAATGATCAGTATTGTGAAAGTACTACGATTGTTCTATGTCTAACCTACTGAAATAAATGAAAAAATTTATTTATATTGTATCCCCCTCTACACACAATATAAATTTGGCACAGCTCATGTAGATATTATCAGGAAAGTGTTTCTGAGAGATGTCGGTACTACAATATCTGTGATGGGGGTCTATGATGAAATGTCCAAAGTGTAAAGGAAGGATGTATTCAGAAAAGTATTATGATTTTGTTCGTACTTTTGATGCTTGGAAGTGTAGTGCTTGTGGGGAAGTTATTGACCCGGTAATTCTAGCTAATCGGTCACGTTACAACAGCTTATCAATCGGTTAGCAACCGTCCGACAAATAAAATTAATCTTAAGGCCGAAGTAATAACTTCGGCCTTTTTTGTTGATGGGAAAATTTGAACTTCTTATCTTTAATGGTATTGGTAAATTGTTAGCGTCCTATTTTCTGTTCTTGGCTGGGTTTTCTGAAACCAGACAGGACTTTGATTAGACCGATTACCGCTATCCCGAAAAAGAATATTCCTCGCCAGACAGCAGGTTGTTTTCCTTCACTGATAAAGATCGTGTTTTCCGTCACTGAGATATCCATTGCAGTGAGTAGCTCGGTCAGTTTCTTCAGATTTGAGTCAGCAACAAGGTTATTTGCCGTCATACCGGTGAGTTGTCGTTGTGCAGAAAATAGGTGTTGATTGTCTTGTAGAAATGCTTGTTGTTGTTCGTCTGTTTCGAGCATGAAATAATATGTTTTTAACGCTTCAATTATCTTCGGTTCACGGGTTTCAAACCAAATTTTCATCTCGCTGGTGTCTTCAGCGGGCTTCAACGGAACTAGGAATGAGCCGATTTCCATAGTTCCAGACATGTTTATCGCTTGTAATAAATCTTGATAGCCATCATTGACAGTGATCCATTCACGCGGTGCCCCATTTTTTTCTAAATCGACAATAGAAATTTCAAGAGGTTCTGAATTCCGCAATAACAGGCTCAAATCAGCATAGCCGAGCCATCCAAGAATAAGACAGATTGCAATGATGGTGACGCGAAATTGTTTCATAATTGTTTCCCGGTGTCTGTTTGGATAAAAAAAGAGCCGCCCATAGGCGGCTCGAGTATTGCAAAAAATTAGTTGAAGTACAAGTTTTCTTCCTGGCTATGCAGCTTCCTTGGCACCACTGACAGCAGCTCCCTTTTGGGTGATCATTGAAACAATGACCAGAGCGAGGAAGGATAGCGGGATGGAAATCAGTGCAGGACTGTTGAATTGCACTGGTGCATCGGCTGGTAGATTGCCATAGCGTACCCACATGTCGGGTGAAACTAGGATCAGCCCCAATGAGCTGACCAAGCCGACCAGGATCGAAGCTGCAATACCGGGTGCTGTAGTTTTACTCCAGAACAATAACATCAGGATTGCAGGTAGGTTTGCCGAAGCTGCTACCGCAAAAGCCCAACCGACCAAGAATGAAACATTCATTCCTTCAAAAATGATCCCCAGGTAGATGGCAATACAGCCAATAATTACAGCAGAGATCTTACCCGCAAGTACCTTACCACGGTCAGTCATTTTCATACCGAGGAAGTTATCCATCAAGTCGTGAGCAATCGCTCCAGAAGCCGCCACAATTAATCCTGAGACGGTACCTAGGACGGTTGCGAAGGCCAGTGAGGAAATGATTGAGAACATGACAAACCCGAAAGACAGGGCCAGTAATGGTGCAGACATGTTGTTGTCTGCAATATTAATAACGCCGTTGGTCATGGCGCCCATCCCCATGAACAGGGTTAGAACGTAAAAGAAACCGATTGCAGCAATAGCTACAATTGTTGATTTACGCGCTGCCGCTTGACTTGGAACTGTGTAATAACGGATCAGAATATGTGGAAGTGCTGCCGTTCCACAAAACAGAGCTAGCATCAACGACAAGAAGTTGAATTTCTGCAGACCTGTAGCATTATCGACCTTGAATTTCAAACCCGGACGCAATACCCGGGAGCCCGGGGTTGGTTTCTGGTAGTAGATTGTGGTGGTGCTTCCATCAATCTTCACATACTTTTTGCCCCAGAGAACAATCGTTGAATCTTTTAGGGCGGATAAAAAAGCAAGAGGACCAACCGCACCAGTTGTTGTTACTTCTTCGCCATTGATCCTTAATTCTTTGATATGACCGATTGGGAAGAATTGACCGTCTTCAGCTGGAGAGCCATTGAAAAGTTTAGTGCCATCTGCCATTTTTGTGACAAACAGGGTCTCTTCCAAGGTGTAGCCGGTGTCACTTTTGAGCATACTCCATATAGATTCTTTGCCATCTTTTGCTAGCTTAACGAAGCCAGCTTTGCCAAACGCTGAATCCAAGCCGGAAACAACAGTATAGCCTTCTTCTACCAATACTAATGCACTGTCAGCATGCAGAGTTTTAAAATCATGGTAAGGAGTTCCATTGTTGTCAGCTGGAGTTGTGGAAAGACCACGGTACAGTACCATCCCCACCAAAACTGTTGACATGATCAACAACATCCCACCTTTGAAAAATTGAACATAGGTGGTTGAGGCCATTCCGGCTGTTGCGACAATAAGGGTAACAACGATACCGACAATACAAACGCCAACCCAGTGAGGCAAGCCAAGTAGTGGTTGTACTAGAACTCCGGCGCCTACCATTTGTGGAATCAGGTAGAAAATAGAAACCAGTAATGTAGAAATAGCAGCCATTAACTGAATAGCTTTTGAGTTGAATTTTGAATCAAGTGCGTCGGTAAAGGTGTATTTACCGAGGCGTTTCATTGGCTCAGCAACCAGAAACAATGCGACAATCCAGCCCGCAAGGTAGCCGATAGAATACATCCAGCCATCATAACCGGCTGTGGCAATCATCCCACAAATACCCAGGAAAGATGCGGCAGAGAGATAGTCACCAGCAAAGGCAATACCGTTAGTTGCCCAATGGATGTTTCCACCGGCGGCATAGTATCCATCAGCCGAGCTGGCACGCCGAGATAGGTAGAAGGATAGCCCTAGAACAAATAGAACGAAAACAACGAATAGGCTGATAGCCAAGGGGGATTGGGTATAGATCATGTTATCAGCCTCCTCAGCTGTTCATCTGTTTTTCTGCTTTGGTGCAGAGATGGTTGTAGAAAAGAGCCATCACCAAAGCAAGGGCTATCAACCCAAAGCCCCAGATTACGGCGGCAGTTTGGCCGAAGATGATAGTTTCCATTGCTTTAGGGTTGGTTGCATTCAGCCCAACAAAGGCGGCGTAGACCAGGGTGTATATAATGAACATTTTTACACCTAATCTGGTTTTGTAGCTGGACGCATCATCTTTGCCGAGTTTTACGGCAGGTCCGTGTCCCATAAAAAAATCTCCTCTCTCAATGCTTCGAGGCTTCGAAAGCCTCTTCTTATGAAAAGTGCCAAAACCGGTTTTGTTTCCGGTCAATAAAACAATATCGCTATGTGGTTGAATTTATACGATAGTATGTAATGTCTTCTGATAAAAAATGAGTGATGTTGGTTGTTCTTCCAGGCGGCATAATACGTTGTTATAGAAAACTGTCAATAGGTGTTTTATTGATAGAATTCTGTTTTGCCTGCTGAGACGTTGTTATTTTTATATGATATGATTTGATGTGTAGTGAAATTAAGTATTTACACAGTCATTCGTGGGGATGGAAGTTGTAAGTACTCAAAGGTCGCTAAATTATGATTGGAATAAAATAATATATGTTCGGGCTAATCTTGTTCCCCTAACGGCATTCTATTTTTGATAAAATCATCCATTTTAAGTATTTTGCTTAGTGATTAAAGTTGTTCCGGAGTGAAACTTACAACTTCATCGATCTTGTTTTGGTCACAAAACAGCATTACCAGTCGATCAAGACCGAGAGCAATCCCTGCAGAAGGATGAAGAGTGCTTAATTCTTTAAGAAATGGGGCAGGGCTTGGATATGGAGGTTTGCCTTCTTTGCGACGCAGAAGTTCTTCCTTGGTAAATCGTTGTTGCTGTTCAACTGGGTCGGTCAGCTCTGAAAAGGCGTTGGCAAGCTCTAAGCCACCTATATACAACTCGAAACGTTCGGCCACCAAGGGGTCTTCAGGTTTCTTCCTTGCGAGAGAGGCATGTTCGATTGGATATTCAGTAAGAAAAAATGGCCGGTATGCGGGCAAATTTGGTTCAATATCCAGGGCAATGATAGAGTCAAATTTTTCTGTGGCAAGTGCTGTTTCCAATGGTGTTGAGCTGAATTGTAAAAAAGCCTCGGTAATTGTCATCCGTGGCCAGGGTGGTGATAGGTCGATAGTTTTTCCTTGCCAGCTTATATGTTGATCTAAACTCAGATGAAGAAAAAGCTCTTCGCAGTCATGCATCAATTGGTGATAATCAGAATGACTTCGATACCACTCCAACATGCTGTATTCGGGTAAATGTGTTGTGCCACGTTCTCCGGCTCGCCAACAGCGGCAGATCTGAAAAAGTTTGTCATATCCAGCAGCCAATAACCGTTTCATGCAAAGTTCAGGAGATGTGTGTAGAAACCAGTCAGCGGAGGGAATCGCGTCAATATGTCGTTCGGGTACGTTAGCTGGAATTCGATGTGGTGTTTCAATTTCTAGGAAATTACGCTCAACAAAGAAAGCCCGGATCTGTTGAATGATCCGGGCTCGTTTCTCAAGGGTTGGCCGTTTACGAGCCAGTTGCCAGTTTGGTTCCATATTTATTCTTTGACGCGAGTTACATAGTTTCGAGTGCGGGTGTCAATCTGAATCAAAGTTCCTTCATCGACGAAAGAAGGAACTTGCAGGGTGTAGCCTGTTTCAACTGTTGCAGGTTTATTGTTCCCGGCAGCAGTATCCCCTTTGACCCATGGATCTGACTGAGTAACACGCAGGTTGACGAAGATTGGTAGACTGATACCAATAGCTCGCTCTCCATACATCAGGATTTCTACATCCATGTTATCGACCAGAAAATATTTATCATCACCAAGGGTCTCTTCGGTAAGGATGATCTGCTCGTAAGATTTTTTGTCCATAAAGATATGACCACTATCATCTTGATAGAGATACTGCATGTCGCGCTCTTCTAAGCTGGCTGGTTCAAAAGATTCGCCACTGCGGTAAGTGCGGTCAAACAAAGCTCCTGTAATCATGTTGCGAAGTTTACATTTGTACAGAGCTTGACCTTTTCCCGGCTTGGTGAAATCGTATTGAACAATGACATGTGGATCACCATCGATCAACAATTTAAGCCCTTTTTTCAGATCTGAACAATTGTACATATATGACTCCTTTTAGAGATCCTTGTTTGACAAATTTGAAGGCGGCATTTAACCATAATCTACAAGCATTTGTCACCGGAAAAGCCCGCTTTGTCTTTTTACTGTCAATCTTCAGAGGGGCGCAGCGTGGCGAATTTTTTCTGACTGATGTTGGCGTTGATAGTAGAGATAGAGAGATTCCAACACTTCTGCCGCTAGCAACAAACCAATGGCGATAGCAATACCGGAAACAGGTGGTTGCCAGATGACAAGAGGCCACCATAGAATTAGGAGAAATCCACTTTTTAAGAGGGTAGAACGTCCCAGTTGCCCTGTTTGGTTGGCTCCAGCAAACCAGCCCCGTAGAAGGTTAGTCAGCCCGTAAAAGAATGGGAAAATTGAGCAAGCTGCCAGTGGTAATTGCAGGTAGAGGCGCAGATCTGTTTCAACTCCTAGAAGTTGACCAAGAAAGAATTGATTAAATGGTCCTGCAGCTAACAAAACCAAAAAACCCAGAGAAAGGGAGATGAAAAAACTAAAGCGGAGTAGGGTGCGGTTATCTTCCATCGTCTTGACCAGAGTCAGATAGGCCTGTTGTAAATTACGCATCGGTCCGGCTAGCAGGAACAGAAAACCGCGGATCACACCAAACGCTGCCAAAGCCAGAGCTCCATCATGCAGCCGACCGATAATCGAACTGATCAACAAGGGGATAGTTTGTTGCAAACAGGACGAATAGGCGAGTGGGAATGAATAACGCAATATTTCACCGGTAGTTTTTTCCGTTTCCCCCTGATTCTGAGGCAGCCCAACTTTCCAGGCTAGCCAGGAAATAACCAGTGTTTCTGTTACGACGCAACTAACCAGAGCAAAGGCCCCAAATTGGGCACCATAAAACCATTTGTGGCCAACCATGAGAAATCCGAACAACGCTACCACTCTGACTCCAGTGGCCAAAGAAACCAGACTGGTTTTTCTTGCGCGGATGATCAATCCCTGGCAAAAGCCACGGATGCCGGTAAAAAATGGAAGGAATGCTAATATATACAGGGCTTTCTTCGCCTCTACAACAACTTCGTTGGGGGTTCCTAAGAGCTTAATCAGAACGAGATCACCAAGTGGTGTAAAGGCAATTAATGACAGCATAATTGCAACGTATAGAGCGACCAGGCCTATAAATATTAAGACCCCGATCACTGATTTCCGTCCACGAACCATCGCGATGGTAATGGTATGGTTCTGATAGGAAGGGGAGGCAATAAACAGATGAACCACTAGTGCAACCGACATGCCGGCCAGAGCGGTGATGTAATCGTCAAGCCTGGCCAGAGCGCCATTAATGACGGTATGAGAAATACTCATTAACTGGACATTGAGCACTAATGGGAAAAAGAAAAAAGCAATCTCTCGAGTAGTCAGACCCTTCTCATTCAAGAGAAGGGCCTGGGAATAGTTGGAGCAGATCGGTTGGTTGTTCAGCGTAGAAATCAGTCGTCAGTCCATCGGTATGACCCATTCCGTAGGCACAAAAGCAGGTTGCTATTCCAGCTTTACGGCCGGAATAAAGATCAGTATGGTGATCGCCGATCATAACGGCCTGTTTCGGGTCTGCACCCAATCCTTCCAGTGCTTTGATAACCGGTAGTGGATGCGGTTTTTTTTCAGCGTAGCTGTCACCGCCAATGACAATTTTGAATTTTTTGATCAGGTTCAGGCCTTCAAGTATATTCATGGTTAATTGATGTGGTTTATTAGTGACTATTGCCATTTTGTCTGCTGGATGGCTGTTTAGGAGCTCTTCGACTCCTGGATAGCAATGGGTGTGGTCAAGTAAATGTTCGCTGTATAGCTGCATAAATCTATCGATATGATCGGGATGAAAAAGTTCTTCTCCGAGAGCATGTTTAACCAGAATGCCGACACCGTCGCCAACCATATGAATAACTTGCTTTTCCAGTAGTGGTGAGCAATTCAATTCGGTGCGAAGGAGGTTGAGGGAGATGGTCAGGTCGGGAACTGAATCAACCAAAGTTCCATCAAGATCAAATAGAAGATAATTTATGCTTGTCATTTCAAACCTTCTTAACCCGGGCGCCAAAGATTGCAGTTCCAACCCTGACCAGAGTTGCACCTTCTTCCACCGCCACTTCAAAATCGCCGCTCATCCCCATGGAGAGTTCACTCATTTCAACACTTGGAAGTTGCAACCTGTCGATCTGTTCTGAAAGTTTACGCAGCTGTTTAAAAAAGGGACGAACCTGTTCAGGATCATCAGAGTGGGGAGGAAGGCACATCAACCCTTTGATTTTAAGATTGGGAAATGAAGCGACTGCTTTTACCAGGGTTTCCAGATCTTTTGGGGCACAACCTGATTTACTCGCTTCATCACCAACGTTGACTTGCAGCAGAATTTCAACAGCGCCATCAATCGTTCCCCATTGTCGATCAATCTCTTTAGCGAGTGAGAGTCGGTCAACAGAGTGGATCATTACGACCTTGCTACGTAGATACTTAACCTTATTGCTCTGTAGGCCACCTATAAAATGCCACTGTAACGGTACTGTGACCAGTGGCTCTTTATCACGAAACTCCTGAACATAACTTTCTCCAAACAGCTTTTGTCCAGAATGAAAAGCTTCTTCGATCTGCTCTGCAGGTTTCACTTTGGAGACAGCGATCAGTTTGACTTCTTTGGAGTTGCGCCCGGATTTTTGACAGGCCTTGTCGATTCGATTATGGATTTTCGCAATATTGGTGGCAATATCGTTCATCAGTTTTATTCCACTCCGATGTTTACAGTCAAATCCCCCTCAATCCCCTTTTCACTCAAGGGGAAGCTGAATGTCTTCCCCCTTAGAAAAGGGGCTGGGGATTGATGTTTTTAGCTACTATCATATCAATAGTGGCACGCCCAACTCTTTCATTGCCAGTGTCAGTTTACACAAAGGAAGACCGACGACATTGGTGTAGCTACCTTCAATTCTGGCGACAAAACAGATTCCAAGTCCTTGGATTGCGTAGGCTCCAGCTTTGTCAGCAGGCTCTCCAGTGGCAATGTAGCCTGTGATTTCTCCTTCTGTCAATTGACGAAACCAGACTTTGGTACTGACTGCTTCGGAACGTTGTTCACCAGTGTGACGATCAATGACAGCATAGCCAGAAAGAACCCGGTGTTCTCTTCCTGAGAGTTGTTTCAGCATTTCTCCTGCATGCTCGTTGTCGCGTGGTTTTCCAAGAATTTGGTTGTCGCAGAGAACGATAGTGTCACTACCGATAAACCAACGACCCAATATCTTCTCCCGATTTGCAACTTCCGATGCTTTATCAAGACTTAAACGAACGACATGTTCTTCAGGTGTTTCACCAGTGAGGATCTGTTCCTCTGCTAGGCTGGGAATAACCTGAAAATTCAGACCTATCTGTTGTAGCAACTCCCGCCTACGTGGTGATGCTGAAGCGAGAACCAGCTGATCGTTCATGATCTCTCCTCCCGGTTGGCAGCAATGGGGTCCCACCATTGCGGAAGTGTTGTAAGAGCCCGTTCGGCCATGGCTAAGCGACGGTCAGCACGTTTCATTTTGCGTTTCAATTCCAGGGGTGGAAACAGGCCATAATTGATATTCATTGGCTGGAAATTGGTTTCTTCTGTCATCGATAGATGACTTAACAGTGCCCCAAGAGCAGTTTCTCTAGGTGGTGCAGAAATTGTTTTTCCACAGAGTTGGTATGCGGAAAAAATCCCCGCTAGAAATCCACAGGCTGCCGATTCCACGTAGCCTTCAACCCCGCTCAACTGACCTGCAGCATAAATGTGAGGGGCTTGTTTGAATTGTAGTGATCTGGTTAGACATGTCGGAGAATTGATAAAAGTATTTCGATGCATACTGCCAAGACGGGCGAAGCTGACCTGCTCCAATCCTGGAATGGTGCGGAAGATACGTTTTTGTTCGGGATAGGTCAGGCGGGTCTGAAATCCAACCAAATTAAACAGCGAAGCGTGGCGATTATCCTGCCGTAATTGCAGAACAGCGTAGGGAATTTTTCCTGTTTTAGGATCTGGTAACCCGACTGGTTTCATCGGTCCGAATGAGAGGGTTTGTGCGCCACGACTGGCCATCTCTTCAATTGGCATACAGCCTTCAAAATGAATCAGTTTCTCGAACTCGCGTCCGGCAACTTTATCCGCATCAACCAGTTCTTGAACAAAAGTGTAGTATTGTTCTTCGTTGAATGGGCAGTTGATGTAATCATCACCACCCTTGTCATAGCGGGAGGCACGCCAGGCGATATCACAATTAATCGAATCAGCTTCGACAATCGGCGCAATAGCATCGTAAAAATAGAGGTGCTCGGCACCGGTTAAACATGCCAGATCAGCAGAAAGAGTCTCTGACGTCAGTGGGCCACTGGCAAGAATGGTTGCTCCTTCTTCGGGTAGTTTGGTGACTTCTTCGCGGATTAATTGGATATTTGGTTCTGCGGCAATTTTAGCGCTGATATAGCTGGAAAATTCATCCCTATCAACTGCCAAGGCACCACCTGCGGGGACTGCTGTGGCATCAGCCGCTTCAATAAATAATGATCCACTGCGACGGAGTTCTTCCTTGAGGCAACCGACGGCATTGTTCATCCCGGCACCACGTAAACTGTTCGAACAAACCAGTTCAGCCAACCCTTCGCTCTGATGTGCTGGGGAAAATTGCTGTGGCTTCATTTCGTACAATTTGACCTCACAGCCTTCTTTTGCTGCTTGCCAAGCGGCTTCACATCCGGCCAGTCCAGCACCAATAACTGTAATCTGCATTTTAATTGTCCTTTTAGATTGTTCTTTATTATCTGGGAACACGTAAGAAGTATCTGCCCCTAGATAGCTACCGTACCGTATTCCAGAGACATGTCCATTGTCACGTGTCCCCGGAATATTCCAATATTGGTTGTATATGTTCGCTCTGGGCAGGCACAGGAGCCTGCAAATAAAAAACCGGCCGAACCTTTTGGCTCGACCGGTCAATTGTACATGACGCTGGTTATCTTCAGGCTTCTTTTTTAGTTGTTACTTTAGAAGCGGTCGTTTTTTTTGCCGGAGACTTTTTAGCCGTGTTTTTTGTAGCTGTCGTCTTTTTCTTTGCTGCGGGTTTCTTTTTTGTCGGCGCTTTTTTAGCCGGAGCTTTTTTTACTGGTGGAATTAACTCCTTTTCCCAATCACAATTTTCCTGAGGACAGCGTTGAACGGTACCCCAGCGTTTGGTGGTTTTGATCTCTGTTAGCGGCCAACTACACTTTGGACAAGGCTCTTCTTTTGGCGGATTCCAAAGGGCATATTTACATTTTGGGTAGCGGTTACAGGAATAGAAGATTTTTCCGTAGCGGCTCTTCTTTTCCATCATCTCCCCTTCACTACATTCTGGACAGGTGATATTAAGAGATTTTGGCTTTTCCAACGGCTGAATATTTTTGCATTTTGGGTATCCGCTACAGGCGAGAAACTTTCCATAACGACCAGTTTTGATCAGCATTGGCGAGTCACATTTTTCACATTTCTCATCGGAAATAACGGGTTCCTCTGCTTCTTTCCCGTCGCTATTTAACGGTTCCGTATGGCGGCAATCGGGAAACCCAGAACAGGCCAGAAAACGACCTGAACGACCAAGTTTGATGACTAACTCCTTGCTGCATTCGGGGCAGGTTTTATCAGTTTTTTCCGTTGTGACATCTGCTTTGCTGACTTCCTGATCTTTACGTCGAAGCAGGGCAATAAAGGGATCCCAAAACTTTTTAAGCAATGGCGTCCAGGCTGCTTCCCCGCGAGAAATAGAATCCAGTTCTTCTTCCAGTTCAGCAGTAAAATCGTAATCAACATATTGACTGAAATGTTCCGTCAGTAGTTTTGTCACGACTCGCCCGGTATCTTCTGGGTGGAAAGTACGCTTCTCCAGGTAGACATATTTTCTGGTGACCAGGGTATTCATGATACTGGCATAGGTCGATGGTCTGCCAATTCCGTACTCTTCCATAATTTTTACTAGGCTGGCTTCGGTAAAGCGTGGAGGAGGCTGGGTAAAATGCTGTTCAGGTGTCAACTGCTCATTGCTGAGTTTTTCACCCTCGCTCAAGGGTGGTAGTAAGCCCTCTTTGTTTTCATCGTCACCATTGTCTGTTCCCTCTATATACAGTGCCATAAAACCAGGAAAGCGTATGGTCTGGCCGGTTGCGCGAAAACTATAACGTTCTCCGGCAGCAATATCGACTCTGGTGGCATCAAAAATTGCCTGAGTCATTTGTGAGGCAACGGTTCTTTTCCAGATTAATTCATAGAGTCGCTGTTGATCTGAGCTTAAATATTGTTTCAGCTGTGCCGGAGTGCGAGCAACTGATGTCGGACGAACTGCTTCATGAGCTTCCTGAGCATTTTTACTTTTATTACGAAATACCCGAGGTTTTTCAAGAGCGTAGTTTTCATCGTAAAGTTGGCAGATAACTTCACGCGCTTCGCTGGTTGCAACGTCTGACAAGGCAACCGAATCAGTTCGCATATACGTAATCAAGCCATGAGTCCCGTCTTCGACCTTAATCCCTTCATAGAGCTTCTGAGCAACGCTCATTGTTTTTCGTGCGGAAAAACCAAGTTTACGACTGGCTTCCTGCTGAAGGGTGCTGGTAGTGAAAGGTGGCGCCGGATTGCGTTTGCGTTCCTTTTTTTCTAGCGAAGCCACCTGGAATTGCACTTGTTCCAGTTCAGCAAGAATATCTTCTGCTTGCTTTTGAGTGCTGATGGCAAATTTAGTCAGCTTTTTGCCATCGCAAGCGTGGAGTTTTGCTGTTAATTGGTTTTTTGCAAGGTTTGCTAGAAGAGCTTCAAGAGTCCAGTATTCACGTGGTTGAAATGCGTCTATCTCATCTTCACGTTCACAAATCAGGCGCAAGGCAACCGATTGTACCCGTCCAGCAGATAAACCATAGCGGATTTTTTTCCAAAGAAATGGCGAAAGGTTAAAGCCAACTAGATAATCAAGAATTGAACGGGCTTGCTGAGCATCGACCATATCACGAGCAATCGAGCGTGGGCTGGCCATAGCTTCAGTAATTGCTTTCTGGGTAATCTCCTGGAATGTAACCCTTTTTACGACGGGCTTTTTGGCATTTTCATCGATGCCGAGAGCTTCCAACAGGTGCCAGGCAATCGCTTCTCCTTCGCGGTCGAGGTCAGTCGCAAGAATGAGTTCATCACTCTTAGCCACTTCTTTTTTCAAGACACTGATGTGTTTTGTGCTGTCGGCCAGAACTTGATAATTAGGTTTGAAATTGTTGTTTGTATCAACCGATCCCTGCTTGCTTGGCAGAGCGCGCACATGCCCGTAAGAAGCAAGAACCTTGTAGCCTTTGCCAAGAAATTTTTCGATGGTTTTTGCTTTCGCCGGTGATTCGACGATAACTAGTGATTGTGCCATCTGTTTCCTCTAGATGCCTCTTTCCCGTTAAACAGGAAGGGTAGATATGATAAAGGTTGTGTCAATTGCACAACCTTGTCGTTTCTTAGTGGTAGATCCGGTTCCAGTCGCTTTCCAGGAAGCAGTTTATTTCTCGTAACCAGAGATTGCTCGAGCGTGACAGGAGAGTCAGAATCGTGATCAGTTTGATTTCTTGCTCGTTAATGGGGTCTTCTGCTGATCGCAATGCCCGATCAATAATCTCTTCCTGTGCTTCATCAGAAAGAAGTCCCATCGTGCGAACTTTGACTAAAAACCCTCTGGCTTCCGTCGTAAGTTTTAGCTGTTCCTGGTTGCTAAATACACGATAGGTGGGCAAGTCCATCAGTGGGGTCACTATTGCTGATTCAGATTGAGGCCGAAGTGCAATTGTCTCCATCCAGGAAAAAGCATCATGAATCTCATCAGCTTCGAAGCCGACCGACATCAGTTCAGTCATCAACTCCTGTTCACTGATTGGCGTATCTTCCGCTCCCAGAACATATTGGGCGATCAAGTTGACGATCGCCAAAACTCGTTCACGCAAGGAACCTCCAAAATAGGCTAGAAAAAGTTACAGCTTCCCTCGAATATAATGGTTTCCGGGGAGTGTTTGTATCCCACCCCGGAGCTCTAGGTCGAGTAAAATAGCGGAAAGCTCCATGGGAGTCAAGCCGCATTCACGGGCGATTTCGTCACTATGTCGAGGCTCATGTCCCAGTAGGGAAAAGACTTTCAGGGTAGGTTCGTCAAGTTGTTCAGTAAAAACATTACATTGTCCCTGTTCTTGCTTTGATGGTTGGTTCGGCCAAAGTAGTTGTAAAATATCCTCAGCTTCAGTGACGAGCTGAGCCCCTTCTTTCAGTAGTCGATTGGTTCCCCTGCTGTTGGGATTTTGTAGCGCTCCTGGAATTGCAAACAATTCACGCCCCTGTTCCAAGGCAAAATCACCAGTAATTAATGAGCCACTTTTTTCAGCAGCCTCAACAATTAACACACCACGGCAAAGCCCACTGATGATTCGATTCCGTCCCGGAAAGTGTCCTGCAAGGGGTGGTGTTTCGGGTGGATATTCGGTGATTATGGCATTTGAATGCTGAATTTCATGGAATAACTTACTGTTTTCCGGTGGGTAAATTTGGTCAATGCCGCAACCAAGCACAGCAATTGTCGAACCGTTTCCATCAAGTGCTCCCCGATGTGCTGCGCTATCGACACCACGTGCCAGTCCGCTGACTATGCAGATATTATGACGTGCCAGAGTCGTTGCCAGCTCTCTAGTCAGAGCCAGCCCGGCATTGGTTGCCCGCCGTGAACCAACAATTGCAAAGCAATCATTGGTAGGTAGTTTCCCTCGTAGATACAGAAGAGCTGGAGGATCATGAATTTCACGAAGCAGGGAAGGGTAATCATCATCCCAAAAACTGATCAACCTGACTTTTAGTGATTCTATTTTGTGGCAAATTTGCAGGAATTTTTGATTGTTTTCTGCCAAAATTTTATTATAGAGATTTTTTGTTAAGCCCGCTTCCCGCCAATGCTGTGGTGGTGCGTGAAGTGGATCTGTAAAGTTGCCGAAACGTCGGTAGAGTTTAAATAGAGCTGTGCGCCCAAGACCAGGCGTTAGGTGCAATCTCAGCAAAGCACGTTGCGATGCGTTCATTTATCCCCTCCAGAATGATGATTCGTTGCAAATAAAAAAGGATTGAAATCTCTTCAATCCTTTTTTATTACTAATATTATGCTTCTATGGAAAATCAATTTGTTACAACAGAAACTTTATCTCCAATGGATGCTGCATCAACGCTTTTAATAATAATGGCTGAGGCGGTTTTTGCCTTGGTTTCGATGGTGATAGCTGCACCAAGAACGGCATCTGGTAATTGAATTGTTCCAGTATTTTTGATAATTTCGTCAGAGGCTTCACGTGAACGCAAAAGATAAAATAAGTTTCCGCTCGCTAATCCGTCATCACTGCCTAAATCAACATAAATAATATCGTTAGTAGAAAAAGTTCCTTTTTCATCCCGTGCTGCAATGACATAGCCGCCTTTGTCAGTTGTTCCGCGCTGCAGGGTGATTTCTTTGCGTTGTGGAATATATTCAAACAGTTCAGCTCCACGTGCGATTTCACGGAAAACGTCACCAATTTTAGCAATAACAGTGTCACCACTAACTTCTGTGATTTGCAGAAAACCGAGGTTGTTCATCATAGTTCCCATTGGTTCGTTTGTCTGTGGATGCTGGACCACATCTCCGCGCTCGAACAATCCATAGGTATCACCAACAGTAATATTCGACATCTCCTTCATTTTGAGAAAAACGATATCGTTTTTAGTCAGCAGGATCCGATTATCAACCGAATCAACCAGAATTCCTAAGGGTTCTTCATCGGTGAGAATAAAACCATCGCCACTACCTGTTGATTTTATTTTGATTGATTCTTCTGTTTGGGCAAGAGTCGGGGGAACTATTTGACTGTTGTCGGCGTTTTCATCAACTTGCTGACCCGCTTCTGGGTAGGCCGGGATGATTTCCAGACGACCGTCCAGGATGCGTACTTTCTGTCCCGGAAAAATCAAATGAGGGTTGGTGATTTCTGGATTCTTTGCCCAGACATTTGGCCAGTAATAGGGGTCATTAATGAACCTTTCAGAAAGATCCCAAAGGGTATCCCCCTTCTTAATCGTGTAAATTTGCTCTTCAGCAGCAATTGCCAGACTTGTTCCTGACAAGACCAGCAATAAAATCAGCAGCAATAACCAGCGAAAGAGTGTTTGTGTCATCAGTTCCCTCTCAGACAGAGCTGTAAACCGTTAATTTGTCGGTTCGTTGCTCCGGTAAATTTGTTGCGCTTCCAGACTTTCTGGGTAGCGGTCACGCAACTGTTCAAGGACGTTGTCAGCTTGTATCTGTAACCCTTCCTGGCGATAAATTTGTGCCAGTTGCAGGTATGCTGCAGGTGCTTTAGCCAAGGAGTTTGGGTTAGCTATGATTTGCTGAAGGTTAGCTACCGCTGGGTTGATTTTTCCTTGGGAAAGCTGGGTGTTGGCTAGCCAGTAACGGGCATTCGGAGAATATTGGTGCTCTGGGAACTCTCTTAGAAATTCCTGAAAACCGATTTCCGCAGATGACATATGACCAGCAGCTAGATTTGAAAATGCAGCAAGGTAAGATGATGCTGATGCCGCAACATTAACGACTTCCTGCTGTAGTGTAAACTGATTAGGAACTTCTGGTGAAATTACTCCAGGAGAAGTTCGGGGCTCCAGTATCTCCGGGCTCTCCAGAGGAGGATGAGTTTGCTGTGAAAGTATGTTTTCAGCAATCAATTGTTGCTGGAGTTGAGTCAGTTGTTGTTGTAGTTGTTGCAATTGATTTGCCTGCTGTTGCTGTTGCTGTTTTATTTCATGCAACTGTGTTTTCATTGCTCCAGACGGTGCAAGGCTTGGTACCGGAGCACAGGAACTAAGGAAAAAGACAAACCCTAATAATGGGATGAGCTTGGCTGTCAAAAATGGGTGAAGAAGTTTCATAGACTTAATGTGTCTCCACACGGCTTTTCTCCAATAAACAATAAAAACTAATCTATAAAAATTATAGCCTTCTTAGCAGGTTGTCAAGCTGGAAAGATGAGAATGTTCCAAAAAAAGCAGTTTAATCATCATTTTCCCTAAGAGATTTTCCGGGTTATGAGGTTCATAGAGCGCCCTGATGTTAAAATAATCCCTCTACTTGTTCGGTTGTTTCTCAAGAAAAATTGCAATTCTGTCAGCTTTTGTGCTGACAGATCTCTATAATTTGGAATTTTTTTAGTGTAGAAATCGGTTTCATCGGTGAACAGGAAATCAACATCAAACTGATATGTTGGGCTCATTGTCCAGCCATCAAGACTTTTCATTGCCGTAAGAGCAGCCTGTTTTTCCACGCTTTCATCGCCACTTCCAGCGCCAAAACGTTTTTTTGCCTCCATAAAAGAACCACCATTTCCTGGCTCAACAACGACAATTTGACCGTTATCTTTCAGGAGACTTCCTGAGTGGTAGAGGTTGTCGATCATTTTGTCCTTTGGAATATGATGCAGTGACAGGGTGTAAATCACAATATCAAACGATTTGGCAGGGAGATCAGGGGTGCCATCTGGAGTGTGGATAAACTCTATATTCTCTGCGGTCATGTTCTTTTTAGACTGTTCCAAAATATCCAGGCTCAGGTCAGTTGCTATGATTCGAGTCGCATACTTTGCTATATCTTTGGTTATCCGCCCGCTACCACAGCCAATTTCCAGAATCGTTGCCCCGATCAAGGAGGTTTGAGAGTTGATGGCCTGGATATATTTGTTATCAGGGTCGAGAATCATCGGGCTTTCCTCGATTTATTCCGGGAACACAATACCTATCACTGTAATGTTGCGAGGCAAATAATCAATAGGTGTGAATCTCTCTAAACATTTATTAAAACGATGTGATGACTAAAGACCCGGGATTCCGATAGGGCCGGGAAGATCAGGAATGCCACACCCTGAAAGCGAGATTAAGATAAGTAAGATTAAAAATAAGATTGCCAACTGGTTCATTTTGATTTCTCCTAAGAACACAACATTGCTGATAATGTTTTGAGTAATCAACCTCGATTTTTGTCTTAAAAATCGAGAATCATCACTCTACTTGACTGAAGTTGAGGGCAAAATATTCTGGTAAGAAAATGACCAGTTTTTTGCTATCCACATACTGCTCCAAATTTTAAGTTTATGCTATGCTCCAACAGTTATTTTGCAAATAAATTTTTTCTGGGGAACTTGAATGCCACAAAATATGAATCAAAAACGTCCTGAATTGCTGCTGCCTGCCGGGGATATGCACAAGCTGAAAACAGCGATCCGCTTTGGAGCCGATGCAGTTTATCTAGGGACTGCTGATTTTGGGCTGCGGGCGCATGCTGGTAATTTTGATATCGACCAGCTCCGCACTGCCCGTCAGTTGACGCATGAGGCAGACGTTGCTCTCTATCTGACTCTCAATGCTTCACTGCGACCAGATGAATTTTCCGATTTAGAAAATTTGCTTGAAGAATTGAAAACCCTTGATTTAGACGCTTATATTATTGCCGACCCTGGAGTCTTGGCAACTATCCGTAAGGTTGATCCGCATCGGTCGATCCATATCTCTACCCAGAGCAACAGTTGCAATCCGCAGACTGCTGAATTCTGGCGCTGTTGTGGGGCTAGTCGGATTAATCTGGCCAGAGAATTAACCCTGGATGATATCTGTGGGTTTGCCGGGCAGACCGAAATCGAACTGGAATGTTTTGTCCATGGTGCCATGTGTGTTGCCCATTCGGGGCGCTGTCTCCTTTCTACCGCACTGCTTGGCCGCAGTGCCAACCGTGGTGATTGTGCCCAGCCTTGCCGCTGGAATTATGCGCTGGTTGAAGAGACTCGCCTGGGGGAGAGTTTTGCCATAGAAGAGGATTACCGTGGCACTTATATTATGAATAGTCGCGACCTTTGTCTTGTGGAGCAATTGCCGCAGTTACTTGCGGCTGGTATCGACAGTTTCAAGGTTGAGGGACGGATGAAGAGTCTCTACTATCTGGCGACAACAGCACGGGTTTACCGGGATGCAATTGACCGCCTCAGCGTCGAGCCAACCGATATTGATCCCCTCTGGCGGGAGGAATTGGCGAAGGTGAGTCATCGTCCTTACGATACTGGTTTCTTATTTGGTCATGAGGATGCCAAAATTCATGCTGCCGATACCCATTATATCCGTACACACGATTTTGTCGGTTTTATTCGTCGGGACGAAAATGGTCTTTGGGTTGAAGGGCGGAATCGCTTTTTAGTTGGAGATGAGATTGAGTTGATCGGACCGGAAATGCGACAGCAGAAATTCAGGGTTGATGAAATTAAAAACTTTGCCGGAGATTTGCTTCCAGCGGGACAGCCGAATTCTCAGCTGCGATTGCAATTGCCCGATTGGGCCGAAGCGGGGGATCTGCTGCGCCTGAAAAGGGCGACAAAATAAATGCAACTGTCGCTGCTAGGCAGAGGAGGGCAGTATCAAGTGTCCGGTCATCTTCAGACCGTTCCCTCGGGAACGTAACCGCCCTGTGTTACTGCCCTTTGTCATTGTGATTTCGTCCATAGATAATTGCCCTCAAAAATCAGCCTATAAGCTGCTTATGATCTTATTTCCCCTGATTACAGCATGTACTTTTCTATACATATTATTCAGCTATCAAAAGCTAGTCGGGTTTTTAAAATTTTTGTCAAGAAAACTACCATCAATGTTATCTACCATTTCAACAAACCGATTAGCGGGAGCTGAAAACATGATCATATCATCTGGTATAAAACGCCGGATCAGAACATCCATCAACCCGACAATACACTTTGGCTGATCTTTGAACTTCTGGTTATAAGGAGTGGAGAAAGCCGATTGACATCCGGACGCATCGGGTATCAGCGTGCCGCTTTCTTCCCGGTCATAACTTGACAGACCAGTCAAATTTGCCAAACCTGTAATATCCGGAAACAGATTGACGACTTCGATCTCCCTGTTTTCATCTATCTCTTCAATTTTTTCAAAGTACACGTATTTTTCCGGCGGAGGATGAATCTCTGCCACGTAATCTCGATAATACGCCTGGGCAAGATCACGCGATTGTTTAAAGCGTTCTGTCTCGGCAATGAATTCTCCTTCATCGTCCACTGGTGGCGTAAAACCGCCAAACTCCTGTATTCCGGGGCAGGCTTTCCCACAGTCTGCTGAGAATTGAATTCTTCTTCCCTTCTTCATGACGATTGCCCAATACATAAACATACAAACCCATCGATCCTTTTTATAAATAAATGAATTTTCTATGTTCTCCGAAGAAAAATACCAACCTGTTGCTGGATATCTGAAAGATAAGACTTCTGACAGCTTTTGAAGACTTTCTGCGACTATTTTGGTATTCATCAATTTTCCCCATCATATCCAAGTCTGACAGTATCCATTTCTGGATCAGTACTTACCATTTTTAATAATTAGTTAATAAAAACTAAAATATAATTTTACGTCACAGAAATCTTTTCTATTCATGCTTTTTAATTGTCCAAACGTGCTTTCTTTATTCGTTTTATTGCTGAATGGATCAGCTAATATCGGCTTTCCAGGGATGTTTAAATCGCTTTAACAGGTATGCAGATATCAACATCAAAAAAATGATCTCCACTGATAATTCTATCCCCGTAGCATCTCTCAAATGATTCTCGGTTGTCCCATTCATATCCACTATTGACAAGCCATTCAGAAAGCATCCAACTCCAGGCGTCAGCAAACTCATCCCTTTTTAGCAGAAAGCGGCAGACACCACACTTTCCCCCAGAAACTCTTGTTGTCCCAACAGACCCTGACGGTTTTACAGAATCCATTACTGGAATTGCCACCATGACCTTGAGTTTTTTATTTTCTGTAATTTTAGGATTGTCATGATATATGTTCCACACGAAAGTGTTGTCATCAACACATTCACGTGCAGCAGCCCACAGAAAGATTTGGGTGTATAATTCCCCGAAAAGAACTTCACCGCTCTGATAGGGGCCAATCTTACGAATATAGGCGAACTTCAAGGGAGGGATATCTTCAATAACAATCTGTCGAGTGGAGTTTTTAAAATGATAAGTCCAAACTGGGGAACTCTGATGAATGGAAAATTTACCACGTTCAATTTGCACTGGTGTTGATCCTCTAATAGAAAAACCATCTAGCTTATTTCTCCATTCAGTCGCAGTCATTCTAAAATGGCTTTTAAAGCTTTTAGCGAATGAGGAAGAATTCTCAAATCCACACATTAGCGCAATCTCAGTAACGGATTCTTGAGAATTCGCCAACAACAGTTCGGCAGACTTTTCCAACCTTACTCTTTTGATATACTGATAGACAGACTCCCCCATATAGGAGCTGAAAATACGATTAAAATGAAATTGCGAATAACAGGCAATTTCAGAAAGCTGTTTAAGAGAAAGATCCTCACTAAGGTTTGCCTGAATATAGTCAATAACCCGATTAATACTCGTTTTATAGAATTCGTTCATATTAGTTAAACCAGTAGTTTTTGATAACTGACCTCTGAGACGAACCACTTTAATCTGCTAACTTCACTATAAAGTAGTTACCTTGGTTCGGCTCAGATTACAAACGGGGAAGATTCTCTGCAACCTGCTCACGATCAACCCCTCCCACAACACGATGCCTTAGAACAAAAAAACCGCGACAATGAGGGCAATAGTGCATTCAACGTACGCGGTTTCTCTATATCCCCCCTAAAAGATGTGAAATCACCGAGAATCCTATCAAGTTAAGCAATATCAGTCAATTTGTTGCTAATATTCGTTGTATCGTTAAATTGAAACACAGCTATAATTAATCGTGGCGCACCCGGCTGTCGACCTGCTATTCTTTCACCATCAATTAACATATTGAGGAGGTCTGCACATGTCTTTGGAACTATCCCCTGAAGCTATCCGGGTATTGGGCTGTCTGATCGAAAAAGAGATGGCTACCCCGGAATACTATCCTTTGACCCTGAATGCGTTGGTCAATGCCTGCAACCAGAAATCAAATCGTGAACCAGTGATGGTCTTAAGTGAAGATGATGTTGCCGAGGGGCTGGAAGAGTTGCGGCGTGAGCAGCTGAGCTATAAATCGTCCGAAGGCATTCGGGCGGTTCGTTATTGCCATAATGTCCCCGGTGTCCTTAAGCTGACTGAAGAGGAGCAGGCACTACTGGCTCTATTACTGTTGCGCGGCCCGCAGACACTTGGCGAATTAAGAACACGCAGCGAACGTTTGTGGGCTTTTGCCGATCTTGAAGCAGTTGAAACTGTACTCACCGACTTGCATGGGAGGGACGAACCTTTGGTGATTCAACTGGAACGTCAGGCCGGGCGTAAAGAACCACGCTATGCTCAACTGTTGAGCGGTG
Organism: Desulfuromusa sp.; assembly: GCA_016744595.1. Taxonomy (GTDB): domain Bacteria; phylum Desulfobacterota; class Desulfuromonadia; order Desulfuromonadales; family Geopsychrobacteraceae; genus Desulfuromusa. Next base: position 22,392 of record JADGEB010000012.1, read on the forward strand.
TGGTCATCGAAGAGACTGCGGCTGGAACAGATATCATCAGTGGTACCAGCCGTCAGGATCGTATCTCCCAGCTGGAAAACGAAGTCGCCATGCTTAAAGAGCAGTTGGCTAATCTACAACAGCAGTTCGGCCAGTTCCGTGATCAATTCGAATAACCCCAACAACCTGTAGCGATCCCCACAACCGATTGGTCAAAAGGGATAACATGAAGAGAGGGTCTGGCAATGGCTGGAAAATTCATCGTTGAAATCAAGGGTAAAGACTTCACCCTGACCATGCGGGGTCGTGGCAATGAGACCGCAGCGAAAGAATACCTGAGTGAGATTCACAGCGGCTGTAGGGTCACAGTCCGCAACACTGGTGCTCCGGTTGATATCGATTCAGGGCCTTGATCCGTAAATAAACAGCGGGGGAGTGTGTTTTAGGTTGTCGTGCTCCCCTCTTTTAACCTTCCGCTGTCTGCTGCCGAGAGATTTTTCACAATTTCATGTGCCTGGTGGGCACAATACCAGCTATCTGTTAAGTAGAGTTTAAAGGGAACGAGATGAAACTTTTGTTGTTGTTTGCTTATCTTTTTGTCACTGTGATTCGTTTTGCGCTGGACTGGATCAATATTCGCCATCGTCAGAAGGGTCGACAGCCCCTACCTGATGAATTTTTCGGACAGATTGATGAAGAACAACTTGATCACAGTGATGCCTATGCTCTGGCAGGGGATCGAGTTGGTTTTATTGAGAGCATTGTTGGCGTTCTGCTGACGCTGGTTTTCCTATTTGGAGGATTGCTTCCTTGGTATGATCATATGATTGCGGGGTTTTTAGATAGTTTTATCCTCAGCGGCCTGTTGTTTTTTGGCTTGCTAGCTTTGGTGCAATTGCTGGTCGGCATCCCTTTTTCTCTCTACAGAAACTTTATTCTCGAAGAACGTTTCGGTTTTAATCGTATGAGCTTCAAGCTTTGGTGTGCCGATTTGGTAAAATCTCTTCTGGTCGGTTCGGTTCTGTTTCTATTGTTGGCAGGTGGAGCGCTCTGGTTGGTTCAATGGGCACCGCAGGGTTGGTGGTTGTGGGTCTGGGGCTTTTGGCTGGTTATTTCAATATTCTTATTGTTCCTCTCTCCCTACCTGATTGAGCCGCTGTTTTTTAAGTTTACTCCGTTGGTAAGGGCTGATCTGGAATCCGATGTCCGTGACCTGCTGACAAAGGCAGGGGCGCACGCTGGTAAAGTTTTGCAGGTCGATGCCTCACGGCGCAGTGGTCACAGTAATGCATATTTTACCGGAATCGGAAAAGTTAAACGGGTCGTTCTTTTTGACACTCTGATAGAACAGTTGGATAATAAAGAGCTTCTGGCGGTTCTGGCTCACGAGTTGGGGCATTGGCGTTGCGGTCATTTACGTCAGCAATTGATCAAGAGTCAGTTTATGGCTCTGTTCAGTTTCTGGCTGGCGTTCACTTTGTTGCAGGGACAACTGTTATCCGGCTGGTTTGGCTTGGATCAACTCTCTTTTGCTGGTCAAGTATTGGTGCTAGGTTGGCTGGGTTCTCTGGTTGGGTTTTTCTGGACACCGCTAAGTAGTTGGTGGTCACGTCGCCATGAACGTCAGGCCGACCAGTTTGCTATCAATATGGTTGGCAGTGGCCAGGAGTTGGCTTCAGGATTGGTGAAATTGGCTCGGGAAAATCTGAGCAACCTCTTTCCTCATCCTTTGTATGCCGCAGTTTATTATTCCCATCCACCGTTGGTGGAGCGGGTGTTGTGGCTGGAGCAGGGGAAGGTACAAGTTAAAGCTTCTGCAGATTGAGAAAGCGGTTATTGCTATCAAGGGTTAGGCAAAAGCGGCCGTGGATACCATTATGGGTCAGGAATGAACGTAATCGGATCGCTGGAAATTTGATTTTTTGCCCACATGTGGAGATGACCTGAACAGCATTGGCTGTTCCCTGATAGTATTGCAGGTATTGCTGCTGGCTGATTTGTAGGTGGAAATAATATTTTTTTTGGGGTGCCATCATTGGTTCGTTTTGGAATCCACAGAAGTTGGAGATAGATTCAGATGCTGATTTACAAAGTTGTTGAAACCAGTCAGGTCGATGACCTGAATCTGGAACAAATCCTCAATACCTGGACTTATGAGGGGTGGCAACTGGAGGGGATCCATTTTGCCATGCGTGAAGCAAGCCGCCGTCCGGGAATGGCGTTTGTCACTTTTACCCGTGAGGCAGAAGAGTAAATACGTACGACGTACGTAACCCGTATCCCGGGGATACGTAACAAATTCATGTCCCCGGAAGACTATCCCGAATTGTCCGCTTCTAGTAAGTTAATCCACCTTTTTTACGAACTTTGCGCAAGGTTTTACTGGCGGCATAGCGTGCCTTGTCGGCTCCTGTTTCCAGTATTTTTCTTATTCCTTCCGGATCAGCTAGAATTTCTTTGCGTTTCTCGGTGTATGGGGCAAAGAAATCGCGGGCGGTTTCAAACAGTTCTTGTTTAACGTCCCCATAACGCAGTCCCGGAGTCAGGTAGCGTTGGCGTAGATCTTCAATCTCCTGTTTATTTAAAAATAATCGATAGATCTGAAAAATATTACAGGTATCGGGATTCTTGGCTTCTTCGATAGGAGTTGGGTCGGTGACAATTCGCATGATCTGTTTACGCAAAGCTTTCTCTTCCAGAAAAAGATCAATGGTGTTGCCATAGCTCTTACTCATCTTACGACCGTCCAGTCCGGGAACGGTTGCGACATCATCATCAATTTCAGGCTCCGGGACAGTAAAAACTTCACCATGTTCGTTGTTATATTTTATGGCGATGTCGCGGGCAACTTCCAGATGTTGTTTCTGATCTTTGCCGACGGGAACGCGATCGCTTTGAAACAGAAGGATATCTGCCGTCATCAGTACTGGATATGCAAACAGTCCATGGTTCGGTTTGATTCCTTGTGCAACTTTATCTTTGTAACTGTGGCAGCGTTCCAGCAATCCCATGGGGGTGAAGTTGGAAAGAATCCAGGTGAGCTCCTGAACCTCTGGAATATCCGACTGCACCCAAAAGGTACTCTTTTCAGGGTCGAGCCCTAAAGCAAGAAAATTGGCAGCGGCCTCCAAAGTTCCTTTTGCCAGCATTTTTCCGTCGGCAAGGCTGGTCATAGCATGATAGTTGGCAATGAAGCAGAACAGATCTTCTTGCTCCTGATAGTTGATCATTTTTTGCATCATACCAAAAAAATTCCCCAAGTGGAGGGATCCTGATGGCTGGATGCCGGATAATACTCGCATTATCTTTCTTGCTCCATAGCTTATGCTGGTTTTATGGTTTATGAAACTGTGGTAGTTGGCAATGTAAATACTTGCACCGGGTTGTTGCTTGTATTATGGGGACACGTAACAAGGACATGTCCCCATAAATACTATTCCTGTTTTTGCTGTTCACCCATCATTGTTGCAAACTGTAGGAGTTGTTGCAGATCCATACCACTCTCTTTAAGTATTCCCAGTAGAACTGGGAACAATTGCATCATGAACCCTGGTTCTTTAATGACATCTTTTGCCAATTCTGGAAGGGTTTCGATGATAAAGGTTTTTTTGTCCTCGGTGGAAAGTTCCAGCAGGGCGGTTTTAATTTCTGCAACGGTCATTTATATCTCCTGTTTTTGAATCATTAAGCCCCGAGGGCAATTTTGAAAACTTCTGGATATTCTTTAACAAAATGGACTTCAATCCCTTCACGCAGAAAATCATCCAGATCTTCGTAATCTTTTTTATTCTCATAAGGGAAAATTAACATCGTCAGACCTGCACGCCGGGCAGCAATCGTTTTTTCTTTAACCCCGCCAATTGGTAGAACACTTCCTGTCAGGGATAGCTCTCCGGTCATTCCAAGTTTTTGTCGCACCGGTTTCTTCATGATCATTGATAGTAACGCGGTTGTCATGGTGACCCCTGCAGAAGGGCCATCTTTTGGTGTCGCCCCAGCGGGGACGTGCAAATGGATGAAGTGACTGTCAAAATAATCTTCGGGGATGTTGTGTTGATCAAGGTGTCCCATAACGTAGGAGTACGCAATTTCTGAACTTTCAACCATCACCTTACCCAATTGACCGGTTTGCTTAAACCCTTTTGCTTTGCTCTTCATTGATGTTGCCTCAATCTGCAAGGTCGCACCACCCATACGTGTCCAGGCCAGACCGGTCACCACACCTGGAGAATCTTTGATCAATTCTTCCTCTGCAAACACTGGTTTGCCGAGATAGTTTTCGATATCATGTTTGGTGACGCGCACTTTTTCTTCACGCCCCTCGGCAAACTCCATTGCTGCTTTACGCATGATTTTTTTGATTTTATTGTCCAGCCCACGAACCCCGGCTTCACGCGCATAGCGGTTGACAATATCGCTCACTGCCGCTTTGTTGATGCTGACTTGAGCTTTGGTCATGCCGTGACTTTTAAGGGCTTTGGGAATTAAATAACGACGAGCGATTTCCAATTTCTCTTCAAGGATATAGCCGGAGAGGCGAATCACTTCCATTCGGTCAAGCAGTGGCGCTGGAATTGTATCAAGCTGATTGGCTGTGGTAATAAACATCACGTTTGACAGATCAAAAGGGACATCCAGATAATGATCACGGAAGCTATCATTTTGCTCTGGATCGAGAACTTCCAATAAGGCTGAGGCAGGGTCTCCCTGAAATGATGCACCAATTTTATCGATTTCATCCAACATCAATACGGGATTTGCTGTCCCGGCACTTTTCATCGCCTGGATTGCCTTGCCTGGCATGGCACCGATGTAAGTACGTCGATGTCCTTTGATTTCAGCCTCATCACGCATTCCACCGACTGAAAAACGGTAGAATTTACGTTTTAAGGTATCGGCGATACTTTTGCCAATGGATGTTTTTCCCACCCCAGGAGGACCGACCAGACAGAGGATTGACCCTGAAATATCCCCTTTCATTTTACCAACGGCGATAAACTCAAGGATTCGCTCTTTGACATCATCCAGTCCGTAGTGATCACGATCTAGAACTCGTCTGGCTCGTTTAAGGTCATAGGCATCTTTACTGAATTTCCCCCAGGGAAGGATAGTAAGCCAATCAAGATAATTGCGGCTGACATTGTATTCTGGAGAGGATGGCTCAATCAGTTGTAATTTATCGATTTCTTCATCAACTGCTTTTTGAGCTTCATCATTCAGAGTTAGTTTTTTTAGCCGTTTCTGATATTTTTCAATTTCAGAAACTTTACCCTCTTTCTCCAGACCCAATTCTTTCTTAATCGCCTTAAATTGCTCTCGGAGGAAGAAATCACGTTGTTGAGCAGAAATTTTTTCTTCTATCTGCTGAGAAATTTTATTTTGTAGCCGGGAGACTTCTAATTCCTTTTTTAAGAGCACCAGGACTTTATCAATTCGCCGGTGAATGTCGAAGGTTTCCAGTACCTCTTGTAGCTCAAATCCATCGGCGTTGGTCAAGTTGGCAGCAAAATCTGTCAATCTAGCCGGATCATCCATACTGGTACGACCCAGAAATAGCTTGATCTCCTCTGAATAGAGTGGGTTGATCTGCACCAATTCTTTCAGAGTTGAGATGATAGCCATTGAATAGGCTCTTAATTCTGGGGTTTCGCTATATACGGTACTGAGGAAATAGGTGACATCAGTGTAGATAATGTCATTGATTTCCAAAACGTCATCAATACTGAAACGTTCCAGGCTATTGACCAAGACGTGAGCACTATCATCTTCTGTGTGGATTAATTTAAGAATTTTTGCTGCGACTCCGACCCGTTGCAGATTGTTGGTTGAATCACTTTCATCAAGCTCCTGTACCATGACCAGGCCGATTGCTTGTGAGTCAGTCTCCATCGCCTGTTTAATGGTATCGACACGAGCCTTTCCGTTGACTGTCAGTGGGATAATAACCCCGGGAAATGCCGGACGTGGGCGTAACGGAATAATCGGAAGTCGTGATGGCAGCATGTCTCTAGCCAGAACCAGACCTTCATCGGGAATGGCATGAACATCGGTATCAGTTTCAACCTCAATTTCGTATTCGATCGATTCGTCGTGGTCTTCAAAGTTATCGTGCATGTAACGTCTCCACTATTTTGTAACCTGGGCTCTGTTTCTCAGGTGCTTTTTAGTATCTATCAGGGGAAGATAATAACATCAGACTTGGAATGTCAACATACCTGTTTCGGAAATCTTTTTAGTAACGGTTTCATCTTCCAATCTTCCCCTTTAGCTTTGGGTATGAAATAATCCACTTTTCAATGAAATTTCAAAATAGTGAAAGGTTGCACATGTCGCACAAAAATGAACGGGTCTATCTGATTGATGGCTCTTCCTACATTTATCGAGCCTATTATGCCATTCGTCATCTTTCCAACTCCAAAGGGGAAGCGACCAATGCAATTTATGGGTTTACCAATATGCTCCTCACTTTGTTGCGTGAAGAACAACCGGATCGGATTGCGGTCATATTTGATGCTAAGGGGCCAACTTTTCGCAAGGAACTGTATCCAGAATATAAAGCGAATAGGTCTGCCATGCCTGAGGACTTGGTACCACAGGTTCCAGTGATTAAAGATGTGGTGCGTGCTTTTAAAATTCCGGCGCTGGAGCTGGCTGGTTATGAAGCGGATGATATTATTGCAACGCTGGCGAAACGCTACGCTACACAGGGACTGAATGTCACGGTGGTGACGGGTGATAAAGACCTAATGCAAATTGTTGGTGAGAGAGTCCGTTTGCTCGATACGATGAAGGGGAAAATTTCTGGGCGGGATGAAGTTATTGAGCGGTTTGGCGTTCCACCCGAGCAGGTATTGGAAATATTAGGTTTGGCGGGGGATAGTTCGGATAATATTCCGGGAGTCCCAGGGATCGGTGAAAAAACTGCAAGCAGTTTAATTCAGGAGTTTGGCTCGATTGAAAAGCTTCTGGCCAATATCGATCAGGTAAAAGGGAAAAAGCGTCAGGAGAATTTACGTGAATTTGCAGACCAGGCAAGACTGTCCCGGACGTTGGCGGATTTAATTTATGATCTTGAAATCGATATTGCTCTGGATGAATTGGCATTAGTTGACCCGGATCGCATTGCTTTGGAAGTCCTATTCAAGCAGCTTGAATTTCCAAAACTGCTAAAAAAAATCACAGGACAACCTCCACAAAATTCAAAAGATGGTGACTATTTAGTTGTTTTGACTGAAGGAGAGCTGGATAGCATGGTTGAACAGCTCAAAGCTGCTGAATGCTTTGCTATTGATACTGAAACAACTAGTTTGGTTGCAGTGCAGGCTGAGCTGGTTGGCCTTTCTTTTGCGATTAAACCAGATCATGGTTGGTATCTACCGATTGGCCATAGTTATTTAGGGGTACCTCAGCAATTAGAACAGCAACTGGCATTGGGAAAATTATGCCCTCTACTGGAGGATCCTTTCTACCGTAAAATTGGTCAAAATATTAAGTATGATGCTCTGGTGTTGCGCAACGCAGGTATTGAACTGGCAGGAATAGATATAGATACCATGGTACTTTCTTACGTAACTCACCCGCAATCGAAGTCACATGGCCTTGATGCTCTGGCCTTTGAGCACTTGAACCACCAGACGATCCCTTATTCTGAAATGACCGGCAGTGGTAAAAAACAAATCTGTTTCAGTGAGGTTGAGGTAGAGAAAGCGGTTCGTTACGCTGCTGAAGATGCCGATGTTACTTGGCGTTTGGCGGAGAAATTATTATCTCAACTTCCTGCTGGAAAGATGGAAAAGCTGTTTCGTGAGGTTGAAATGCCGCTGGTCAATGTACTGACCCGGATGGAATGGAATGGCATTAGAATCGATGCAAGCTTTCTCGGTGAACTTTCTGGACAGCTGGGTAAAAAACTGGAAACTCTGGAGGAAGAGATTCACGACTTGGCTGGGGGGGCATTTAATATCAATTCTCCCAAACAACTGGGGGAGATTCTGTTTGAAAAACTTGGGTTGCCTAAAGGGAAAAAGACTAAAACCGGTTGGTCGACTAATGTTGATGTCTTAACTAGTTTGGCAACGGAACATGGTATTGCAGCTAAAATCCTCGACTATCGTTCTGTTAGTAAGTTGAAAAGTACTTACACTGATGCTTTGCCTAAGTTGATAAATCCAGCGACAGGTCGATTGCATACCTCTTTTAACCAGGCAGTAACTGCAACTGGGCGACTTTCTTCTAGTGATCCGAATCTCCAGAATATTCCTATCAGGACGGCGGAAGGGCGCAGGATTCGTGAGGCTTTTATCCCGGAAGATGGCTGGGTTTTATTATCTGCTGATTATTCTCAGGTTGAGTTGCGGGTGATGGCATATATGGCGGATGTTCCGGCTTTGAAAGAAAGTTTTGTTGCCGGGGAAGATATCCATAAACGCACCGCCAGCGAGATATTTAATGTTTTCCCTGAAATGGTCACAGCTGAGATGCGCCGTCAGGCAAAGACGATCAATTTTGGTATCCTTTATGGTATGGGTGCCTTTAGCTTGGCCAAGGATTTGGGAATTGGTCGAGCCGAAGCACAACAATTTATTGACCATTATTTTGAGCGATATCCAGCTATTCTTAAGTATCTGGAAGAAAAAAAGGCTGAAGCTCACGAAAATCAATATGTGACGACGATTCTTGGTCGACATTGTGCGATCCCTGAAATCACCAGTAAGAATGGGGCCGTACGTAGCTATGCTGAGCGAAATGCCATTAATTATCCAATCCAGGGGAGTGCTGCCGATATTATTAAGGTGGCGATGGTAAATATTGATAAACGACTCGGTGCCGAGAAGTTCAAGAGTCGAATGTTGCTGCAGGTGCATGATGAACTGGTTTTTGAAGTTCCAGAGGAAGAACTTGAACAGGTTCGTGAACTCATCAAGGTCGAGATGGAAACGGCCGTGCCCCTTGATCTTCCATTAAGAGTTGATATTGGCATTGGCAAAAACTGGGCAGAAGCCCATTGATAATAATTTGTGCAAAGAGAAAGTATTTCACATGAATTTTAAACGTTTTAAAAATAGTTCTGCTTGTCCAGAGCTGACAAAAATTCCTGCTTTGGGGGTGGGTGCTGCTGCGTTGGAAAATGATTTTCGTCATTATTACACAAACAATTTGGGGCGTGATCGAAACTGTCGTTTGACTCACTATGCCTATGAAGCTTTGGCGCTCATGATTCGTGATCGTTTAATGGAGCGTTGGAAGAATACCCGTTACGCATATGAAGAAAGTGATTGCAAGCGAACTCACTACTTGTCTTTGGAATTTTTGATGGGGCGGGCACTGGGCAATGCGGTGTTGAATCTTGGTATCGAAGGTGAACTCACTAAGGCGTTGTCGAATATTTGCCTGGAGATGGAAGAGCTGGCTGATATAGAGCCGGATGCGGGTCTGGGTAATGGTGGTTTAGGACGTCTCGCTGCCTGTTTTTTGGATAGCTGTGCAACATTGCAACTGCCGGTTCAGGGTTATGGTATTCGCTATGAGTATGGGATGTTTCGTCAGCATATTGTGGATGGCTACCAAATCGAGGAGCCGGATCACTGGTTGGGAACAGAAAATTGTTGGGAGATCAAACGGCCTGAGTATCGGCAACGAATAAAGTTTGGTGGGCACAGTGAACTTTATACTGATGCTGCGGGAAAGCTTCGGATGCGTTGGGTTAATACCCGTGATGTCTTGGCTATTCCTTATGATGTCCCGATTCCCGGGTATCGTAATGGAACGGTTAATACTTTGCGACTGTGGAAATCTGCAGCAACGGAAGAGTTTGATCTCGAAGAATTCAATTCCGGAGATTATACTGGTTCGGTGGCAGCCAAGAATGAAGCAGAAAAAATCACAATGGTTTTGTATCCCAATGACACCAGTGAGAATGGCAAAGAATTGCGTTTGCGACAACAGTATTTTCTTGCCTCAGCTAGCCTGCAGGATGTGCTTGATAAGTGGATAGTAACCAAAGGTACTGATCTGAGCCAATTTTCCGAAAAAAATTGTTTTCAGCTTAATGATACCCATCCCAGCTGTGCTGTGGCCGAATTGATGCGCCTGCTGATGGATGAACAGAGGTTGGACTGGGATCAAGCTTGGAAAATTACCCGGATGACCATGGCTTATACAAACCACACCTTACTGCCGGAAGCGTTGGAAAAATGGCCGGTACGGATGTTCCAGCAATTACTGCCACGGTTGCTGGAAATTATTTATGAAATTAATGCCCGTTTTCTGAAGCAAGTCGCTGAACGTTGGCCTGGAGATATGGAACGGCAACGGCGAATGTCATTAATTGAAGAGGGGAGAGAGCCACAGGTGCGGATGGCTTATTTGGCTATTGTTGGCAGCTTTTCTGTTAACGGGGTGGCTGAATTGCATTCAGAATTATTGCAGAAAGGGCTGTTTCGTGATTTTTATGAACTTTGGCCACAAAAGTTCAATAATAAAACCAATGGTGTGACACAGCGGCGCTGGTTGGCGCATTCCAACCCTGAGTTGAGCAGTCTGATCAGTGCTGAAATTGGTTGTGATTGGGTGACTGATCTTGGACAGTTACACCGCTTGAAACCGCTAGCTGATGATCCTGACTTCCGTCAACAGTGGCAGCAGGTGAAGCAGCATAACAAACAACGCTTGGCAGAACTGGTCAAGATTGATTGCGGTATCGATTTTCATTGCGAATCCTTGTTTGATGTTCAGGTAAAACGTATCCATGAGTATAAACGTCAATTGTTGAATATTTTACACGTTATCCACCTGTATGATCGGATTAAGCGTGGCGATACTGATGGTTGGACTCCTCGTTGTATCCTGTTCGGTGGCAAGGCAGCCCCTGGTTACGCTATGGCCAAGCTGATCATTAAACTGATCAACAATGTTGCCACTCTGGTCAATAATGATCCGGCGATTGGAAATCGGCTTAAGGTGGCTTTTTTGCCAAATTTTCGGGTTTCAGCAATGGAAGTGATTTGTTCCGGTGCAGATTTGTCTGAACAGATTTCTACTGCCGGAAAGGAAGCCTCTGGAACCGGCAATATGAAGTTTATGCTGAATGGGGCATTAACTATAGGAACCCTGGATGGTGCGAATATCGAGATTCGTGAGGAGGTTGGTGACGAGAACTTCTTTCTCTTTGGCTTGACAACAGAAGAAGCGGAAAAAAAGCGGCAAAATTATGATCCGCTTGCTATTATTGATGCCAATGAGGATTTGTTGCGGGTGATGCAACTATTGCAAAGCGGGCACTTTAATCAGTTTGAGGCTGGAATATTTGACCCCATCATTCAGGCAATCAGGAGCCCATATGATCCATGGTTGGTTGCTGCTGATTTTGCCAGTTATGTTGCCGCACAAAAACGGGTGGCACAGGCTTATCAGGATCAGCAACACTGGGTTCGGATGAGTATCCTCAATACTGCTGCAGGGGGCAAGTTTTCTACTGATCGTACTATGCAGGATTATAATGAACAAATTTGGAATTTACCCCAAGTTCCAGCATTTCCTGTCCATCAGGATTTTTTAGATGAGGTTGCTGATTGATCATGTCGAGCTCTGAACTTTGATTTGTGGGGGGATTGTTCTCTCCTAGGTGGATTGCTACGGCGAACTTATAGAGTTTTAAAATGTTTGTAGTTGCTAATATCAAGCCGCTTGCTAAAATGATGAATACTCTTGTTGTTTCAACTCATTTTGGAGTCGTGATGAAAAAGATTATTTATTCGCTTCTTCTTCTTCTTCTTCTTCTTTTATGTCCTGGCCTGCTGTTTGCTCAACCTCCGTTTAAGGTGATGACGGAGGAACTTCCCCCTTTCAATTTTACGGAAGAAGGCAAGATCGTTGGGATCTCAACTGAAATCGTTCGGTCTGTTTTCCATCAAGTCGATTGCCCTATGGAGCAGGGCGATATTCAAATGTATCCGTGGACAAGAGCCTACCAAAATGTCCAACATTCTCCAAATACGGCTCTGTTTAGCATGGCGCGAACTGATGAGAGGGAGAAACTTTTTCAATGGGTTGGCCCGATTTTGAATGTTACCATCGGGGTGATGGCAAAAAAAAGTCGCGGGATACAGATTTCTACGATAGATGATTTCAAAAAATATCGGATTGGAACTGTTCGTGATGGTGCTCCTGAGCAGCTTTTGGTCAAAGCCGGTGTAGAGCTCAAGTATTTCAGTCGGCTTGCACTGCCAGAAATGAATATCAGAAAACTACAGGCTGATCGGATTGATCTATTTTCATTCAATGTCCAGACGACTCAATATTTGATGCTGACATTGGGGATGAATCCCGAAGATTATGAGACAGTTTTTGCTTTAAAGAATATGGATTTATATATTGCGCTGCATAAAGATACAGATGCGACCATAGTCGCATCACTTCAAGCAGCTCTTGATCGGATGAAACAGCCCGGTAGTGATGGGGTCAGTGATTTTGATCGTATTGTTGGAAAATACCTCTTTTGGAACCCTTCCCGTTGAAATGGGTTGTTAAATGCAGACCATTTGATTTCGACCCGCATTTTTGGCTTTGTAGAGGGCATCATCAGCACGCTTCAGGAGGGGATCGATTGAGATATCATCTGCTGAATGCATAGTAAATCCCAAACTGACCGTAACACTGATCTGACCTTTAGCGGTACGGATTTTAAGTTTTGCAATCTGCTCAATGAGCCGCTTGCAGGTTCTTAACGTTGACTCCTTGTTTGTTTCAACTAGTATTGCGGCAAACTCTTCACCGCCAAAACGGCCGAAAATATCAGTTGTTCGCAGCTCTTGGTGGCAACAATCGACGAGTCTTTTTAGTACTTCATCCCCAATGCTGTGCCCATGTGTATCGTTGACATTTTTGAAATGATCTATATCGAGCATAATAATGGCCATTTGTGAGCCATAGCGTCGACTCCGTTTTAATTCAGTCTCTGCTTGTTCAATAAAGTGTCTACGGTTGCTGGTTCCAGTTAATGGGTCTGTTGTTGCCAGCTGCAGTAACTCTTCCTCCATCCGTTTGCGATTGGTAATATCACGGACTGTAGAAAAGACTTGTTGCTGCTCTAAGTCTGGATAGGAACTCCAAGCCAGCCATTTGATGGAGCCATCTTTACAGAGACACCTGTTTTCAAAACCGATGATTCTCTCTCCCTGCAATAGCCGTTTAGAAATTGCGAGACTGCTGTCCCGGTCTTCCGGGCTGGCAATATCCAGCCAGGACTTTTCTTTCAACTCTTCTGTTGACCATCCCAGGGTTCGTGACCACGAAGGATTCAGATCCTTGAAGTGACCATCAAATCCAAACACGCAGAGCATATCCAGAGAAACTTCAAAAATTCGCTGACGATCACTCTCTGCCTGCTTAAGGTCTGTATTGTCTCGTACGATGATAGCAACATGTTTTGGTTTTAGGTTTTGGCTGCGGAGAGGGTGGTAGGTGACAGATAAGAAACGACGTCCCTGGATGGGTAGTGATATCCAGAGGTCAAAGTCGACAATTTTTCCAGAAAAAGCTTCTTTGAGATGGGGTTCGAAATACTCCTTGAAATGTTTTCCCCCCATTAAGTTGCAAATGTTGGTTCCTAGTAGGTCTTCCCGTTTTTTATCGAAAGCAGTCAAATAGGCGTCATTGACGATTTTGTAGTTGAGGTCTTTATCTAGGAGTGCAACGAGGTTTGGTGTGGAGGCTATAATTTGTTCGTGATATCGCAGCTCTTCCTGCAAAAGGTGAATCTCGGTTATATCACGAGCAAAAACGGATACTCCAATAATTTCATCATTTTTTTTAACTGGTTGGATGGTAGCGGCATATTCTTTATTGTTGGTACCTGTGTGGTTTAGTCGGAGCGTTTTGCCACGCAGGGCTGCTTCAAAAATCTGGTCATAATAGCGGGCTTGTTCCTCTGGAAGGAAGTCAGTTGTGAGCATACCAGGTTCGATTTCAATTTCCAGTTCCTTCTTAAATGAAGCGAGAGTTGCTTCATTTGACAACAGCATCCGCTTATTGCGATCAACGAACCAGATGAGATCTTCAGTGCTGTTGATCAGTGACAGGAGATTACTGATATCTTCCAATAGTGTGTTTTGGATCCGGTATTCTAGACTTCCTTGCTGGCTTAATGGCTGTAACATTGCTTCTAGTTGGGAAATTTTTTCATTTGCCTCGGCAAGCTGAACCTGTAAGGTTTGAATTGTTGTTGATTGTGAGTTCATTATTTCCTCTAATATCGTCGCTTGCTAAAAGAAGATAACATGTCTCTTGGTGAAGAGAAATGATTAACACTGTATGTTGTCGTTTTTAGGCAGATTTTGAAAGATTGTCGCAGTGAACAAGAGTCTATGGAAAATATGTCTGATGGAGGGGGTTCTCCCGTATTTTTTTATCGAATTGTTGTTCCTTTTTGTTATATTCTCTATCGTTAATCGATTTTTTTGGTTTTGTCTTGGGAGACCGTCTAGCTTTGCGAATTGTAGTTGATTTTTGTAAGGCAAGGCAGCCCTCTCATTGACTTATATTTAATGCAAGGACTTTTGCTTTGGCGCTTATAAATATTGATGATTTGGTCGGAGGAATGCTTCTGGCGGAAGATCTTTTCACTCCTTCGGGGAGATTTGTTCTTGCTGCCGGTGCCTCTCTGCAGGAGGATCACCTAAAGATCTTTAAATCCTGGGGGGTCGTTGAAGCAGATATTGATGAAGCGAGTCTAGAAGAAGAGTATCACCAAAATCAGGAATTAAAGGCTGAGTTTGTTGAGCAAGCACAAGGCTATTTGGTTCCCAGGTTAATTTTAAATGATCTGGATTCTGAACCACTTGTGACTCTTTACCGTCATGTTCTGCATCGTTTTACTTTGAATATGCAGAAGGGGTGGCAACCGGAAACTTTCTCTGAGATCGAAATGCCTGAAAATGATGAAGGGGGACAACAGCCATTAGGTGTTCCGCATTTGCTCAGGGGGGAGGTGGATATTGTCTCGCTGCCAACGGTTTATACTCATATTGTTGAGCTACTGAATCACCCCAATTCCTCCTCTCCACAAATTGCTAAAGTTATCAGCAAAGATGCCAGTTTAACAGTGCGTTTGTTGCGACTTGTTAATAGCCCGCTGTATGGATTTTCCGGCAAGATTGATTCTGTTTCTCGGGCGGTTTCTTTGTTAGGAACCGATGAGCTATCAACATTGACATTGGGAATCACAGTCATTCAACAATTTCAGGACATCCCTTCTGATTTGTTGAATATGGATTCATTCTGGCGGCACTCTATCCGCTGTGCGTTATTTTCTAAGGTTATCGCTAGTCACCTTGGTGAAAAGGCTGCGGAAAAATATTTTATTGGTGGGTTACTGCACGATATTGGACGTCTGGTTATGCTTGATCGAATGGCTCCTCAATACTCTGTGGCCATTGTCAAAGCTCGTCAGAAGCACATTCCGATGTACCGTGCGGAGCAAGATTGTCTGAAAACGGATCACAGTATTGTTGGTAAATTATTGGCTGAAAAATGGCGATTATCGCCAGCATTAATTCGGATGATCGGTAGTCATCATTCGCCTCGTCTGGCACATTATTCCACAGAGGCTTGTATCGTTCATGTTGCAGACTTTCTTGCGCATGCTTGTGGACATGAGGTGATGCTGGTTAATGAAGTTCCAGAGCTACAAATCAAGGCTTGGGAAGAAACAGGTTTGGCAGAAAAACTTATTGCTCCAATGATCCAGCAAGTGGACGCAGAATTTAATGACGTTGTTCGAGTCTTTTTTGCAGAATCAGAACCAGTGGGATAGGGTTTCTTAACGATTAAGATTTGTATGGCTTTGGGAAAAGAAAAGCCCGGGACATAAGGGGTCTGGCATAAAAACAATCGAATCTAAATCCCCATTGAAGGGGGGATCTCGATGCCATCGTGGAAACGTCTGTTGCTACCACTATATTCACTTTGTTGATAGGATCGAATTGGGTCTTCTGTCACATTTACCCAATGGTCACTTCGACGAAATTCCTGAATTTCTCCAATGTGAAGAAGGATGTCTAAAAATTTTTGTTCAACCAGGTCTTCTTTGCCATTTCTGTAAACAACCTGAATCATCAAGACTGTCCTCCTTTTACTACCTCAACCCATATAGAAAAAAGTAAGCTTTGCTTCCCACTTTACAGGGGACGCAGTCTAACAGTTTCTGTCCTAAAATGGAATAGTGTGCCTGAAGTGAGTTGTTCTCTTGGAGTTTCTTGTGTGTTTATCGTAGGTTGTAGAAATAATGAACAGAACCGATAATGTTTACTTTTGCTTGCAGGCAGGAATGCCATTACTTAAAACCACAGGCGAGAGATCGAAGGTGAGCCTGAGCGAAAAAAGTTAATCTATGCCTTATGCCAAGCTAAATCAATAGCGAATGCTTTTGTTTCAGTCCGCTGCGCTTCTCGGAGTGCCTGCTCACTGAATTCAACATAAGCCCAGTGGCTCGGGTTTTCTTCAATCATTCGAACCATTTTTGCATTGAGGTCATGGCCTGCCTTAAATGCCTTAATGTGACCAAGTAGTGGTGCTCCTAGGAGACTGAAATCGCCAAAGGAATCAAGAATCTTATGACGAACAAATTCATTTTGAAAGCGTAGTCCCTCGGGGTTCATGACCCCATTCCCATCGATGACAACGGCATTTTCTAAAGAGCCGCCACGCGCCAAACCATTAGCTTTTAGATGCTCAACCTCGTGAAGGAAGCCAAATGTTCTAGCCGAAGCGATCTCTTTGCAAAACGTTTCGGTGGTAAACTTCATACTATGCTGCTGTACTGAAATAGCAGGGTGATCAAAGGCGATATCAAATGAGATTCTGAAAAACCGGGAGGGGATGATACTGATTCGCTTTTCACCCTCAATAATTTCCAGTGGCTTGCGGATAGCAATAAACTTACGACTACGGTTGAGAATTTTAATTTCGGCCTGCTGAATTTCTCGGATAAAGGGTGCGGCACTGCCATCAAGGACAGGGACTTCAGGGCCATCAATATCGACATGAAGGTTATCAATACCAAAAGCTGCTAAGGCTGCCATGAAATGTTCGATTGTAGAAACAGTCATTCCCTGATGACCGATAACCGTTGCCATTCGGGTGTCTACAACATTTTCAGAGCAAGCTTTTATATCAACAGTTTGTTCCCCATCGGTACGATGGAAAATAATTCCAGTATTCGCAGTTGCTGGACGCATTCTTAGGGTGATGCGTGCGCCGCTATGTAGTCCGATGCCAGAAATTGTTGTTGGCTTTTTAATGGTACGCTGAAGAATCATTTTGCTGTTGTCCAATCTTGGGCTGCTTTGTGATATTAAAGTTATACTGAACTTTATGCAAAATTCTCGCCAAGAATGCCTCTTGTTTAACTGCCTGTAATTGTAGGTTATTTATATTTATGATGTAGTCGGTTGTAGTAGGTGTTGCAGAAAATTGTGGATTTTATTTAATACTGTGTCGGAGTCAACACAGTGAATTCACATACGACCTGAACGCAAAATTGCAATCGCAAGTCCGAACCCTAGAAAGCCTGCAACTGAATAGCCTAATAACCCTAGTATTGGAAAGCCAAAAAGCATTGGACCTTTGTCGATCTGCATGATGAGGGAGGATCCAATGATCAAAGCTGCAATAACCAAACTGAACGAAATTCGGTTGGTTGATTTATCAAGATCATTAATCAAACGTTCAAAACCACGGTGCTCAACATCAATTTTAAATTTGTTTCGATTGATGCGGTTGATAAACTCTTTAATATCCTTTGGTAAGCTTTTCCCGAGAGCTTGATACGATTGAAGAGTACGTGCTGCATCTTTAGCAATACTTGTTGGCGAATAACGATCTTTGATGATCTGTTCTGCAAAAGGTTTAAGCTGTGCAACCATGTTGAAATTAGGATCCAACTGCTTTCCGATTCCTTCCATGACAAATAGCGCACGAGATAATAGCATCAAATTTGATGGAAATTTGATCTGGTATTCGGTCAGAATCTCAACAAAATCAATCAACAGTTTCCCGACTCTTAGATCCTGTAGCATGATGTCATAATAATCATCAATAAATTCCGTAAGGTCGCGCTTTAAATTTTTGATGTTTGAATCGTCGTGTAATTCTCCAGAGTAAAGAAGTTGCGAGATGAGATGATCGACATCCCGCCGTAAAACGCACATAAGAAGTTCTGTCAGGTGAAGTTTTAAATCGTCATCCAGGCGTCCGACCATACCAAAGTCAAAGATACAGAGAACGTTGCCGGGCAGGATATGAATGTTGCCCGGATGGGGGTCGGCGTGAAACAGTCCATGGATAAAAACCTGCTTCAAGAAGTTGTCTGCTCCGTTTTTGGCTATAATTTGCGGATCGAGACCAGCCCCTTTTAATTCTTCCTGACTGGATATTTTTATTCCAGAAACGTATTCCAGGGTCAGTACTGAGTGGCCGGTATAGTCCCAGAATACTTTAGGGATATGAACTGTTTCGTCGTCAGAAAAATTAGCGGCAAAGCGGTCTGTGGTGCGGCCTTCGCGAGAAAAATCGAGTTCGCGATGAATGGTTCGACGGAACTCTCTGACCAGCCCTATCGGATCGTATAACTCTCCACCAGGTAGGTGTTTCTCAATCAGGTAAGCTAGACCCATCATGATATCCAGATCTGTCGCAACAATGGATTCAACTCCGGGACGGCGAACTTTACAGACAATTTGTTCACCATTTTTCAGTGTGCCGCGATGTACCTGGGCAATGCTGGCTGTTGCTAAGGGTGTTTGCTCAAAATCTTTGAATAATTCTTCCGTGGGGTAGCCAAGCTCACGATGGATCTGCGCTTTGATTTCATCGGTTGGAACAGCGGGTATGTGGTCCTGCAGTTTCTGCAATTCTTCTAGGGCATCGGCAGGGACAATGTCAGGACGGGTAGAGAGGATTTGACCCAATTTTATAAAGGTTGGTCCCAGCTCTTCCAGAGCTAGCCTGAATCTGGCAGCTTGGGTCAGGCGTTCCAGCTCACGGGAAGCGGTTCCCAGAGAAACGATTCGCTTGCCTAACTCAAAGTAATAATCGATATTGAGTTGCTCAACAATATTCCCGAAACCATACTTAATCAGGGTGCCAAGGACTTGTCGATAGCGTTTGAGGGAGCGAATATTACGGTTGATTCGATTGAATGGCAAACTACAATCCTATGGGCATTATTTGTCTTGTGCCTTTAGTTGTTTCTCTAATTGTTCCACTTTTTTCTGTAGTTTTATAAAATCTTCAGTGGTTACTACACCAATGCGATCACAGGCTTTTTTAACCTCATCCTGAGCCATTTCTTCCAGTTTCTTCTGATTATCTTTAGCAGCATCACGAAGTTTATCGAGAAGGTTTTTCCCTTCTTCTTCCGTCAGATTCATCCGTTTTTTGAGATCATCAATCAGTTCTTCTGCTTTCTTCTGGGTTAACGCCATGGCACCAATTCCAGTCAGTAATGTTTTTTCAACAATTTCCAGCATTACGGCCTCCTGTCAGTAAAAAATACCGAAGTTAATAAACTTATGGAAATTATAGCAGTTTATGAAAACAGTTCAAATGGACAAGTGAATATCATTGAATCTAATTTCTCTACTTGTAGATGATATTTTTAACTATTAAACCATGATGGAGTGGGAAGGTTGAGCTTTTCCCATGTTTTTTTGACCATTTTACGTGCGGACTTTGAGTTTTCAACCCGGCTATAACAGAGATCATTAAGAAACTTATACAAATTCTTTAGGTCTTTTTGATAATGTGCCAATAATTCTTCAAGTTGGAATCTGTCACTAGGGAGGTCAATTTCAGTTTTTCCGGAAGCTGAACAGAATAGTAATGCCTGTTTTAGTTCTTCCCCGTAGCCCGCAAGAATTTGACCTTTTGCGTCTTCCAGCTCGAATTCTCCGAGAAGGCTGTTTTTTATAACCAATGGAGGGGTGATGGCGTAATGGCACATCTCTGGTTGGTCTAGAAAGTAGAGATATTGTTCGGGAAAATTTGGAATTCCGTGGGTCGATAGTTGTTGCGTTATTGTTCTTCTGAGTTTTTTCTCTGAATCGGCTCCAGATCTTCCTGTTTTTTCGGGGGGGGTAGCTGCTGGCAGTTCAATGTTTTCAAGCGCAGGGCAGGTGAGTAAATCTGCCAGGAAGTGATCAATTGACAGTAATTGATCTTCTGCTGAACTTCTTTTCTCAAAAGTTATGAGCTCATTCAAAAGTAGAGGATTCGGATATGGGATATGAGTACAGATAGTCTCCTCTGCCGTGTCATTCAGTGAGTCAGTTGAGTCTGTTGCATTGGACAGAATGGTTCGCAACCACTTGTAGAGACGGCTTTGCGAATAGATTTCCCAGCCGAGAAGATGGGTGTCGGGAATGCCGCTCATGTCGGGCCAGATCAATTCATTTTCAAGAAGCCTATGGATATCTTTCGGTAGGGTGAGAGCGACCAGGAGCTGATTTCTGAAGCGGTTCAGATCGGCACTTGGAGCGATTTCACGTACTTCATCTTCTCGCTGTAACGGGAATTGTTCATTTGATTTTTTACTACGTAAAATATCGAGTTGAATGTTCCTATTACTCAATAATTTCACTAACTGAAAACTATAGTTTTCACATAAAAGGGGCCATGCCAATATGTTTTCTGGTTCTTTCAGCAAACTAATCGGTAATTCCAAGGAGAGGTTTTGTTCCGGTTGGCAGAGACCCAGAATGTGAATCAATTCCCAGTGCCAAAAAGGTTGCCCGGTTTTAACTTTTAAATGACGGTTTGGCCAGGAAAGTCGCAGTTTTGCCGTATATTCTCGGCGTTCGAAACTGGCTATTTTTCTATGGTTCAATAGCCGGGCAACGATGGGTTGGTTCGAGAGATTGTCACGGTCAAATTGAAACAGGTTGCCAAATAGTAATTCACGTGGGGGGAGAGCTGCTATGTCAGCCAAAAGTGCCGTAGCTGCCAGGAATGATGGTGAACTAGAGAGCAAAATTTTAGTTGAGGCGTTTAGTGGTGGTGTTGCGGGGTAAAGGTGAATTGCGGTTGGTTCCTTTACCTCTAACTTGTTCTGATACCAAGACTCTGTCAGACGGCGGATACTTGCTTTAGCTCGTTCTGTTGGTTGGTTCCAAGAAAGTTGCCGCAGGCGTAGAAGCAAATGGTGAAAACAAACTGCCGCTTCAAGAGGAAGTGGGGGGGGGACGATTGTTGCTTTACGTGACAATGGAATTTGTACAGACTCTGGCAGTGTAAGTAGCGAAAGTTCAATTGCACGATCCATTTTTTCGGGTAGAATTGCGTCAGGAAATTTATTGTACCAAAGTAGAGAGAGTACTTGTAATAGCAGCAGTCGATTTGCTTCGTTCGCATCAGTATCGGTACCAGTATCTTCGGTAGGATGCTCATCTGTCTTGGAGCGTTGACTGCGGTACACTTCAATCAGTGGTGGCAGCGCTTGCTGCAGAGTCGTGTGAAATAGATTGTTAAAGTAGTAGGGAGAAAGATCTGTTGCTGGAATGGCACCAAGAACTGCTATAAGCTTTAACGCTTCAAGGATGTCGACGAGTAAAAAACGAAAAGTTTCCGGATGATTTGGATTAGATAGAGGGAATGATTGCTGCTCACTGACCTCATTTTTCTCAATCTGCCAAATTCTGGCTTGGTTGGCCTCCCAGGTTACGAAATTTCGTAGTCCCAAGGCTGATGCAAGGTGTCGCCCTCGCTGGAGTTCTATCTCAAGATTGTTTTCTGGCAGTAACAGAATTCCCCCGGCCATCATACTCTGTCGGTTGATCCAGAAAATCAGGGGAGGCTCTATTGTTCCCTTCTCAGTATCTATCTCTGGATAGGTATCAACACGACGAAAGGGGATGCGACCGTGCTCAATGATCTCTTCAGTCCAGATTGCGAGTTGTTGAGCAAACTGTTGCAGGTGTTGATTCATATGATCCGTTTCTTATGAACCGAATAGGGGGCTGTTGTCACCTGCCTGGGATGAGATCCGTTGGAAGTGGCGAAAGCAACTTTCTGTGACAACTCGACCACGGGGGGTTCGATTTAAGAATCCCTGCTGAATCAGGTAGGGTTCTATAACCTCTTCTATCGTGTCCCGTTCTTCCCCTATCGCTGCAGCCAAAGTGTCAAGGCCAACGGGTCCACCGGAAAATTTATCGATGATAGTCAGAAGCAAAAGGCAATCCATATAATCAAAGCCGTGATTGTCGACTTCCAACCTTTGCAAGGAATGATCTGCGAGCTCACAGGTGATTTTACCGTTACCTTCAATTTCGGCAAAATCACGTACCCGGCGTAATAAGCGGTTGACGATTCGTGGGGTTCCTCGACTGCGGCGGGCGATTTCTTTGGCACCGTCATCATCAATCTGAATTTTAAGAATATTCGCACTACGTTTGACGATAGTTGTTAATTCATCATTGGAATAGAATTCGAGACGGCTGATAACGCCAAAACGATCACGCAAAGGTGATGAGAGTAGTCCGGCGCGAGTTGTGGCTCCGACCAGTGTAAACCTGGGAATATCCAGTTTGATGGTGCGAGCCGAAGGTCCCTGACCAATCATGATATCGAGTTGATAATCTTCCATTGCCGGGTAGAGGATTTCTTCAACGACCGGAGATAAACGATGAATTTCATCAATAAACAGGACGTCGCCCTCTTCCAGATTAGTCAGGACGGCTGCCAGATCACCTGTTTTTTCAATCACCGGACCGGAGGTGCTTTTTATGCTGACGCCCATTTCCTGGGCGATAATATTAGCGAGAGTGGTTTTGCCCAGTCCGGGGGGACCAAAGAAGAGGACATGGTCGAGTGCTTCTTGTCGATTTCGTGCTGCATCAATAAAGACCTTGAGATTTCGTTTTGCCTTGGTTTGCCCCACATATTCTTGAAGAGACTTTGGGCGCAATCCAACCTCGAAATTGATTTCCTCGGGTTGTCCATCAGCGGCAATCAGACGTTCGCTCATCGTTGCTCCAGTTATTTCAACAGGACTTGTAGTGCTGCTTTTAGAATATCTTCAAGGGGGGCTCCAGGAGCCAGCTGCACATTGGTTAACGCACGTTTTGCTAAAGTTTCTTTATAGCCTAAATTGACCAGAGCTGAGAGAGCATCCTTATGACTGTCGACAGTTGCTGTTATGGCGCTTCCCGTTGCAGTGAGCGATGCGGAAACAGCGTAAGCTGTGGCTTTCTCCTGCAGTTCAAGCACCAATCGTTCCGCACTCTTTTTGCCGATTCCGGGAATAGCTATCAGGCGAGGAATATCTCCCTGACTAAGTGCCAGAGCCAGATCTTCAGTTGGTATGTGCGAGAGGATAGTAATTGCCAGTTTGGGGCCGACTCCGGAGACTGATACCAGTAGGATAAAGAGATCTTTTTCAGCTGTACTAGAGAAACCAAACAGATTGATAGCGTCTTCTTTAACGTGGGTATGAACCTGCAGTTGGACTTCACCATCTTCAGGCAGAACATAAAATGTCGAGAGGGGGATCTTCAGTCGGTAGCCGACCCCGGCAACATCAACAATAATCTGCTCTGGACTGCGATAGGCTAATTGTCCGGTTAAGAGGGCAATCATGATCGTCTTCCTCGAGTATTTTGTGTTGTTTGTGCAATTTTCCCACCCAGGTGATGGCTGTGGGCATGGCAAATTGCTACCGCAAGTGCATCGGCAGCATCTTCCTGTGCAATCTCAGGCAAATTCAAGAGGGCTTTTGTCATCTGTTGAACCTGATTTTTCCCTGCACGCCCATAACCGACTACAGCACTTTTTACTTGTAATGCTGAATATTCGGCCACGGGAAGACCGGCATTAATTCCAGCCAAGAGTGCTATTCCCCGAGCATGCCCAAGTTTTAGTGCAGAGGCAGGATTGCGAGCCATGAACACTTGTTCGACCGCAACGGCTTCGGGGTGGTACTTTTCAATCAGTGCACAGAGTCCCTGATAAATTATTTGTAAGCGAACCGCAAGAGCATCTTTGCTTTGGGTGAAAATTGCGCCATTATCCAGGTGAATCAACCGGTTACCCTGCTGTTCAATAAAGCCATAGCCAGTCGCTTTACTCCCAGGATCAATCCCTAAAATACGCATGGTTGAATAATATTCCCGGAAGCACTCAAAACTAATATGATGGCTAAGAAAAAAATCCGATATCCAAGGCGCAGTGGTTGTTCAGGGGCGAAGACAGACACAGGTATGTTGAGATCCTGAAAAGCTGCTGTAATGCTGGAAATCGGATTTTTTTGTGACGCTATCACCCGAGGATTTTTTCCATCTCGTCATCAGAGATGTCAAAATTGGCATAAACATTTTGCACATCGTCGTTGTCTTCCAGAATATCAATCATCTTCATTAGCGATTCAGCCTGCTTGCCTTCAACCGGATTCAGGTTTTGCGGAATCATAGTAACTTCAGCTGATTGATATTTAAAACCTTGTTCTTCGAGACTGTTTTTGACCGTTTCAAACTCAGCCGGGTCGGTGACAATCTCAATGATACCGTCTTCCTCTTTAACATCTTCAGCGCCGGCTTCCAGAGCTACTTCAAAAATGGTGTCAAAGTCATTCTCGTCGGTGAAAATAATTTGCCCTTTGCGATCGAACATAAATGCTACAGAACCACTGACGCCAAGGCTGCCACCATATTTATTAAACGCATGGCGCACATCTGCTACTGTACGGGTTCGGTTGTCGGTCATAAATTCAACTATGACTGCGACGCCACCAGGTCCATAGCCTTCAAAGATGTCCTCTTCATAAGTGACACCATCGAGATCTCCGGTTCCTTTTTTGATGCCACGATCTATATTGTCTTTGGGCATATTCGCCTGTTTAGCTTTGTCTACAGCCAATCTGAGACGCGCATTTGCCTCAAGGTCAGCCCCGCCAATTTTTGCCGCAACAGTGATTTCCTTGATCAGTTTTGTGAATATTTTTCCACGTTTGGCATCTTGTGCCCCTTTGCGGTGTTTAATATTGGCCCATTTACTATGTCCAGCCATGAGTATTGCTCCTTGATCTTTTGATTAAGTAAAACGCCGGCAGTGCCGGCGTTTTGTTGGTAAGTTGTTGTGTGCTTTGAGAAGTTTTGAGAAACTTAAATTATCAGTAGTTGATTATCTTCAAGTTGTCAGTTACTCCTGTCACTCCTTCAACGGTATTTGTATCATCTATAACCGCTTGGCGCTCAGATTCACTGTAGATATGGCCTGACAAGGTGACGTGACAATTGCTAACATCAATATTGAACCAGATATCTTTAATTCGTTCATCATCCAGTCGGGCAATTTGAATTTTTTTCTGGATAATCAAATCGTTAATTTTTATTTTACAGGTTTGATCTTTTTCGATCAGATACGGATCTTTTATGGCTTCTATAATCAATTTAGTCGCCATTTCTACTGACATTTTGGTGGTGTTGATCACCATGTCGTATTCGATGGGATTTGTCCAGTTGCGGTCAAAATAGTATTTAATGAAGCCTGCTCGTTGTTGGTCGCTTTTACGCACTAAAGAGCGGGCTAAGTCTGGATCGATCCATTCACGCTGAGCCCAGCGTTCGACTCTCTCTTCAAAGGGAGCAATAACCCGTACACGCAAGACACTGGTAATATCAGGAAGTAGATCTTGACCACCGCGACCATAGATGAGGACGTTTCCTTGAAGTGCTTGTTCTAGCACAATCAGTTGAATGCGGCTCATATTTAGTTCAATTTGTCGATCAAGATTTTCTACAAATGCCGGTGGCTTTTCATCAATTTGCAGTAGGGCTTCCTGAGATAAGTCGTAATTTTCTGCAGCATCTTTAATGATATCACCGTCGACCAGAGTATAGCCAAGCTCTGCTGCCACCTGCTGGACAATTGGGATGCCCCCGCTGCCCATCTCTCGGGAAATGGTAATGATCGCCATAAAACTTTCTCCAATATTTGAATTATAAGTTGATCTCTGTTAAGTACTGATTTTACTCAGCGTCAGATAATGGCATGAATCACCTTCAAGTTCAAGCGTTTGTGATGGTTTTATCCCTTGTCTTTGACTTGTTCGCTGGCTATAATTTCGCATTTTAATTCCAGATATAGTGGATACCTTATGACCGAAAATCAAAAATCAGAGTTGACCTTAGAGCTGCAACAGAGAATTAATTCAGCTGCTGGAATCCCCTTTTCGGAGTTTATGGAACAAGCTCTTTATCATCCCGAATACGGTTATTATACTGCTGCACGTACCCGAATCGGTAAAAAGGGTGACTTTTTTACTTCGTCCAGTGTCCACTCTTGCTTTGGTCAGTTGATTGCCCGGCAACTGGAGCAAATGTGGCAACTTTTGGGACAGGGCAGTTTCATAATTGCCGAACAGGGAGCCGGTGAAGGGCACCTCTGTCTTGATATTCTGAATACTCTGGAGGAAAAATATCCAGCATTCTATGCACATCTCGATTATCGGCTGATTGAGCTCAGTCCGGATAATCGGCAGCGGCAAGAGCAAATTTTGCACCGGCACTTTGCTGCTGGGCGGGTAACTTGGTGCGAGCTTGACGATCTGCGAGGAATGGTGGGTTGTTTTGTCAGCAATGAACTGCTCGATGCTTTCCCGGTTCATTTAATTGAGAAGCACGCTGGGGAGTTGCAAGAAGTTTATGTTGTGAATAGGGAGGATGGTTTTGGTGAAGACCTGCGCCCTCTTTCTGTCAACCTAATCAAAAAATATTTCCAACAGATTGGAATTGAACCGGCTGAAGGGAATCGTTGCGAGGTTAATCTTGTTGCCTGTGAGTGGATGCAACGTGTTGCAGCAGTTCTTGAACGTGGGTTTGTGTTGACAATTGATTATGGCTATTTGGCAGAAGAACTGTATGCGCCTTACCGTCATGCCGGAACCCTTCTCTGTTATCATCAACACCAAACCAGTGAAGATCCCTATCAACGGGTTGGTTGCCAGGACATAACGGCTCACATTGACTTTACATCTTTACAGAAAATTGGTGGACGACAAGGTTTAGATGTTCTCTATTTTGGTCATCAGTATCAATTTTTGATGGGACTCGGTTTCCTGGAAATGTTGGTTGAAATGGAAAGCCGTGAAACCGATCCCAAAAAAGCCCAGGCGTTGCGGATGAATTTGAAGACCCTGATTCTGCCGGAAGGGGGGATGGGTGAAAGCTTTAAGGTGCTTGTCCAGGGGAAAAATATTGGTCAACCGGAACTCATCTGCAGTAAGCGTATTCGGGATATTGGAATGCCCACCGGAGCATTTTAGCTATTAAATAAGATATCGAAACTTGCAAAATAGTTGTCATTGTATATATACTTTACCAATAAGCTCACAATTTACGGAGGAAATATCTGATGAAAGAACGTGTTGAAGAAGTTTTGGACCTGATTCGCCCTACCTTGCAGGCTGATGGTGGTGATGTTGAACTGGTGGATGTCTCGGAAGATGGGGTTGTCAGCGTTAAATTAACGGGCGCCTGTGGCTCCTGTCCCATGTCAACCATGACATTGAAAATGGGGATTGAGCGTAACCTGATGGAGCAGATTCCAGAAGTGAAAGAAGTTGTTCAGGTGCGTTGATCAGGTTTCAACGTGACAGTAAACTGAAAAGGCTCACACTTTAATTTTGTGAGCCTTTTTTTATGGCGAGAATTGTCTTTTATTTTTTCGCCAAATCCAGAACTTTATTCAAGCGCAGGAAGTTGATAATTTCTTGTTTATCGTCAGTCGAGACAGCTTCATCAGGGATAAAAAAGAAAGAAGCTTCTTTTAGATACAACATGAGTCCCGGAGCAGCATCACGATAGCCATAAAATGTTTCCCAGTGGAATTCAAATTTTTGTCCTTGCTCGATGCCGGCAATTTTATCCTGATCTATGCTGTAATCAATCTTTCCTGGGAAATGGGGTTTCTCTTTAATTTTTTTAACGGCTTTATTGACCAAGTATTGTTTGGCGAATACACAGTACAGTCCAAAGGCGATCATACCAAAAGCAATCAATTGGTTGTCAAATAGCCCCAGTAGTCCACAAGCCCCAACAATCCAGGTGACCGTTCCATAGAAGAAGCGCAGCTTAAAACGTTTATCGGACGCATAATAGGCATTGTAAAAAGTGCGCCAGATTTTTTCACTAAGATCATAGTCGATATGGATTTGTTGGCTCATGGTTGCTTATCCCTAGAAAATAGTTATAAGGAGAGATTTACCTTATTGATGGTGGTCGGTCAAATTTTTATGCTGGATGCATGTTCGTATTTGGTGGGCTTGTAACGAGTATCTGCCCACCGAATACGAACGGGTTACTTTTTTTGAAGAAAGTTGTGCAGGCGTAACAATATCCCCTGTTTGGTCATCAGCGCGCCATGGGGGCAGAGTTCTTGGCAGCAAAAGCAGCGGATGCAGTGGTCATAATCAATCTGTAGTTTGTTGCCTTTGATTTTCATTGCTTCCGGGGGACAGTGAGTGACGCAATCATTACAAAGTCGACAGAGCTTATGATCCGGTTCGGGGCGTGCGGTCAGGGCATTTCTCAAATAATGTTTCAGCCCACGGTTAAGACCAAAATTGACATCGGTCATTTTTGCTGGACGGAAGTTATTCATTTTTAATGATTCAAGTGGGTCTCCACTAAGTTCCAACTGCTGAAGTTGGGTGTAGGGGCGTCCTGTCTGAATGGCTTGCTGTTGTGTGTAGACCTGGTGTGGTTGCAGACCCACCAGCTCCGTTGCCACGGTATCGACTGCCTGGGGATGACTCCCTGCCAATAACGCTCCAATCTGTACTGGCTCACCACTGCCCGGACCTTCGCCCTCCATCCCGATGACTGCATCAACAATGGTCAATGCTGGTGCTAGGGTTTCGCAGAGCTCTAGTAACATGAGGGCAAAAAAAGCTTTGTCCGTTCCAGCCTGCAGGTGTAGGCGGGGTTTGCGCAGGCCAACGACAGCTCCAAACATATTTTTCACGCCGCAGGTCAGACCCATCATCTGGTGCGTCTTCAGCTTTGGCAAGTTGATGATGACATCAGCATCCAGAACGTCCTGGGCAACTTCAAGCTGCTGGAACGTCCCTCCAGTCGGGTGGATTGTGACCGATTTTTCGAAAGGGACAAAACGGCAGCTAGTTTCTTCAACAACGGTAAGGATTCCACTTTTACGGGCAACATTTTCGGGACTGCCAATACCAGGAGAATCTCCCAGCGAGACTTCACCGCCAGCATCCTGAGCTAGCTGAATGACCGCACGGACAATTTCCGGGTGGGTCGTTACTGCCTTTTCGGGCGATTTGCCAGAAAGCAAGTTTGGTTTGATAAGAACTTTCTGCCCCGGTTTAACGAAGGCGCCCATGCCACCGAGCGGCTCCAGAAGTTTTTCAAGTGCAGCTAGAGTCTCTGTCGAATTGTAAGTCTTCAGTCTTTGCAGAGAAACTCGGGCATGTTCTGGAATGAGTGGAAATTTCAAGAGAAAATACCCTTTATTGGATATGGTTTGAATGTACAGAAGGCTTAAGTAGGCGGCACAACGGGTTCTTTCAGCGCTGCTAATGTTGCAGCAATGGGTGCCTTACGGTAAATGAGCGAGGTATGCCCCATACCATCAAACTCGACAGCTTTTCCCCAAGAAAGATGATTGTTGGCGTTTGGCAGAACCATATTGTCTTTGTTGGTGTAGATATTGGTTAATTGGATGTTTTTTGGAATGGGTGCACTATTGAGCCTCTGGAGAAAATCAGAATTTGGAATCAGCAACTTACCCAGAGGATCGATAGAAAATGTTGCCAGTTTGGAGCCATGATGGGGAGAGCCAAGGCAGATCAGATGTTCTACTTTGTCGTGACCTCCACGGAGCTGGACATAATTACGGGCAATCATTCCCCCCATGGAGTGTCCGATCAAATTAACTTTGTTGACACCCAGTTGGTGGCGCAGTTCATCAATCTTTTTTGCCAATAATTCAGTCAGAACTTCTTCGCTGTGCCAAGAAGAAAGATTTATGGTGACGATATTTTTGACTCTTTGTTGTCTGAGTTGACGCTTAAACCAGAACCAGCAGGCTTGATTGACAAACAAACCGTGGAGCAACAAAACAGGAGTTTCATTGCGTTGTGAGGCTTGATGATTTCTATTGATCAGCCCAAAAGGGATCGTGGCAATAGTGATAAAGTCGAAGAAAACTTCAGGTAGTATCAGTGTTGCTATCAGTTTAAGATTCTTTATGCGGAACCTTTTGTCCACCAGGTTGGGATTGGTATTAGAATACTCATACCAACAGATACTGTAACTAAGAAGGACGACCAGTAGGTCAAATATTAACAAACTCAGGTTTGCTATGATGAAAAGAAAAAATAGCAGGGATGTGATCACAAGATTTTCTCCAAAGATGAAAGCTGACGCAGTGGGCTTTTTAAGGTATTCTTGATCCCATCAATATTCGCCATTATGAATAATCGGAGTATCGCACGCTGGTGTGAAGTCGTCAATTAGTTGCTGTTATCAGATTCAATAAACCTCAGGCTGATGGAGGTCTTTGTGTGTCAGTATATTGAAAGATTTGAGCAGTATCTGGCGGTCGAGCGCAATCTTTCTCCACGAACGGTTGAGGCTTATGTGCGAGATCTTCGCCAATTTTACGCTTTTCTTAAGCAATATGAAGCTATATGTGTTCAAACAGATTTTCTGATGCATATCGATTTGTTATTATTGCGACAATATCTTGCCCAATTGCACAAGTCTTGCGGCCGCACCAGTATCGCACGTAAGTTGTCAGCAATAAAAATTTTCTTTCGGTTTCTGGTTCGTGAAGGAGTGCTGGCAGATTCTCCGGCTGATGCTCTATCTACCCCGCGTCGGGAACAATATTTACCCAAAGTTCTCAGTGCTGAACAGGTTGGTCATCTGCTGGATAGGTCTCTTCCTGGGCCGTACTTGTTGGTGCTGCGTGATCTGGCCATTTTTGAACTAATCTATTCTTGTGGATTGCGGGTCGGAGAATTGACCAGCCTTGATATCAGTGCTGTTGATCTGGAAAATCATCAGGTTCGGGTGCTTGGCAAAGGGAACAAGGAACGGATTCTTCCGATTGGTCAGCAGGCCTGTCGTGCTCTACAAAATTACTTGATAGAGCGAGGACAGCCAGACCAACAAGATGCTTTATTTCTTAATCAGCGTGGTGGGCGATTGACGGCGCGCAGTGTCCAGCGTAATCTAAAAAAACGTTTGTTGCAGTTTAACTTGCCTACCGATGTCACACCACATGCTTTACGCCACTCATTTGCAACTCACCTTCTTGATGCAGGAGCCGATTTGCGGGTTATTCAGGAATTGCTTGGGCATGCTTCCCTGTCAACAACACAGAAATATACTAAGGTTAGCTTTGCTCACCTTACGGATGTTTATGATCGGTGTCATCCGCGCAGCACGAAAAGTAACTAAAATAGTAATAATTACTTGACAGGTCATATTTAATCATTAAAATATAGTGAAATCTTAAATAAAACCTTAAAAGGAGTTTGACAATGAGTGTTTTGGTAGGAAAGCAAGCCCCAAGTTTTAGTGCTCCGGCTGTTATGGCCGATGGATCGATCAATGCTGATTTTTCCTTGACCGATTATAAAGGAAAGTCAATCGTCTTATTCTTCTACCCTCTTGATTTTACTTTTGTTTGTCCGACTGAGTTGATTGCTTTTAGCCACCGAATTGAAGAGTTTGAAAAGCGAGGAGTGCAGGTTCTTGGTTGTTCCATTGATTCACAATTTACCCATGCGGCTTGGCGTAATACCGCAATTGATGATGGTGGAATCGGCCCGGTGAAGTATCCTCTGGTGGCTGATGTCAAGCATGAGGTCTGTCGTGCTTATGATGTAGAGTTTGAGCCTGCCGGGGTTGCGTTGCGAGGATCTTTCTTGATCGATGAGGGTGGAATTGTCCGACATCAGGTTGTGAATGACTTACCGCTTGGCCGTAATATAGATGAAATGTTGCGGATGGTTGATGCTATGCAGTTTCACGATAAGTACGGTGAGGTTTGTCCCGCAGGTTGGAATCAGGGTGACAAGGGGATGGTCGCAGACGGGGAAGGTGTCGCTTCGTACCTTTCTGAGGAGGCGGGTAAGCTCTAATACCCTGTACCCACCACGATAAAATCGTCGCGTAATTTTGTAATGTATTATAGTGTACAGAACACTAATCAAAATAAATAATCTACAGTTACAAACAGTTATAAATATTGGTTTAGAAAAAAAGACAGCTTTGGCTGTCTTTTTTTGTTGATTATTGATCTATAATGATGTTTAACTTATCAAAACATTAATATTCTCATAATAATTATTTTTAAGAAGGAGTTTGCTCTGGGCTTTTTTAATAAAAAATGCAAAGCAAATGGAAAGATAGTTGCTATATGTCAGGAGTCTGGCGGAGTGAGCACTGCCGGCGTCCAACGTAATCAGGCGGGGCGGGCAACGCTGCTATTTTCAAACCATGAATTGTGTTCTTCTTCTGATGAACGTCATCAAGCAGTGGAGCAACAGGTGCATCAATACCATCTGCAGAAATCCAGTTGTGTCGCTGTGTTGCCAGCAGATTCTTATCAATTGATGCAAGTTGATATGGCAGAACTCCCAGAGACCGAGCGTCGTGAAGCTGCACGGTGGCAAATTGGTGAGCGTATTGATTATCCTTCCGCAGAGGCCATTATTGATCTGTTTGATGTCGCTCCTTTTAATAGTGAAAAGAAACCGTTAACGTACGTTGTTTCTGCTCAGCAGAAATTGTTGCGTGATCGGATTCAGTTGGTTGAGCAAAATGATCTATCTCTTGGGTCGATTGATATTCCAGAGTTTGCGCTTCGAAATATCTGTGAATTGTTTACTGAAGATGACCGTGGCATAGCGATATTGCTGCTATTGGAACAGAGTGGTGTGCTGGTAATTGTTCGGGATGGAATTCTATATCTGGTTCGATGGTTCAGTACCGGAATGGACGACTTGCTTCCTTCTGCTGATGGTGATGATGATGACGTTTTGACGGAACAGCTTGATGCCATAGTTCTTGAAATTCAACGCTCTTTTGATCATTGTGAAAGTAATTATCACCTTCCAATGGTTTCTCGTTTGTTGGTGGCACAGACCCAGCGGGAGATTCCAGCCGTTGTGAGCTATCTGAATGACTACCTGACAACCTCTGTTGAAAATTTCAGCTTTGCGGGCGTTTTAGACCTTCCCGAAAAGAGTGACCAACTCCAGCTGAATCGGTGTTTGTTGGCGATTGGTGGAGCTTTAAGGCAGGAGAATAGTTGATGCGTCAACAGATTAATCTTTTTCAAGATGTATTGATTGATAAACCGGAGCCGTTTCAGAGTCGACAGGTTGGGATGGTTCTCGGTGTGATCATTATCTGTTTATCTCTAGTAGGGCTTTACAGCTATTGGCAGACATATTCGATAAAGACTCAAACTAATGATTTGCGTCAGCAACAACAACTTATCAGTGCGCAGGTTGCCCAACTGGAGAAGCAATATCCTGAACGTGAACAAAGTGCTCTTCTTCAGGGAAAAATTAAACGAGTTGAACAGGAGTTACTGGGGCAACAAAAGGCGCTCGACTATTTTTCTGGACAAGATCAGGAGACAAATGAAGCAATTCTGTCTTCTCTGGAAGGGTTGTCTCGATATCCTCAACAAGGAATTTGGTTGCGGCGAATTAGCCTTTTACGCAGTGGTCAGGAAGTTCAGCTCATTGGAAGCGCACTCAACCCTGAGCAGATCCCAGAGTATCTACATCTATTAGGGGAGAAAAATATTTTTGGTGGGCAGGTATTTGCTCGGTTGAGACTAAAGCGGTTAAAAGAGCAGATGGGACAAATCGATTTTGAGCTTGATTCTGTCCGGGAGGCGATACGATGACAGGAAGGTTTTCCCCAGGCCTGCTGCAATGGTACGATCAGCGCCCCCAGCGAGAGCGTATCGTTTTAATGGTTTGCGTTGTCATCGTTCTCGTTTTTTTGGTTAACCTTCTGGTTTTGCAGCCTTTGTCTGCGCAGCAGGATGCTACGCGTCGTGAGATGACAGAGTTGAAGATCAGCATGGCTGAATTGAAAAACCGGGAAATAGTGGTCAAGGCACGTAAAGATCTTGATCCCGACAAAAATAATCACGTTAGACTCGATGCCTTGCTGCTCGAATCTGAAAAGCTTCAGTCTCGGTTGAAAGCCAATATTGTCAATCTTGTCTCTCCTCGAGAGATGCCTGAATTGTTGAAAGATCTCCTGACGCAACAAAAAAAACTACAACTTCTTAGCTTAGAAAATCTTTCTCCAGAGCTGTTGGTGCTGGATGAACAGACGGTAAAAGATTCTGTCATGCCAGTGCTCTATCGGCACCGCTTGCGGATGGAGTTTTCTGGTGATTATTTGACACTATTGAGATATCTGCGGCAGTTGGAAAAATTGCCACGTTCTATGGTTTGGGAAGGGGTCGAAGTTGAGTCTCATGATTACCCAACAGCGATAGTTCGTTTGCAGGTCTATACCTTGAGTTTAACGGAGGGCTGGATTGGTGGCTAGAATTCTCGGAATAGTGTTGATGTTTCTACTCTTTAATCTGGCGGGAAACTGTTGTGCGGCAACCTCTGAGCCATTTGTCGATCCAATGCGTCCAGTTCGTTATCAGGAGCCGGTTGTTACACCCCCAACAATGACGAAAAGTACTTTGGAAAAAATCCGAAACTGGCAATTGACTGCTGTATTGATCTCTGCGGGACGTTCAGTTGCTGTCATCAACGGAAAATCATTACAAGTAGGTGAACTGCTTGATGGTTACAAGCTCATTCAGATTGATTCTAACAGGGTTGTTTTAAAGAATAAGCAGAGAAGACTTGTGCTGCGCCGGGCTGGAACCGGATTGAAAAAGATGTCTCAGAACAAGGATATCAGAAAAGGGAGCAAACCGTGAAAATGTTTTCGTTTCATACGTGCCGGGGGCTTGTCTCTGTCATGATTTACTTGCTGGTTTTTGCGGGATGTGCTCCTCCACCTAGAGGTGGTGCTCCGCTGGAGTCGATCAACCAGATATTGGAAGAGCCGATCGATTTAACAGCTAAGGTTGAAATTCCACAGCCTCCCCCTGAAATTCTCTCGGCATTGATCCCTTCCTCAAAGGCGTTATCGGCAGCTGTTGAGCTGGAAGATAAAGTTCGATTTGATATTGCTGCAAGTCAGGTATCGGCTCGTGATTTTTTTATGAGTCTGGTCGAAGGAAGTCCAGTCAGCATGGTTGTGCATCCTGAGGTTTCTGGAGAGATCAGTGTTGATCTGAAGAATACAACTATTGAAGAAGTTCTTCAGGTGATTCATAACGTTTATGGATACCCATATTTGCAGACTGGTAATATTTATCAGGTGATGCCTGCTGGATTGCAGGCTCGGACATTTCAGGTGAATTATCTTAACTTGGTGCGTAAAGGGGTTTCTCAGACGCGTGTGAGTTCTGGACAGGTGACACAATCTGATAATTCTTCCGACAATGACAGCCGCAATAATAACAATAATAATGGCACTGGGACAACTTCAGGAAGCCAGATTGATACTGAATCTACAGCAGATTTCTGGACTGAACTGCTTGGTGCAATCCAAAGCCTGGTTGGTAGTGATGGTGGGCGGAAGGTCGTCGTTCAACCTCAGTCGAGTGTGGTCGTTGTTGTTGCGATGCCAGATGAAATACGCTTGGTTGAAGACTATCTGAAAACGATTCAGGGTAACTTGCAACGTCAGGTTATTATTGAGGCCAAAATTATTGAAGTTGGTTTGTCTGATGGATTTCAATCTGGCATAAACTGGGCGGCATTGGCTGAAACTCAGAGTGGTAAGAGTGCCTTATTTGGACAGAGTGGTGGTGGTTCTGTTTTTAGTAGCGGATTTGCAGAAAGTACCGGTAATAGTGGTAATTTAACTCCAGGAGATGTGTTGCCGAACGGATTAGACTCGCTGGCTTTCGGTGGAGTGTTCAGTCTCGCTTTGAATTTTAATGATTTTCAGGGGTTTGTTGAGATGCTGGAAAGCCAGGGTGATGTTCAAGTTTTGTCCAGCCCGCGGATTTCCACGATAAATAATCAAAAAGCCGTCATCAAGGTTGGTTCCGATGAATATTTTGTTACTGATATTTCTAATGATACCAATACCGGAACG
Source organism: Desulfuromusa sp. (assembly GCA_016744595.1). Classification (GTDB taxonomy): domain Bacteria; phylum Desulfobacterota; class Desulfuromonadia; order Desulfuromonadales; family Geopsychrobacteraceae; genus Desulfuromusa. The sequence goes on from JADGEB010000012.1 coordinate 58,595, forward strand.
ACAACCACTAGCTCAAATGATATCACCCTGACTCCTTTCTTCTCCGGAATCGCTCTCGATGTAACTCCTCAGATCAATTCGAATGGGCAGATTATCTTGCACATTCATCCGACAGTTAGTGAAGTTGTCGATCAAAATAAGCAAATCGATGTTTTTGGCGTGAGTCAGAATATTCCAGTTGCATTTAGTACGATTCGTGAATCGGACAGTGTAGTTTATGCTAGCAGTGGACAATTGGTTGTGATAGGCGGCTTAATGCAGGAGCATATTGACAAGGAAGAGTCAGGGGTTCCCGTTTTGAGTGACCTTCCTGGTATTGGATCCCTATTTCGCCATACCAAGTCAATCTCCCGCAAGAGTGAACTAGTGATTTTGCTACGTCCTCAGGTGATAGGTAGCCCTGAGGATTGGGAAGCTAGTCTGGATGCTTCAAGGCAACGAATCGAGCAGATCTCTCCCCAGTTTCAGCAGGACTGGCGACAATTCTAGTGAAACAGGCTTGATTTATGTACGAACAGTTTTACGGACTGAAAGAGAAACCTTTCTCCCTGACACCAGATACGGAGTATTTCTACCGTTATAGTGGACACCAGGAAGCACTCAATGTTCTGTTGGTCGCATTGCGTAACGGTGAAGGTTTCGTCCACGTAAGCGGTGAAGTAGGAACCGGAAAAACTCTGCTTTGTCGTCAAATGTTGAAATTGTTGCAGAATGATTGTGCTACGGCCTACCTACCTAACCCTTTGTTGACTCCACTCGAACTTTACCAGGCGATCAGTCATGATCTCCAGCTGGATTTTCCAGAGAATGCCTCAGTGCAGCAGTTGTGCCAGGGAATTTTTTCTGAATTAGTTCGATTGCATAAAATGAAGCGACCCCTGGTTATTTTGATTGATGAAGCCCAGGCGATGCCCCATCAAAGTCTGGAAGCGTTACGCTTGCTCAGTAATCTGGAAACAGAAAAGGAAAAGTTATTACACATCTTTTTCTTTGCACAGCCCGAATTTGAACAACGTTTGGCTGAAGACAATTTGCGTCAACTGCGACAGCGCATTACTTTTTCTTACACCCTGGCAACTTTACACTATCGTGAGCTGTCTGCTTACCTTGATCATCGTCTGCAAGTTGCTGGATTTGATGGGAAGAGCCTGTTTTCTCCTGCAGCAGTATTTTTGTTGCACAAAGCAAGTTGCGGCATTCCCCGAGTTATTAATTTACTGGCTCATAAAGCGATGCTGGTCGCCTATGGCAAAGGAACCAGGCAGATAGAACGCAAAATGGTTGCTTTGGCAATTAAGGATACTCGAGGTTTTAAGTCACCAAAGCGGGTGATCTCTTCACCGTACGTTTTGGAAATCAGCATGATCATGGTTATTGCGGTTGTCACTCTGCTTGCTTTGGGGAGGTGGCAATGAGTTTGATTAATGAAATGCTGCGTGATCTGGAGCATCGCCGGAAACGGGAAGAGCACTGTGTCCCCAATGACGACACGCCAGTGGTGGTTGGGGAAGAAGTTGCTTCTCCGCGGTTTATATTTTTCGGTGGTACGATTCTTCTTCTTTCCGGATTGATCTGGGTTGGAATGAAAATTATTCCTGGCGTATTGTCGGTAGAACTAGCTACTCCAGATTTGTCCGGTTCTCACCAGGTTGTTCCGACGGTTGTTGAAGCCGCAGATCGAGTGCCTGTTCCATCGGTTGATGCTTCTGAAAATTCATCTAGAGAAATCCCCGTCTCGATGGTTAGTGCACTCGTTGAAGATAGTTCTCCCACAGTTTCTGAAAGATTCTCAGCTGAACTTCTTTCCCTTGGGGTTGTGGAGACGGAAAAGAATGCTCAGTTGAGTCTTGCCTTTGCTCAACTCCCAGAATACCGACTCTTGCAGAATGGTATCGGAGTGGCTCAGTTGGTCATCAGTTTCAATCAGACGCAACTTGGAGACAATTTTGAAATTCCCCCGCTGGAAGGAACCTTGCTTAAGCGGGTTAGCCTGGTTCCGCAAAAACAGACATTACAACTATTGGTTGATCTGGATGATCGTGCCACGGTGCAGAGTTTTCAATTAGTTGATGATTCTGATCAGGAATATCGTTTTCTGATCGAAATAGCGGCAACAGCGTTGGTTGTTGAAAAACAACAAGAGCAGTTACCCACTCCTGAACCGGATCCCGTTATTGTCGAAACAACGAAAGATCCAGTGGTTGCCAGGGTCAGCAAAAATCCTAATCAACTTAGTCACGATCAGCAAGTTTACCAGGCTGGCCTTGATCAGTTAAAACAGGGGCACCTAGCTGCAGCAGAGGAACATTTTAGTCAAGCTCTACGAATTAATCCCGAATTGCTGGATGCTCGTTTGCACCTTGTCACATTGTTGCAACAGCGAATGGAACTGGATAAAGCTGAAAGTTTTTTACAACAAGGGTTGTCACTGATTCCAGGAAGCTCTGACTTACGTAAGATATATGCCCGGCTGCTTCTCAATGATCAGCGTCAGGGGCAGGGGATTACCCTGTTAAAAACTGAACCTGTTCCTGAGGTTTCACAAGATCCGGAGTATCATGCTTTGCTTGCCGCACTGCTTCAGGAATCTGACCAGTTTGTTAATGCTAATTCAATCTATGGTCAACTCGTTCAGGTTTTTCCGCAGGAACCTCTTTGGTGGATGGGGATGGCGATCTCTTTTGAGCATTTAGAAAACCCCGAACACGCACGTGGCGCTTATCAAAAGGCTTTAAATTTGCCTGGATTACGACCTGATTTGCAGAGTTATATTCAGAGTCGTTTACAGGTTTTATAAATAGACGCAAGGATGAGGAGTTATTGATGTTCACTGAACATGCAACAGGCCCCCGGCAAAAAATCCGGATCGGTGATCTTCTGGTCAAAAATGGTGTCATCACAGATGAACAGTTGATAAATGCCCTGACGACCCAGAAGAAAACCGGTGGTAAGTTGGGGAATACCCTGATTGAGTTGGGGCTTGTGACTTCTCATCAATTTCATGAATTTCTAGCTAGTCAGATGAATCTGCCGTTTATTGATCTGAAACACTATAACTATAAACCTGAAGTTGTCCGGTTGCTGACAGAAACTGCCGCACGTCGGTTTCGGGCGATGGTGTTGAGTCAGGAAGACGCTCGATTGCTTGTTGGTGTTGCTGATCCGACTGATATTTATGCCTATGATGAACTGACCAAAATTCTTAAGCAGCCGATCAAGATGGCTGTTGTGTATGAAACAGAGCTGCTGAAAGCACTTGACACTGTTTACCGTCGAACCAAGGAAATTGTCACCATTGCTGAAGAATTGGGGGAGGAACTCTCCCAGGGTGATACAAATCTTGAGAGGTTGTTGACTGAAACTGATGTTGAAGATGCTCCAGTCGTCCGGCTATTGAAATCGCTGTTTGAGGATGCTGTCCAGGTGGGAGCGTCAGATATTCACATCGAGCCGGATGAAAAAGTTTTACGAATTAGGCAGCGGATTGATGGGGTTTTGTACGAACAGATCATGAAAGAAAAACGGATAGCTTCGGCTCTTGTCTCACGTTTGAAGCTGGTATGTGGTTTAGATATCTCCGAACGCAGGCTACCGCAGGATGGCCGTTTTAACGTCCGAGTCAAGGGTCGTAGCGTCGATATCCGTCTTTCTACCATGCCTTTGCAATATGGCGAATCAGTCGTTATGCGTCTTCTCGATCAGTCGAGTGGGATTCTCCAACTCGAACAGGTAGGGATGTCAGCCGCATTACTCAAGCGTTTTCGGCATCAACTTCATCAGCCTCACGGATTGGTTTTGGTCACCGGTCCGACCGGGAGTGGTAAGACGACGACGCTCTATGGCGCGTTGAATGAACTCAATAGTGAAGAAAAGAAGATTATTACTGTTGAGGATCCGGTTGAATATCGTTTGCCGCGCATTAATCAGGTTCAGGTACATCCTAAGATTGGTCTTGATTTTGCCCGGGTTCTACGCGCTGGCCTGCGGCAGGATCCCGATATTGTTATGGTTGGCGAGATGCGTGACAAGGAAACCAGCGATATTGCCCTGCGTGCAGCTATGACCGGCCACCTGGTTTTGTCAACTTTACATACTAATGATGCGATCAGCACAGCGTTGCGGTTGGTTGAGATGGGCGCTGAAGGTTATGTGGTCGCCAGTTCTTTGCGCGCTGTTTTGGCGCAGCGGCTGGTGCGGAAGGTTTGTGAAAGTTGTAGCCACTCTGACTCTCTTGAACCTGGCAGTACAAGTTGGCTGCAGAATTACCATGGACGTGTTGATTTTCAAATTGAGAATGGTGGATTTCGGAAAGGTCGAGGATGTCCTGCCTGTAATAATACGGGTTACAGTGGACGTATCGGTATTTTTGAGCTGCTGGAAATTAATTTTGATCTGGCTGATGCACTCCGAAGAAATGACAGTGCCAGTTTCGCCGCTATCGCACAAAATTTACCAAGTTTTGTTAGTCTGGCAGATAGTGCGCTGGTTTTGGCTCTTGAGGGAGTGACCAGCATGGAAGAGGTATTGCGTGTGTCTGGCCAAATTGAAGAAAGTCTGCAATTGGCAACAAATAGCAGTCAGAAAGCTGTCTCTACTGAACAGCCAAATAATTCTGCTGAATAGCTTATGGAACTTAAGTGATGCCTTTTTTTAGATATAAAGTCAGAGATGCTGAAGGAAATTTGTTGGAAGGGCAGGCAGAAGCTTTTTCTGCCGATGCTTTGGCTAGTCAATTCCAGGCCAGCCATACAATTCCTATCAGTATCACTGAGACAGAGGAAAAGCAGAATCTGGATCTGGGAAAATACTTAAAGTTACGGCGAAAAACTAAAGTTAAACTTGATGACCTGATTCTCTTCTGTCGTCAGATGTACACCTTGAATTCTTCTGGGGTTCCTCTGGTAAGAGCCCTCCGTGGTTTAGTTGAAACTTCCCGTAACCCAACCCTGGGTGAAGCGTTAGCTACTGTCGTCAATGATCTCGAATCGGGGATGGAACTTTCCGGGGCGTTCAGTCGTCATGCAAAAGTTTTTCCGGCGCTGCTCTGTCGAATGGTTCAGGTCGGTGAAGTTACCGGAAAGCTGGATGAGGTTTTCATGCAGCTTGCTGTTTATTTTGAACGCGAGAAGGATACTATCAATAAAGTCAAAGCGGCACTGCGGTATCCCTCTTTTGTCCTTGTTGCTATTGCTATGGCTATTGTTTTTATCAGTCTATTTGTTATTCCGGCATTTGAAAAAGTGTTTGCCAGTGCTGGAGCACAGCTCCCTCTGGCCACACGTATTCTGATGGGGATTTCCTCTTTTATGCAGAGTTATTGGCCTGTGCTTCTGGGCTTTTTTATTCTTTTGATTATTGCTGTCCAGCAAGGTTTGAAAACAACTAAGGGGCGTTATTTCTGGGATCGCTATAAATTGAAAATCCCGCTGGTGGGGGATATTATTCTGCGTTCAACGTTGGTGCGTTTTTCTCGTGGTTTCAACATGAGCTATACTGCTGGAATTCCACTTTCGCAAGCGCTTGGGTTTACTGCACGTGCTGTCAGCAATACTTATGTTGGGGGGAAAATTGAAGCAATTCGTAATGGGATTGAACGGGGCGATACCCTGACCCGCAGTGCCACACAGACGGGCATGTTTACCCCATTGGTTTTGCAGATGTTGGCTGTGGGTGAAGAGTCAGGCTCGGTCGATGTCATGTTGGAGGATGTTGCTGAATTCTATGAACGAGAGGTCGATTACGACTTGAAAAATCTTTCCAGTGCTATTGAACCCATCATGATTGTCATAATTGGGGGCATGGTACTGGTGCTGGCGCTGGGTGTCTTCTTGCCGATGTGGAACCTGTCCAGTATTACAAGATAATTATCATTATAAACTTGATTAATTTATTAAAATAAGGAATACTTTATAAGTGAGTGTTAATTGTTGTCGTTACCTCTCAAGTTCAAAACAGCGTGGTTTCACTTTATTGGAACTGGCTGTCGTTATCACAATCATTAGTGCTCTCACAGTTGTCGCACTCAATTACTATTATAAGCTTCTGGTCGATGTTGAAAGAACGTCAATGGAACATGACCTTGGGGTTCTGCGGAGCGCCATAAGCATGCAGGTTGCTGGATGTTTTGTGGCAGGTAATATGGCTGGGTTAGAAAAGTTGACCGATAGTAACCCGATGGATTTGCTGGCAGAAAAGCCAAAAAATTACCTGGGGGTGATCAGCCACTACAAGATCGAGGATATTGAAAAAGGGAGTTGGTTTTACGATAGTAAAGAGCAGGCGCTTATTTATCTTGTGAGAAACAAGTTGTACTTCGAAACTGAATTAGCAGAACCATCGCGGGCAAGATTTAAGATCTATCCGGTTTATTCCGATAGAAAAAGGGGGAGTGGAAAAGCTAAATATATTTCCGGATTAACACTCAAAGAACTGACGCCATACCGTTGGCTCAGACCTTGGGGATGATAATTTTATAAGATTTATTAACGGCTAGCGGTAACGGGAGTTAGCAAAATTCCAAAGGAGTAAGAAAATGCGGAATCAAAATGGTTTTACACTGATTGAACTGGTTGTTGTTATTGTTATTTTGGGTATTCTAGCGGCAGTTGCTATCCCGAAATTTGTGGATATGCAGACGGAGGCTGCTGTAGCCAGCGCTAATGGAGTATTTGGCGGTGCTGCATCTGCCTGTGCCTTAAATCATGCCGCTAAATTGATTGGTAAGGCTGTCACTGATAGGCCTGCTTATGATGCCACTGATTGTGCTGGCGGACTTATTACTACAGGACTGTGTTTAACGACTGCCCTCTCCGGGGTGCCTGCAGGGTGGACTGTTACTGGAGATACTCTTCATTCAACAATGAACTCAGTTACTTATACAATAACAGTGACTGATGAAACATTGACATCTCAGGCCACTATTGCTAGGGACTGGTAGGATGTAGACGATCTATACAATGCTTCAAAAAACGGAATCCTTTTTGGGTTCCGTTTTGAGTTTAATGTGGGGAATTCCTAAATGGACAAATATTACCTTAAGAGTAAAGGTTTTACTCTTGTCGAATTGGTTATAACCATTCTTCTTTTGGGAATTGTCTCAGTGGTTGCACTCCCTAAGTTCTTTAATATAAACGATTATCAAACCCGTGCAGCCTACGATGAAGTTGCTAGTGCAGTGCGCTATGCGCAAAAGCTTGCTGTGTCCAGTGGTTGTGAAGTGCAGGTTGATATTGCAGGGGGAGGTTACGCTCTTCAGCAACATTCTACCAGTTGTACAACCGGTTTGTTCACAACAATCAGCAACCATCCAGTAACCAGTAACCACATCTCAGGCTTGAGTCTGTTCTCAACTCCAACCAATTTTATTTTTGATGCTATGGGACGTAGTTCAGCTGCTGCGACGATCACTGTTGGAATCAATAGCTTTCACGTTATTGCTGAAACCGGTACTGTGGATGCCCTATGAGAATTCATATTTATTCTAGAGAGACAAGCGGGTTTACCCTGATTGAACTGATTGTGGCAATGGTTGTTATTTCTGTTGCTCTTGCTGGGGTCATGTCTGTTATCAATTATACAACTCTACATTCAGCTGATCCGGTTTTGCGTCAGCAGGCAATCGCCATTGCTGAAGCCTATATGGAAGAAATTACGTTAAAAAACTACACCGATCCTGATGTTGATGGTGAGGGCGCTCGACAGTTGTTTGATGATGTTGATGATTACAATGGCCTGGCTGATAGTGGTGCTGTTGATCAAAACGGTCATGCTATTATTGGCTTGGAAAATTATTCGGTCAATGTCAGCGTCACTTCTCAAAACTATGGTTCAGCAGGGAATGAAGTTTCCGGATTGAAAATTGATGTGACTGTGACTGATCCGTCAGGAGAAAGTTTAATCCTGACCGGATACCGGGCAAATTATTGAGGGAAAAATGGGTTTAGATCATCAAATAGCCTCAGAATCCGGATTTACTTTGATCGAAATGATCGTAGTGATCGTCATTGTCGGGATTCTGTCTGCACTTGGTGGACAGTTTATTGTTGCACCGGTGACTGGTTATATTGATCTGTCGCGTCGAACCCGACTGGTTGATCAAGCTGAGATGTCTCTACGTAGGATGCAACGCGATATTCGTCATGCGCTGCCAAATAGTATTCGTATCGATGGAACCGGGCAATATCTTGAAATGTTGAATACCGTGGACGGTGGTCGATATCGACGTTATCCCGACCCGGTGACGGGGGGAGATATTCTGGATTTTACTGCAGCTGATGGTGGCTTTGATGTTTTAGGAACCTTAAGCCAGGCTCCTACAGAAAATCATCATCTAATAGTTTATAACACTTCCTCTGCAGGGAGCAGTGGGAATGCTTATGCTGCTGCATCTGCTAATCGAGCTGTTGTTGGAGCAGGTAGCACAGCGACACATGTCAATTTGGTTCCCAATTATGATTTTATCAATTCATCTCCTTATCAACGTTTTTTTCTTGTCGATCAACCTGTCACTTATGCTTGTGAGGGGGGTATATTGAATCGTTACGATGGTTATGCGATTGCAACAGTTCAAGCAACGCCGCCTGCAGGTGGTGCAGGTCTTGTCGCTCGTAATATTGCTGGCTGCCAGTTCAGTTACGATCCGGGTGCCAGTCAGAGGGCTGGCTTGGTCACTTTAGAACTTTCCCTCTCCGAAGCGGGTGAGACGATCACGCTTTTGCATCAGGTTCATGTGGTGAATGCGCCATGAAAGCAGTACTAATCTTAAAAAATAAAGCTGGTTTTACACTGGTTCAGGCAATTTTTATCCTTGTAGTTCTGTCATTACTTGGTGTGGTGATGATGCGTTTGATCGGAGTACAAAATTCTACCAGTGTTTTTGCTCTACAGGGAGCAAGAGCCTATCAGGCTGCGCGAAGCGGATTGGAATGGGGGGCTGCACGTGCCGGCACGGGAAATTCGTGTAATGGTGCAATGACAGTTGACAATTTTATGGTTAATGTCACTTGCTCCAGCCAGATTTTTACTGAGGGACCGATTGGCCCGTACGAGGTTTATCGGGTGAATGCAACCGCTACCTATGGAAGTTATGGTTCTCCAGATTTTATTTCCCGTCGTGCCGAGATGAAGGTTGGATTTCCATGAGGTTTTTAGGTCGATTGTTAATAGCTTTTTGTCTTTGTTTCTTACTGATAACGTCTGTATTTGCAGATGTTTTTATTGAGAATGTTACTTTGGATGGAGCCACACAGGTCAATGTCGCACCTTCAGCAACTATTAGTACTCAAGTAACTGGCCGTACGACGACCACCGGTGGAGGAGGGAGCGACAACTGGCGTTCTCTTTCATGGAGGATTGGTTCCGGGTCATCTACTTGCGAAAATTATTTCAATTATTATTCTGCGGGTACACATACTCCAGGTTCATTTAATATTACTGCACCAAATATCGACGGTACCTATTCCGTTAGCTTTACTGCCTATCGAAATAATAACTGCAATTCAGGGGCAAGTGCACCCTATGTTGTGTCGAATGCCATTACGGTTGGCGGAGTATCTGAAGTCAATTACCAGTTTGATGAAACGTTCTGGGCAGGTGTTTCAGGGGAAGTCAGTGACAGCAGTGGCAATAATTTTCACGCAACAGCAACCAATGGTCCAACAACCGCAGCAGTTTCCCCGGCAATTCCTGGTAACCCTGGAACTTGTTATTATGGAGTATTTGATGGCGTTGATGATTATGTTGCTCTTCCTCCAACTTACCCTGACTTAACGGCTGATTACACAATTACTGCGTGGATCAGAACGACGGATAATACTCGTCCAGGCCAACGGATTCTGATTGATGATCCAAACAACACCCAGGGGTTTGGTTTAAGTTTAGGTGATGGAGGAGCCGGGCAAGTCAGGTTTTTTTCACGCAGCACCAGCTCAATTATTCTTGATACCCCGAATGTCATAGCGAACAACACCTGGTATTTTGTTGCTGCCGTTGCCGATATTACCAACAATACAAAAAGAATCTATGTGTACGATCAAACCGGTAATCAATTGGCTGCTGTCTCCGATACATATACCGGATCATGGGGCTTTGACGCCGGCAATGCTTCGATGGGAGGAGAAAATAATTCCTCCGGTGAATCTGGTCCTAGTTTTCATTTTCTGGGTAATCTTGATGAACTCAGAGTGCATGCTGGGGCACTGACTGCGGCGCAGATCGGGGCTCTTCAGAATGCCGCCCGAATGTGCGTATACCCTATTGCTGAGTACCGTTTTGAAGGTTGTGATTGGACAACCGGTGCAGTTGTGCAAGATGAACTTGGAAATTACCCGGGTTCTGTTGTCCAGGGCGCTCACACCGCCCCTGGTACAGATTATGGTGGTGGTTTATGTAACGTTGCCAACCTGCAGAACGAGGGAACAGATTATGATCGCCATATTTCTTTGGCCGGGAATCCGATTCCACTTAGTGGTGACTGGACGCTGATGATGTGGATTAATTTTCCCCCAGGATTCAATCGTCATTATCCCTACAATAATTATCGCTATAGTGTTATTGCCGGCGGTGATCACGACCTCTGCTGGATACGTGAACATACAACAACCGGAGAGAGGCATTGGGGTGCGTCCAGTAGTCCGACTGCTTATGTTGCTGCATTCCCAAGTACGCTGACGGGTTGGCACCACCTGACTTTTGTCGGTAATGGAACAAATACCGATTTATATGTCGATGGTGTTTACTCTAATTCTGTGGGTTATAAACAAAATGGAAATTATACCAGCATTGGAACAACTGCAGACTCAGTGGGGACAAATGCTCGCCAAAACCTGGACACTCAACTGGATGAACTGAAATTCTATGATGGTGCTCTTCCGGCCACAAATATTTCTGCAATTTATACAATGGAAAATGCTGGTTTTCGCTGGGATGGGGGGGCTCCAAACTGTCAGATTTGTGGTGCCGTTGACCATATTCGTATCGAGCATACTGGTGTCGGGCTCACCTGCCAGCGTTCCGATATTACCCTTCGAGCCTGCGCAGATACGGCTTGTTCCAGTGAATCAAGTGATTCTGTCACCGTAGCAATGACACCTTCTTCAGCGAATCCCCCGACTTGGATTGGCGGGGACTCCTTCACTTTTACCGGCCACCAGAACTTACAATTAAGACAGACCGTTCCAGGTTCCCTGCCTCTGGGCTTGATTAACCCGAATCCTGTGCCGACAAATGGCTACCGGTGCTATGACTCTGGAATTGAGGGTGATTGTGATATTGAGTTCTATGATTCCGGGTTTATTTTTGACATACCGGACTTAACTTCCTGCCAGACATCACCAAGTGTTTCTCTACAGGCTGTTCGCACCGACAATACCTCTCAGACCTGTGTTGCTGATGGTGGTTTTGCCAGTGCCACGAAGACGGTCAATTTCTGGAGCACCTATGTCAATCCCCTTGTAGGGAACGAACAGATTGTTCTGAACGCGACTGATGTGGCAACCAGTACCCCAGGAACCGGAATCCCGATGAGCTTTGATGCGAATGCAACGGCCAGTTTCACAGTGAACTATCCTGATACCGGGCAGATGCAGTTGAATACACGCTACGATGGCATGGGTGCTGAAGAAGCCGGGTTGGTTATGTTGGGCGCCGATAGTTTTATTGCCCGACCGGTTGGCCTCTGTGTTTATTCAGATGATGCCAATGCTGATTGTATTTCAGGCAGTGGCTCCTGCTCTCTTTTTCACAAAGTTGATGAAAGTTTCAACCTTAAAATCAAAGGGGTTTGTTGGGAATCGAGCGCTGATACTGATTTTTGCAGTGGGAATTCGACAACACAAAATTTTCAACTCAGTTCGATTCCGATTGTGCAGAATCTGGTGGCTCCATCAGGAGGTAGTGCCGGTAGTCTCGGGGTCTCATCAATCGAGATTTCAGCAGCAGATAGTGGTGAACATATCATCACTAATCAGACGGTTTCTGAGGTCGGGGTCTACACTTTTACTGCAACACCGCCAAACTATTTCGGGGCTCCTTTGCCTGTAGCAACTTCGGTCAATATTGGTCGCTTTACCCCAGATCATTTTATAACATCAATTACGCATAATGGAGTATTCCAAGATGCTTGTACTGGGTTCACGTATGCCGGACAAGAATTCAGTTATGCTTCCCCCAATTTTCCAGAAATGTTGGTGGCCGCAACTGGAAGTGCCGGGAATACAACCGTCAACTATCGTGATGATTTTGTCAAAATAACCGATCCATCCACCCAGATCAACATGCCAGCGGTGACTACTGATAGTAGCAATATCGGGGCACTTACTAACCCACTTGCCCTGTCCTGGTCTCCTACTGTTAGTAGCCTGCATCCTAATGATGACGGAACCCTGACCTTTACTCTGGGGGCAGATCAATTCACCTACACGCGAGAAGCCAATGCCCTGGTCACCCCTTTCACAACTGATGTACAGCTTTCTGTGACTGCCATTACGGATAGTGATGGTATTGCTGCAACGGGGTTGCCGACTGTTTTTTTACCAACCGGAACAGAAATACGTTATGGGCAAATGCAATTGCAGAATGCTTATGGCTCTGAAACTTTGCCGTTGACAATTTCAGTGCTGACTGAATACTACGATGGAAGTAGTTTTATTCTTAATTCACTTGATAGTTGTACCAACTATGATTTTAACAATTTGGCATTGTCCAATTATCAGGGGAATCTCATTGCAGGTAACACTACTGCTTCCGGAAGCGGAACATTGCTCTCCGGAATTGGCAATAACCTTGGGTTGAGTGCTCCGGGTGTGGGGCATGATGGCAGTGTCGATTTGACGCTTGATTTATCGCAGGCCACTGGTGCAAATATGGAATGGCTTCAAGTGGGGGGGAATAATCCAATCGCAAAAGCGACATTCGGAATTTTTAAAGGGAATCCAAGGCTGATTTACATGCGGGAATCAATCTGGTAAACAAAGGTAGTTTTTTTCTAGGAAAAATCTATATAGCAAGTTTTATATTGTGAACACTAAAAAAAGACCCCACCGGAAAGCCGGTGGGGTCTTTTTTACTACAATTTTAAATTACCGTATTTAATCTTCGCAAAGATCAATTTTAATGTCCCAGCTCTTGATCCGCATGGTGCCATTTTGAGCAAGGTTTTGTTGCATTTTGAAGGCACGGTCGAACAACTGAGGCTCGTGACCAACGCCACGTGCGAGACAATCATTAGTAGCCATCTCAAGGTAATCGTTGAGGATAGGCTTATACTCAGGGTGACCACATTTCTCAATGATAAGCTTGGCTCGCTCTTTTGGTGCAACACCGCGCAAGTCGGCCAGACCTTGCTCAGTAACCAGAACATCAAGATCGTGCTCAGTGTGGTCAATGTGTGGTGCTTTTGGTACTACACAAGTGATGCCATGTGGGTCAGTTTTACTTGGACGAGTTGATGGTGAGTGCATGATCTTCAAGAAACCATTGCGTAAATAGTCACCGGAACCACCAAGGCCGTTGATCATACGGGTACCACCAACGAGAGTTGAGTTTGCATGACCATACATGTCAAATTCAACTGGGGTGTTCATGGCGATACAACCGAGACGGCGAATTGGTTCAGGAGCATTGGAAATTGACAATGGACGCAGAACACACTTACCAAAGTACTTATCCCAGTTATCAAAGAAACGTGGGAAGCCAGGATCTTCTGACAGAGAAAGTGAACAGGCTGAAGCAAAGTTCAATTTGCCTGAATCGAAGAAGTCGAGCATGGTGTCCTGCAGAACCTCGGTGAAGACGCTGAGGTTAGTGAAAGGACCATTCGCAAGACCACCAACAACTGCATTGGCGATGGAACCAACACCAGATTGTAGTGGCAACAGGTTCTCTGGGAGACGACCCATTTTTACTTCATGGGCAAAGAATTCCATAAGGTGACCAGCAATAGCGTCGGAAGTGTCATCCTGACCTGCAAACGCACGACCTTTGTCACGATGCTTGGACTCAACAACAGCGATGATTTTGTCAGGGTCACAAGGAACGTATGGAGTACCGATGCGGGTGTGAGCTTCGGTGATCAAGAACGGAGCACGATTTGGTGGCTTCTGCTGCATGTGGATGTCATGCAGGCCTTCAAAGGAAGGCTGTCCAGTGTTGACTTCAATAATGATTTTGTCACACAGGTTGATCGCTTCAGCGACGATACCGCAGGATGAGGTTAGAGCCAGACCGCAATCTTCGGTGATGGCAGAAACTTCGATGATACCAATATCATAACGACCATTCTCAGTGTAGAAACCGTAGCTGATGTCCTGAGCAAACAGGCCAAGGTGCTTGTCACCCATGCGGATACGACCAGCGTTGATCCCTTTGGCGATGTTTTTACCGGTCTGGTAGGGCCAGCGACGATCGATCATGTCGAGGGTTGCCCAACGGTCTTCTGTCTCGGCACCAACAGAAGCACCGATGAAGAGGTTGAACTTCATCTTGCCTTGCAGATTATTCGCCTCAACATGATCAGCCAGAGCAATAGGAACCGCTTTTGGGTAGCCAGCCGGGGTAAACCCAGACCAGAGAAGGTTTTCGCCGCCTTTGAAGTACTGAATGCAGTCTTCTGCCGTCTGTACTTTACTGAGCAGTGACTTGCGACGTACACGATCTTGAAGTGTTCCGAATTCGGACATTCTCTCTCCTCCTATGAAAGGATAATGATGCCTTGGCACCTGTTAAAAAAGCTGTTAAAACAGCGCTATGTTTGGTTTGTTTAGGTCTAATTGCTTGATATCTATAGGGAAAACATCTAGATTGGACTGTTTCTTTCTCCCTTGCTGTCAACTAAATAACACCACAAAAAGAACAGCGTTTCTTATATAATGTTGGGATCAATCAAGTCAAGGGAAAATATGGTTGCAGAGATGAAATTATCATTTCTGGTAATTGGTTGGTTTTCATACATTTTTATACAAATAAAGCTGTATCTCTTGATCGTAAAAATGTAATCCGGCTAGATTTTTCAAAGATTCCTGAAGAATTTAATGTCTAATTCTCTTTCTCCAGTAGCTCTTGAGCGTCTTCAATATAATCACTTCCTGGGAGTTCTTCAACAAGCCGGTTGAAAATATCTTTAACTTTGTCTTGCTGATTTATTTTTAAATAAGCACTACCAAGATAAAAATAAGCCTCATCGCGGTAATAATAATCGGGAAATGTTTCCAGGATCCCTTCCAGGCGATCAATGGCAGGTTGATACTGCTTTCTTTTTAGATAAAATTTTCCAACATAAACTTCATGCTCTGCCAAACGTGTTCTACAACGTTGAACCAGGTCTCCTGCTTCCTGCGCTTGTGGATCATTAGGAAAACGTCGTGCTAGCTCTTGAAAGCTATGGAGCGCATTTTTGGTGCTGGTTTGGTCTCTGTCTGGAGATAGTATTTGTTGATAATAGCTAAGCCCCATCCGATAGAGAATTGTAGCGGCACGAAAATCGTTAGGGTGCTGCTTAAGGAAATCCTGAAATGCTATAGCCGCTTCTTCATAGCGTTTTGATATGTAATAGGCTTCAGCAATTTTTAACTCAGCCAGCATGCTTAATTCGGGTGAGTAAAAAGTATCCCGAACTTTTTCCCAGGAAGCGATAGCATCGTCATAGAGATTGCTTTCAAAGTAATCTTCACCCTCTTGAAAATATTTTTCAGCTGAGGTTTGTGGTTTAACTTTTGTCCCCCCACAGGCAGACAAAAACAGGCAGATTAAAATTGGAACTAGATATTTATATTTTTGTTTCATCACAATTTGTTCCTTTATTGATGCTCTCGTAAAAAGCAAAAGAGCTGGAAGCTCCATCATTTGATGCCAAGAAGCTACGGAATATGACTCTGTTTGTCAATCATCTAACCACACTGTGTTGGTAATGGAGGGATACTTGCTGTCGATATGCTGATTGACACTTGTTAATTTCTAATTGATAATAACCGGGCTTTATCGATACTTCTATTGATCTGGAATTAGTATGCAGTTGATTTATATCGGTATTTTTGGTGGGTTTGGCTGTGTTGCACGTTATTTGGCTTCTGGCTGGATCTATCAACTTGCTGGGCGCAATTTGCCTTATGGCACATTGGCTGTCAATATTGTTGGATCATTTCTGCTTGGTCTGTTGATGACTTTTGGGGTGCGAAGTGTCCTTTTTTCTCCTGAAGTTCGAATTGGTTTAACCGTTGGATTTATGGGTGGTTTTACAACATTTTCAACCTTTTCTTATGAGACCTTGCGGTTGTTGGAGGATGGTAGTTTTTGGCAAGCAGGCATGAATATTTTGCTAAACATTGTGCTATGCTTACTATTTGCGCTATTGGGGGTGTTGGTCGCCCGTCAATTGGCTTAAGCACGATTCTAGGTTAAAAAGGAGCTCTGGATGCAACGTTTGGAAGGGGAGCAAACCTTGATGCGGATTTTTGTTGGTGAGTCAGACCGTCATCATAACAAGCCGCTTTATAAAGTGTTGTTGGAGTTGTTTCGAGATAAAAAATTTGCTGGAGCCACAGTGTTGAGGGGAGTTGCCGGGTTCGGAGCGAATTCGGTTCTACGTTCCGACCGGCTTCTTTGTTTGTCTCAGAATTTGCCATTAGTAATAGAAGTGGTCGATACCGAAGAGAAAATAGAGAATATCCTTCCTCAGCTTGATGGGATGTTGCAGGGGGGAATGATCACCCTCGAAAAAGCTCGTGTCATCCACTACAAGAATTGAATGGAAAATAGATGCTAAAGAGATTACTGCAGGTTTTTGCCGCACCAACGACACCGGTCGCTTCGACTTCAACAGAACGTATTCCGTTAGCCGCAGCAGTATTGTTGCTGGAAGTTGCTCATACCGATGGTGAATTTCATCAGGCTGAGCAGGATTTGCTTGGAACTTTATTGAAAGCCCATTTTTCTGTATCAGAAGATTCGTTGGATGAGTTGCTTGAACTGGCAGATGAAGCTCGTGCAAGTAGCCATGATCTGCATCAATTCACGCGTGAAATTAACAAGGCTTTCTCGCAGCCTGAAAAAGAGCAGATTATTGAAGCTGTTTGGCAATTAGTTTATGCTGATGGACGATTGGATCACTACGAAGAAGCATTGATGCGACAATTGGGATCATTGATTGGGCTCTCTCATCGGCAATTAATTGAAGCAAAGTTGAGGGTCGCAAAGTCGTGAAGCATGTTTTGACCCGAGTGGTTAAATGGGGGCAGGAGTTACTTGCAGAAGTAGTCCCGGCAGGGGGGCTAGTCGTTGATTTGACCGCGGGGAATGGACAAGACACATTGGTTTTGTTTCAGATGGTCGGGAAGACTGGTCAGGTCGTTGCATTTGATATCCAAACTCAGGCATTGTTGGCAACCCGTGACCAGATGGTTACTGCGGGAGCCAAGGTCAGGCTCCAACAGCAAGACATTCAGCCTCTGCGGTGTGAGGCCGGAGTTGATTTGCTGGAGATGGATCATGCTGAAGTGGCCAGGGTTGTCCCTGCTGCACCTCAGGGGATTATCGCTAATTTGGGTTATCTTCCCGGTGGTCAGCGGGAGCTTATCACTCGCCCTGAATCGACTGTTTCAGCACTGGAGCAGTCTTGTTCTCTGCTGGCAGATGGTGGACGGCTGGCGGTGGTCGTATACCCAGGACATCCCGGTGGAGCTGAAGAGGGAACGGCAGTTACCAACTTTTTCACCAAGTTGCAAGATTCAAGTTTTCAAGTTTTACAGATGAAAGTGAGCAATCGGCCACAAGCACCATTTTTATTTGTGGCTGAAAAGTGGATGTGATTGATTAGGTAGTTTTTGGGGATTCCAGATGTTGATACGTATTTATGCATTGTTGTTTGTTGGCATTTTTATTTTAGCTGGTTCCGTATCTGCTGATGATTTTGATGCTGATTTTGGAGATGACTTTTCTGATGATTCGGAGGTTGTCGAAAAACTGATTTCAGATCCTCTTCAACCATTAAACCGAGGGACGTTCTGGGTTAATGACAAGCTCTATTTCTACCTATTTAAGCCGGTTGCCAAGGGGTATCGTCAGGTGTTGCCCCGGCCTGCACGAGTTTCTGTTGGTAATTTCTTTTCTAATCTGGCAACACCCATTCGAGCCGGGAATGCCTTGCTCCAATTAAAATTCCGGGACTTTGGAACTGAAACCTATCGCTTTGTTATCAATACTACTTTTGGTATTGGTGGTCTGTTCGACCCCGCAGAATCAGTCGCGGGGGTCAAAAAAACAGTCGAAGATTTCGGGCAAACTTTAGGGTATCACAGAGTTGGACATGGCTTCTATCTGATTTTACCCATTGTTGGCCCATCCAGCTTACGTGATGCAACTGGCGTTTTTGTTGATTCGTTTGCTGATCCGCTAAGATATGCTAATTTGAAAACAATTGAATATATGGGCGTGAAGTTTTTTGATGCCGAGACGCGGTTATCGCTGGATAGGGATACCTATGAAGGGATTGTTCAGGATGCCATTGACCCCTATTTGTTTATTCGAGCGGCTTATGTGCAGCGCCGACTGGCGCAAGTTGGTGAAGATACCTATAATATAAACATATTTGAAGGTCCTTTGTTTGATAGTGATCTTTTAAATCCTTTTGATTGGTTTGGATTCTTGTAATGAATAAAATACTATTGAGTGGTTTGTTTGTCCTGATGTTTGTTGTTTCAAGTTTTGCTTTGCCACAGCCGCAAGCTCAGGTGGAGCAGATGGTGGATTCTATCCTGGGTGTTTTGCAGCAGCCTGAATTGAGCGCTGAAGAAAAGAAAGCTCAGATCAGTGGGCGGGTGCAAGAGTATTTGAACGTTCAGTCAATGTCCCGTCGAACGCTTGGCACTCACTGGGAAGAGGCGACAGAAGAACAGCGACAACGTTTTTCAGAACTGTTCGTTAGAATCCTTGAGGGTACTTATCTGAATAGGATAGGCGATTATTCAGATGGAACGGTCAAATATCTGAAACAGAGAGTGAAGGATACAAAAGCAATAGTTGACACTCTGATTGTTTCTGATGAGCTGGAAATCCCGGTTCAGTACAAAATGATTTATACTGATGGCTCCTGGCAGGTTTTTGATCTGGTGATAGAGGGGGTCAGTCTGGTCAGGAATTATCGTTCCAGTTACGGTGAAATTATTCGTCGAGCGGGTTATGATGGCCTGCTGGCACTGATGGATGAGAAGGTTCAAGCTATGGAAACATCAATGTAAAATCACCATATTTTGGCAGATGAAACAACAAAAAATGCACTTACCTCATTGAGATAAGTGCATTTTTTGTTCGTAACATTGGGTTAATGCCCTGTAGTTTACTACGGACTCAACAATGATTGCAGGCTGTTGATACCGTGTAGCTTGCCGCAGGAAGTCCCTTTTTAAAAATGTTTTCAATGATTAAGATATTTGATTCTTTGAATCAAGCATGGTTTGAATGTTTCTCTAAAATGCCCGGTTATTGCAATTATCCGCTGAAGTGGTATTGTTTTATCTGGGTCTTTTTAACGACTTAGCATATGGATTGCCGTGAGAAAAGTTTCGACCAACAAAAAATGGAGAATGGAAATGAAAAAAGTATATATCACATGTTTTGGGTTGCTGATTTTTCTCCTTCCTGTGCAGGTCATAGCTGCAGACTATACGCTATTTGATCAGACTCATCTGTATGCTCAATTAGAGAAACAGGCGCACGATAGTGTTCAATACAAGAAAGTGCCACATGCGAGCACTTGGGGGCAGTTCCATAAATATGCAGGGTATACAACGGCTGTGCTCGCTGGTGCTACGGCCATTAGTAGTAGCAATGAGGACTTCCATGAGGCTGTGGCCTATGCGACAGCCGCGGCAGCTTTGACGACGATTACGTCGGGAATAATGGAATATCGAGATCGCCTTGATTTGAGTGCGGGATTATTTGCAGAAGACAACCGTCATATTTTAACTGGAGCTCTGGGTGCTTTGTTGTTGGTGACGGCAGTGGTGATTGCCGATGATGGAGAGGAAGGAAGCCACAGCACTTTGGGCATTGCAGGCGGTGCGTTGATGGGTGTGGCGTTGATTGACATTAAGTGGTAGCCCATGTTTGGCAGCACCCAATATGGCTTTAATTTTATTATAAATTCTTCCGCTGGCCGGGTTGCTTGTAAGTTTATGAAAGCTAGCATCCAGCGTTTTTGTGTGAACCGGGTAATGTCCTTCAGATCACTTTTGGCTGCTTCTGTGGTGGAAAAGATTGCCACTATTTCAATGTCTCGGCATCAAGTTCCTGTATCAACCTCTCAAAAGAGTAATTGGCTGAGCCACTATCCTCTCCCTCGGAAAGAGCTCTGCGCAGCAGACTTAACTTAGTTTCACTCTCTTCCAGAAACCGCAGCCCCGCACGTATTGTTTCGCTTACAGAGCCATAGTGACCATGATTAACTTGCTGTCCGATAAAATTCTCAAAATGAGGACCAAGGGTGACGCTAGTATTTTTTGCATGAGTGATGTATTTATCGGGCACGTGAGTCTTCTCTCATTGCCGAAAAGAATGTATATCTGAGGGAGTCCTCAGCCGGTTAAGTTAATTGACGCTGACCGGGCAGGATAGTTGTCGTCGAATAGGTGAGACCAAATCTTGAAAAGCCTGGGAAACGTCATTTGGCCTTCGGGTCGAGTTGTGGTTGTTTGAAGTCCTGGCCGCTCAACGGAGAATCATCCAGGACTGGTCTTTACGCATGCAGGAAATGACAAAATAGAAAAGCTCAACCGTGGGGTATGGCTGAACCGCTTTAGAATGTAGATACAAAAAGCGGAACCATTAGATGGCCCCGCTTCGGATGTTGCCTGTCGAAAGATTTTACACTATGTTTTCTTGCGCTTCCGTCCGTACCAGCCGAGACCTAGAAGGCCACTACTAAGAAGAAGAATTGTTGATGGTTCGGGGACTGGGGCCGTGATAGGTGGTATTTCTTCGCCGTCCAAAAGAAAAGAGAAGGTGTTAAGAGCATAAATAGCATTGTCGTTTAAGTCAGTAAGTGTCGTTCCATATTCGGCGCCGTTCAGTTGAGACCCTTCAAATGTTGTCGCGATCATATCGACATCCGCAATAATAAATAGAGCCCCGGATCCAGTCGCATATTCGCCTGCTGCCCAATAGGCTGATGTGACTTGGCCTATTGCATTTGTCCCAACAATATTCCCATTTTGTGCGGCAACTTCAGTGGGATCAAGTTGTCCAACTGCATAGTGTTGGGTAACGTCCGTTGCAATGCCAAATGGTCCGTCAAAAAAAGGAAAGCCGCCGTTAGAAACGGAACCATTGCTAGCAGTAGTTGATATGCCTAAGGATGTCCCTAGACCATCATGATTGGAGTCATCTTGCAACAGAAAAAGATCTCCGCCTCCGAGGAAAAAGGTTTGAATTTCTGCAGAAAATGTTGTGGCCGTGCTGTCACTGATCCAACTGCTGACGAACATATCAATACCAGACAATGTTGTTGAATTGATGGCACTTAAATCAGTGGTAACAATCTCTTCTTCAATAACCCCAGCAGGCCCAAAGAAGTTGGGATTTTCTAGCGCATTTCTAAATGGAGCCATGTTGGGCTGGTCCCATGCCCAGTTATTGCTGCTGAGGGAATAGGATGCCCCTCCAACAGTATAGGCAAAAGCATTTGGCATCAGGAAAAAGATCATTGAAAAGATTGAAAGAATTATTTTCATCATTTTTCTCCTTTTCTGATAGGTTACCTGTTTGGTAAGCAATAAGTATTCCAGATTATTTATATGAGTAATAACAGTATTTTATAGTTTTTCTCGTTAGGGAAATATGAATGTGTAAAG
Source organism: Desulfuromusa sp. (assembly GCA_016744595.1). Taxonomy (GTDB): domain Bacteria; phylum Desulfobacterota; class Desulfuromonadia; order Desulfuromonadales; family Geopsychrobacteraceae; genus Desulfuromusa. The sequence goes on from JADGEB010000012.1 coordinate 80,431, forward strand.
AATTATGACAAAAATAGTCAATAATATTTTCAGAAAACAACTATAAACTGTGTGCCATTGTGGGAGTATTTGTAAGCAAGGATTGGATAAAGGAGCCGGGACTGGTCATGTCGGGGTTGAGATACTACGGAGACAAAAAAGCGGAGTCACCTAAGTGACCCCGCCTTGTTGTGTTGAAATATATTATAGTAGTGTCGGAGAATCTAACACTTATTTTTTCTTCCTTCTGTAAAAGGCCAGTCCAGCCAGTCCGCTGCCGAGGAGGAGGATTGTAGAAGGTTCTGGAACGGGTGCAGGACCTTCAGTGGCATTCATTGAAATGTTGTATGCTTCTGAAACTCGGGAAGTCCGACCTCCATCATCCTGCATATTAAAATCCCATCCATATGGTCCTCCATAATTATCGCCTATAAAAGTCAGTTTATACTGAGTATTAGCAATGGGTTCTACCCCGTTTCTACGGACGGTTTAATAACTCTTGAAACTCTATATCACGTTTAGCAATTCTTTTCCTCATACGTGGATTATGAAAACGCTCGATATAGTTTAAAAGATCTGCTTTGGCTGCATCCATTGTTGGGTATTTCATCCGATGGACCCGTTCCCGCTTGAGCACGCCAAAGAAGCCTTCACAGGCTGCATTGTCTCCGCAGTGGCCAACGGCACTCATGGAACAAGTCAGCGCGTTCTGTTTCAAAAAACGCCGGTAGTCAGTACTGCGAAATTGACTGCCGCGGTCTGAATGGAGAACGACATCACATTTCTTTTGACGTTGCCAAACCGCCATTTCAATAGCACGGATCACCATCTGCCGATCTTGCCGGTGGTGTATTGACCAACCAACAACGACTTTACTGAACAGATCGATCACAACACACAGGTACAATTTGCCTTCACCTGTATTCATCTCTGTGATGTCTGTTACCCATTTCGCTTCTGGCTCCAACGCTGTAAAATCACGTTGCAACTGATTTTGAACATCGGCGGGTGTTAAAGCTGGAGAATGTCGCTGTCCTCGCTTCTTCTTTCGGGGCCACCCCTGAAGCCCAGCTGACGCCATCAAGCGAGCAATCCGGTTTTTGCTTGCCGTTTCACCGGCCTCCCTTAGATCCTCATGCATGCGAGGAACTCCAATGGCGCCTCTGCTGTCTTCATGGATCTCACGGATACGCTCCAGCAGACGATCATTGTCAATTTGTCGTGGGTTGGGCGGTCTCTTCTCCCAAGCATAATAACCACTTGAGGAGACTTTCAGGCAACGACACATCAGACGAACAGGAAACTCATTGCGACAACGTTGAACCGCCTGATATTTCAGGACGATTCCCTGGCAAAGAACGTCGCCGCTTCGCGTAAAAAATCTCGCTCCTTCTTTACCCGGACTAGTTCTCGTTTGAGAGTTGCCAACTCTTCATCTTTGGGGTTTCCGGACCCACCAAAAGCCTGGCGACCCTCTGTCTCGACATCGCGCTTCCAGCGTGAAAGCAAATTGGCATTAATTCCAAGCTCTCTTGCGACTTGAGCACAGCTCACACCAGGCTGATAAGCTTGTTCAACTGCACCCTTTTTAAATTCGGGGCTGAATTTTCTTCTCTTCGGTATAAACACTCCTTTGAGCCACTATAGGCTTTTTAGAAGTGTCCGTAAAATCGGGGCAGAACCCGTAGGATGCCACTTCGCGGTAGAGTTCGGGGTTGTCGGTTAGGAGATGACAGCCTGTGAGGTTGCGGATGTGGGTCATGGAGGGCTTCTTTCTTAAAGTATCATTGCTAGATACTGTGTGTTTCCGGCCATGTGCGTAGTTGGTTGCTTCGATCCAGAAGCGTTTTGGTTGATTTGGGTTCAAATTCGGCCGATCTGGAGGTTCTGCTGGCGATCAACTCCAAAGATTTGAGATGTGAATTTCCACCAGTAATATTAGAATATTTGCAACCTGATAATGATAATTTTTTAAGTTCAATTTAGGCCATGATTTACAATAGGATATATTTATTTTGCTTGCTTTGCTCACATTTATTTAGGGGCTTAGGAAGCAAAGCATAATAAAAAGTGTGCTAAGCTTCTAATATGGTTACTAAAAACAAGTATTATTATCGTTCAAAAATTTCTGAGCCTAAATTTAGAGAAATTATTCGCTATTTTTCGCTCGATTTTACTGCATCAGATACTGCTAGATTGACCGGTATTAGTACCAGGTCAGTGAATAATATTTACTTAAAAATAAGACATCGAATTGCTGAATATTGTGAACAACAATCTCCAGTCGAAGGTGTTGTTGAAGTTGATGAATCTTATTTCGGTGCTCGTCGTATTCGTGGCAAACGAGGTCGTGGAGCATCTGGAAAAACTATCGTATTTGGTCTCTTTAACCGTGACGGTAGAGTGTACACTGAAATAGTTCCAAACGCGTCTAAGTATGCGTTG
>JADGEB010000013.1 GCA_016744595.1 Desulfuromusa sp.
AGTTTTCGATTATGTTTGAAGGGCGAATGCCACTACTCTGACCGGCGGGCCATTTACACAAAATACTTTACAGGCCCCACTGAACCGATAAGTATTTCTGTTTCCAGATTGATTTATATATTCATTGCCAAAAGAACGGAAGATTGGTACGTTTCAAATCAGCAGATACTTGTTTGTATTTACGGGAAAAGGATAATTCAATGTATTACCAATCATCACCTCCCCCCCCTTCCATTCGTTAAACGAGGAAGGCTCTTCAAAAAAGTACCTGAACAACTCTTATCGAGAGTCATGTAAGGGTGCATCTGGATTCTCTTCCTCGCTTGGATTTTGTTATTTATCAATCTAATCGAAGGGAAAAATCATGCGTTCTTCCACTCTACGTGCAGAGCCTCGGCGCGGCATAACTTTTGTGTCAATTTCAGGAATTCTTTGGGGAACCATCGGAATTGCAGCTCAGGCAATTTATCAACAATCGGAAGTAAGCCCGCTTGCAGTGGGTTTCTATCGGCTGGCACTTGGTTTTCCAGTTGTTGCGTTAGCTTGCTGGTATATTGTTGGTAAAGACACTTTTAAGGTCAAACGTCGACATTATCTGAAGATGACTTTCATCGGGGTGATGCTTGCCCTTTATCAAGTCGCTTATTTCTCAGCAATAGGGTACATAGGTGTTTCAATTGCGACCCTTATTACCCTCTGTACTGCTCCTGTCATAGTTGCGCTGGCATCGGTTGTCTTTTTAAAAGAAGCACTCACGCAATACACTCTTGGAGCACTAACTTTAGCGGTTTTCGGCACCGGTCTTCTTATTGGCACCCCTGAGGCGATCAGTAACCCTAATCATCTATACATCGGTATCGGTTTATCTTTTGTCTCCGCAATCGGTTATGCAACCGTTGCCCTGCTCAGCAGATCATTAGCCGGAGACTGTCACCCAATTCACTCAACAACTGTCTCTTTTAGCGTTGGGGCATTGATTCTGCTACCGTTCGTGGGTTTCGGTGGAGAAACAATTCACTATTCAGTAGAGGTTTGGGGATTACTTTTATACCTTGGACTAGTTCCTACTGCCCTTGGATATATTCTATTTTTTCTGGGTATTAACTATATCAAAGCCTCAACAGCTTCGATCCTCACTATGCTTGAACCTTTAGTGGCAATATGTTTAGCCTGGTTGCTGTTTTCTGAAAGGCTTAGCCCTGTCTCGACAATCGGAGGAGCTCTGCTTTTTGTCGCTATTGCAGTTTTATACAAAGGTGAAAAAGCGCTGCACAGTGGCAGGGGTTAGCAAGAGGACTTGAATTTTCGTAGGCTTTTTACCTCACAGCATGAATCTATGGTTCTGGGTGATGATTCATGCTGTGAGTGCGTATCTACTGTTGCTCTGCTCGATGTTAAGTTGGTTTGAGAATGAATTTACTGCTCTGCCTAACATATATTTTATCAATATTTCTGTTGAAACTCACAACGGGACAACTAATTCTGCTGCAGTATTGGATGGTGAACCCATTATGCCTCATTCTCAGACATAAATTCCCCGGCTCGGTCGATCAGGTGACGTGCAATGCTACGCTTCGGTGGCAGAGTGGGCAGTTGATCGAGCTTGCACCATCTGGCATCTGCTAATTCTTGATCCCGTAGTTCAATCTCACCTCCGGCGTATTCGGCAACAAAGCCACACATTAACTGACTTGGAAATGGCCAGGACTGGCTGCCGATATAGCGTATGTTTTTGATCTGGATATTTGTTTCTTCTGCAGTTTCTCGTACCATTGCTTCTTCCAGACATTCACCGAATTCGACAAAACCAGCGACCAGACTGTAGCGCCCGTCGGCCCATTCTTCTTTGCGGGCAAGCAGGATCTCATCTCCTTTGATAACCAATCCAATGACACAGGGATGGATACGTGGGAAATGATGCTCATTACATGCCTGGCACTCTTTCCCCCATTCATTTGCGAGTCTTATTGTTTTATTTCCGCAGTTATCACAGTGCTTACTGCTGTGTTCCCAATGAAGAATCATCTGTCCAATACCTGCGAGTGAAAGTAATTTTATAGGTAGTTTTGGTTCAGTTGCTCGCAGTGGCTGTTTGTGTAGCTGTGGAGGTAATGTCGTGCCATCAGGGATGTCTAAAATTCGACAAGGACGATCCTGCCATTGACCGATGTATAGAGGAGGGGAGGTCGTTGTCAAAAAAGGGCAATCACCATCCGGAAGTTCTGGTCCTTGTTCTCCATTAATCGTTAAAAGATTCATTCCCTGTAATGGTAGCCAGACTCCATCTCCTCCCGGGTCTTGATCTGGAGTCGCAGGCTGAAAATTGTTTCTTAAGCTGGCTCGGTTAAAGGGTAAATCAACTGGTGAAGGATAGTGATCGGAGAGTGACATTTTTATTATTTATCTCTATCTAGCATGGCATAACGTAACAGAGAAATCTGGGTTTTAGCATCGGTGATTGTTCCACTTGATATCATTTCTAATGCTTCACTTAGAGTGACAATCAACGGCTCGATAAATTCATCTGGTTCGTGGGCAGTTTGTGTTTGTTGCAATTCTGTTGCAATAAACAGATAAATTTTCTCATTACAAAATCCGATACTGCTATAGACGTACCCCAATGACTTAAGTTGTTGGGGGCGATACCCAACTTCCTCTTCTAATTCGCGTTCTACACAAGTGGCGGCATCCTCACCAACTTCTAGTCGGCCAGCTGGTATTTCATAGATGTAGTCCTGTGCTGCTGGTCGAAACTGACGGATCAACAATAAACGTCCATCATCTAGAACAGGGAGGGCAGCAGCTCCGCCTGGATGGCTAATTATTTCAAAGCCTGACTCTCTATTATTGGGCATACAATGGACTTCATTAGACAGGTCAAGGATGCGTCCGTGATAGATAATTTCCTCTTTTACTTTGCTCAATGGTTAAATCCTTTTATGGTTCTGAATATAAAATGAATACGTTGTGTTGCTTTTTATCCCAGCTGTTTCTGTAAGAATTTCTGCAAGGAAGCGTGATCACCCCGATTCTCACAAGGCCATTCAGTGCCACCACGATCAATAAGCCAAGTATCGACCAGAAAGGTTTTCATTCCGGTCGCAACAGCAGCGAGGTCGTGGCTGAGATCGTTGCCAACCATCAGGCAGTTTGCTGGAGAAATATCAAGTTTCTCAGAAATTGCCTGAAAATATCCGGCATGTGGTTTACAGTAATTGCTGTTTTCATAGCTGGTCAGATAGTCGAAAGTATCTTCTTTCAACCCCGCCCATTTCATCCGTGCCTGTATCATGAATTTGGGGAAAACCGGGTTGGTCGCTAATACTATGGGAATGCCAGTTTTCCGACAATCATTTACAATTTTTTGAGCTAAGGGAATGGGGTGAATGAAGTTTTTTAGTCCTTCAAGATCATTCTGCCTTAAGAGAGATAGACTTTCGCGCACAGCAGATTCTGGAATGGCAAGTTCCCGATGAAGTTTGGTATGAACACGTTGTTCATTGGTCATGGAACCATCACCTTCGATATGAATCAGGTCGCGGATGGTTGCAAGCAATGTCTTTTTAAATTGTTCTGGGTCTGCCAAGTCCGCACAATATGAAGATAACTTGTGGATATACTGGGCAATAAATTCCCGCATATTTGCACGTAGCAATGTTCCGTCCAGGTCAAACAGTATTGCCTTGATGGTGTTATCTTGCTTCAAATCCGACATGTACAGCTCCAACTCTCGTAGTGGGTTTGTAGGTCAACTTTTACCATAGAGATAAATAGACGTCCAATACTCCGCTCCATAGGATTGGTAGGTTTCATGGATTCTCTCGCGAAAGCGGTTGTTCGAGTGAAGGTTTCCTGTGATTTGAAATAGCCAGGCCGCTTCATGGTTATTTCAGGTGTCGTCCGGGAGGCTACTAATGCCATGAAAACTTGACTGTTAAGCTAATGAACGTTAAAAGTCTATATCTACTTCTTGATCAAGGGATAGCAATGAACGAATTTAGAAGTGAAGTCAAAGAATTGCAGATAGGTCAGAAGATCCGCGAGCTCAGACAGAAGCAACGGTTGACTTTGCAGGATCTTTCTCAGACAACCGAATTGTCCAAGCCGTTGTTGTCGCAGGTTGAAAACGACCAGGTGATTCCGCCTTTAGCAACACTACTTCGCATTGCTAAAGCTCTTCGAGTGCCATTGCAGACTTTTTTTGAGGAAGAAGCCAACACGCAAAAGTGTCTAATTGTTCGAGCTGATGATGCGGATCGTATGAATCGTCGTCCGAGTCATGGGGGTGCACCGCAACCCTACTTCTACCATTCACTGGCTTATGGGAAAAAACATAAACATATGGAGCCATTTCTGGTGGAATTTGACCCAGCACAGACAGACCAAGCACAACCGGTGAGTCATCCCGGAGAAGAATTTTTCTATATCCTGGAAGGACAAGTTGAGTTAAAGCACGGAGTTGAAACCTACATTTTGAATCCTGGCGATTCGGTCTACTGGGATTCCAATGAACCTCATCAGCTTAAAGCACTTGGGACAAAAATTGCCCATGGAATTGCAGTTCTTTATCCCAGAAACTGAGAATTTCGAATTTATTCTGTTATGCTTTGTAAATATCTTTTTTTGATATCTGTTGATCCAGTTTAACAATAATTGATCCGGAGGTTGTCATGGCAAAAGTAGGAGTTATTCTTTCAGGCTGTGGTGTCTACGACGGTAGTGAAATTCATGAGACCGTTATCTCTCTGTTAGCTTTTGACCGTGCTGGAGCAGATGTTGTGTGTATGGCTCCCGATATGGAACAAGCTGTTGTTAACCATTTGACGGGTGAGTCGGTCGATGGAGTCAATCGTAACGTATTGGAAGAATCGGCACGAATTGCACGGGGTGAAATCAGTGATATTGTCAAGATTAAGGCTACCGATTTAGACGCATTGTTTATTCCCGGAGGGTTTGGAGCTGCAAAAAATCTCTGCGATTTTGCTTTCAAGGGTTCAGACTGTGAAGTGCATCCTGAAGTTGCCAGGTTGATTCGAGAAATAGTTGCGTCAAAGAAACCTCTGGCAGCAGTCTGTATTGCTCCTGCACTTGTTGCCAAAGTTCTGGGTAGCGAAAAAATGGATCCTCAGGTTACGATTGGCACAGATGCCGAGACAGCAGGGGCTGTCTCTTCAATGGGAGCCACGCATGTTTCCTGTCCGGTTAGTGAGTTTGTTATTGATAAGGAAAACAAAATTATTACCTCTCCTGCTTATATGCTTGCGAGCAATATAAGTGAAGCGGCGGAGGGGATTGAGAAGACCGTCAATGCGCTTATGGAAATGCTCGATGATTAATTTTGCTTTGATCAGAAAAAAAATAACCACGTATTGTAATAGGTAGTCAAAACTGCTAAGTTTTAGTTTAGTGAACTTTTTACCATAGCATTTTAATCTAGGAGGCTCAAATGAAGCAATATGTCTGTGTTGTGTGTGGTTATGTTTATGATCCGGCTGTAGGTGATCCTGATAGTGGTATTGCGGCGGGAACCAGTTTTGAAGATATTCCGGAAGATTGGGTCTGTCCACTTTGTGGAGTTGGCAAGTCTGACTTTGAAGAAGTATAAAATTTAGTCGTTTTAGGTTGAATTATCAGAGCCCGATTGCATTAATGCAATCGGGCTCTGTTTTTTTTATTCCGAAATTTTACCCAAGTTCGTACTGCTGCTTGTTTCTCTATGTAATTTAATCGGCAGAAAAGGCAAAAGAAGGATGCATCAAAACCATATTCGCAAGCCTGACTGGCTCAAAGTCAAGTTTCCTGCGGGGGCTAATTATACCAGGATAGATCGTTATCACCGTCTTAATGGTCTTAATTCTGTTTGTCGCAGCGCAGCTTGCCCGAATCAAGGTGAGTGTTGGAGCCAAGGTACAGCAACCTTTATGATCCTTGGCAATACTTGTAGTCGCCACTGCCGTTTTTGTAATGTGGCTAGTGGGCAACTTGAACGACCTGATCCACAAGAACCGGCCAGAGTGGCAAAAGCTATTTATGAGCTGGAGCTCAAACATGCGGTTATCACCACAGTGACCCGAGATGATCTTGGCGATGGTGGAGCCAGTCAATTTGTAGATTTAATTAGAGAAATTCGTAAATTAACCAGCGAATGTCGGATTGAACTTTTGATTTCTGATCTACAGGGAAATCAGGAGGCTCTTGCCAGTATTGTGGCTGAGAAGCCCGATATTCTTGGGCATAATGTCGAAACTATTCCTCGGCTTTACTCGCAGGTGCGTCCTGAGGCTGAATACCGGCGTAGCCTGTCTCTACTGGCAGACATTCATCGGCTCGACCCTAATATTATTACCAAGTCAGGTCTAATGATGGGGATGGGGGAAACTGAAGAGGAAGTCCTGCGAGTGATGGTCGATTTGTGTGAGCATGACTGCAAGTTGTTGACCTTGGGACAGTATCTTGCCCCAACTCGGAACCACTACCCGGTTCAACGCTATGTATCACCGCAAGAATTTGCTGACTATGCCAAAAAAGGGCTTGCCCTTGGGTTTGCCCATGTAGAAGCGGGGCCACTGGTACGATCTTCATATCACGCAGAAGAGCAGTATGATGCGAGCAAAGGGGAAGCTCATGGATAACTTCACTATAGTTCGTCCGGAACATTTGAATCACCATGGCTATCTGTTTGGTGGAGTGATGCTGAAATGGGTCGATGAAAATGCTTGGATGGCGGCTTCGCGGGAATATTCTGCTTGTAATCTAGTGACTGTCGGAATGGATGCCTGTCGTTTCAAACATCGGGTTGAAAATGGATCAATCCTCCGTTTTCATACGGAAAAATTAAAGCAGGGCAGAACCTCTGCAACCTATTCTGTCGTGGTTTTTGCCGATGCACCCGGCGCTTCACAGGAAAAAGAAGTCTTCAGTATTTCAGTGACATTTGTACGCTTGAATAAAAATGGCCGCCCTTGTGGGCTGACTATTGGGTAGGTATAAAAAAGCCCCACATTGATGTATCACCAGTGCGGGGCTTCAATCGGAACTTGATGGGAGTTAGGCTTTGACGTCGAGGTTCAGTCCTTTTCCAGTTTGTTCTGCAATTTGCAGGCGCTGCTGTTCTCCAGTTTGCATCTGCTCGGTTTTTTGTAAGGTTTTTGTCAGAACATCAAATCCTGTTTGAGTTTTGTTGGTTGCCATTTCTTGAGCTGCAAAATTCGTAGAGCCAGAGATTTCCATTGCCATGTTCTGCTCCTTTCGTTTGTTTATATCGCCCCCAGAATAGCAGTCCTGTTTATCTTAAGTCAATGATTTGTTTGCGTATTTTAATTAAGTTGACTTTTTCTTTGTATGTCCTTTATTTTGTTACTTATATTGCAGACAACAACTGACTGCTTTATACTTTGTCTTGTTTCTTGAGTGACTAAACCATACACAGAATGAATTGAGAGTTATGTATGAGTGTTATTGATAATGTCAGCCCTGAATGGATAGAAACTCAGTACCAGATTTTTAAAGAAGAACCTCAACAGCTTCCAGACGAGTGGCGATCATTTTTTCAAGGGTTTGAGCTGGGCATGGAAAATGAATCCTCCACTGTTCCAGATCGAAAGCCTGCTGCAGTTCAATCGATGATCCGTCGCTATCGTGATATTGGTCATTTTTACGCTTGTGTTGATCCCTTAACTCCTTGTGAGCTAAATCACCCTCAACTTCAAATTTCTGAATTTGGGTTGGAAGAAAAAGATTTACAGCGCACTTTTGCTACAGATAATTTTATTCTTCCCGAAGCGCCCCTCAGAGAGATTGTTGATGTCTTAAAGCAGACCTACTGCCGTTCTCTTGGCCTTGAGTTTATGCATCTTACGGATCTCAAAGAGCGTCAATGGTTGCAACAGAATGCAGAAGAATCACGTTTGCGTTCTGACCTGAGTCGTGAAAAGAAGCTCGCGACGATGAAAATGCTGCTTCAAGCGACTAAGTTCGAATCTTTTCTGCATCGCAAATTTGTTGGTCAAAAGCGTTTTTCTCTTGAAGGGGCGGAATCGGTGATTCCACTGCTTGACCATCTGGTTGAAAAAGCAGCAGAGCTTTCACTCCAGCATGTTGTTATTGGTATGTCACATCGTGGCCGGCTTAATGTCCTGGTGAATATTTTCAAAAAACCACTGGAGAATATGTTTGCAGAATTTGCCGATAATGCAGGATGTAAAATTGTTGGTGAGGGAGATGTAAAGTATCACAAAGGTTATTCCACAGACCGCTGCTTTAGCAACGGATGTGTTCGTGTCTCTCTTGCCTCTAATCCAAGTCATCTTGAAGCTGTTAACCCGGTTGTTGAGGGAAAGTGTCGCGCGCGACAAGATCGTCTTGACGGGGATGGTGAGCAATTAGTCATGCCCCTCTTAATCCATGGAGATGCTGCATTTGCTGGGCAGGGAGTCGTTGCTGAAACTCTCAACTTGTCTCAACTTGCTGGATATAAAACTGGTGGCACCTTGCATCTGGTTATCAATAATCAGATTGGTTTTACCACCCTGCCAGTTGATGCTCGCTCCACTTGCTATTCTACCGATATCGCCAAAATGTTGATGGCACCCATCTTCCATGTTCATGGCGACGATCCAGAAGCACTGATCCAGGCCGCAACGATGGCAATCGAGTTTCGTCAAAAATTCCGCAAGGATGTTGTTATCGAAGTGATCTGCTATCGCAGGTATGGGCATAATGAGGGGGATGAGCCATTTTTCACCCAACCGTTGATGTACGAAAAAATTCGTAATCATCCACTGACCGCCGATATTTACAAAAACCAACTTCTTCTGGAAGGGTTCGCTGAAAAAGAATTTCAATCAATTGCGGACGACATTGATCAGAATCTGGAAGAGGCTTTGAGCCATGAAATCTGCCCGCTTCATGAAGAATTTATGCAGCAGTGGGTACATGTTTCACGGAAGTTCAGTTTTGATCCTGTCGAAACTGGTGTTGATAGGGAAATACTGCGGCAGTTGAGTGGTTCCCTGACGACTGTTCCTGATGATTTTTCACCGCATCGAAAAATAACAACACTCCTCAAAAAGCGCCATAAGGCTGTTGCAGAAGAGACAAGTATTGACTGGGGAACTGGTGAAGCTCTCGCTATGGCCAGTTTGGTGAACGAAGGCACTTCAATCCGTTTATCTGGCCAAGATTCCCGGCGTGGAACCTTCAATCATCGCCATGCGACTTTATACGATATAGCAACAGGTAGGGAGTATACTCCACTGGCAGATATTGCTAAGGAGTCTGGGTGTCGTTGTGATGTGTTTAACAGTATGCTTTCAGAAATGGCAGTTCTTGGTTTCGATTATGGCTACGCTGTGGAGACACCGAATGATCTGACGATATGGGAAGCTCAATTTGGCGATTTTGCCAATGGAGCTCAGGTCATCATTGATCAGTTTATTGCCAGTAGTTTGGCTAAGTGGGATCGCCCGAGCGGAATTACGATGTTTCTTCCTCATGGTTACGAGGGGCAGGGACCGGAACATTCCAGTGCTCGGATGGAACGCTATCTGCAACTTTGTGCTGACAATAATATGCAGATTGTCAATACCAGTACTCCTGGACAATTATTCCACTTGTTGCGGCGGCAAGTTAAGACCCAACATCGTTGCCCGCTGATTCTTTTCACGCCCAAAGCATTGCTGCGTCATCCCGCTTGTGTCTCGACGGTGGAAGATCTGACCAGTGGTCATTTTCAGGAAGTTTTGGCCGATGATCTGGATGCCAAGAAATGTCGCCGGGTACTGCTTTGCTCTGGTAAGGTTTATTATGATCTGCTGCAGCAACGTCTAGATGACAAGCATAAAGATGTCGCAATTGTTCGTATTGAACAAATATACCCGCTGCATAAAGAATTATTGAAAAAAATTCTCAAACCATACAAAAAATCGGTTGAATATTGTTGGGTACAGGAAGAAATTGCCAATGCTGGAGGTTGGGATTACCTGCGTCCACAGTTGCGTGAATTAATCGGTCGTGAACCCGAATATATCGGACGCAAGCGTTCTGCCAGTACCGCCGTTGGTTCAAACCGGATTCATCGAATTGAGCAGCAACATATTTTAGATAGTGCTTTTGCCCCCTCAAAATAAGGATTGATATGGACATCATAGTTCCTCAGGTTGGTGAGTCAATTGTCGAAGCGGAAATTGGTGAATGGTTCAAAAAAGATGGTGAATATGTCGAAAAAGACGACCTGCTCATGGAATTGGAAACTGAAAAGGTAAATGTTGAACTCAATGCTGAAGCTTCCGGAACGTTAACGGTTCTGGTCGGTCAGGGAGAAACGGTCAAAATTGGTGCTGTGATTGGCAAGATCGATGAAACGGCTACAACCGCCCCTGCAGCAGTAAGCAACAGTGAAGGGTTGGAGCCAGTTGACACTGCAACAGAGCCAGTATCGATGAATCCGGCGGTTCCAAAGTTGGTTGCAGAACGGGGTATAGATCTATCGACTTTAAAAGGTAGTGGCCGTGATGGCCGGATCCTTGTTGATGATATTCCCCCCGCTAAGGCAGAAGAAGTAAAATCGGCTCCGGTTGAGGCTCAGACAGCGCCAGTAATCCCGCCAGTCGTACCAGCTGAAACTTCTGAACGTATCACTCGGGTACCAATGTCACAGCTGCGTAAGAAAATTGCCGAACATCTTTTGCGTGCCAAGCAAGACACCGCAATGCTGACTACATTTAACGAAATCGACATGAGCCGGGTCATGGCTCTGCGCAGCAACTATAAAGAATTGTTTCAAGAGAAACATGGTGTCCCTCTGGGCTTCATGTCTTTCTTTGTTAAGGCTTGTGCCGAAGCCTTGAAACCTTATCCGGAGGTCAATGGCAGTATTGATGGCAACGACATTGTCTATCATAATTATTACGACATTGGAGTCGCTGTCGGCAGCAAGCGTGGGCTGGTGGTTCCAGTAATTCGGAATGCTGATACTCTACACTTTGATGAAATTGAAAAAACTATTCGTGACTTTGCTCAGCGTGCCAGTGATGGCAAGCTGACTTTGGACGAACTGCAAAATGGGACCTTCACCATCAGTAATGGTGGAATTTATGGCTCAGTTCTTTCAACCCCGATTCTTAATCCACCGCAGAGTGCTATCCTGGGAATGCATGCTATACAAGATCGGGCTGTCGTTGTGAATGGTGAGGTGGTTATCCGCCCGATGATGAATATTGCTCTTAGTTATGATCATCGAATTATTGATGGACAGCAGGCTGTCAGCTTCCTTAAGCAAGTCAAAAGTTACATTGACAATCCGGAAACGCTGCTACTAAAAGTTTGAGCTAAAAGGAGAAAGAATGTCTGAACAGATATATGACCTGATAGTGATTGGTGCTGGTCCTGGCGGATATGTTGCGGCAATTCGTGCGGCACAACTTGGATTTTCTGTTGTTGTCATCGAAAAACGCTCAGCTTTGGGCGGTGTCTGTCTGAATGAGGGTTGTATCCCTAGTAAAGCGTTACTTGAATCGAGTGAACATTTTGCCAGGCTTGATCACGAATTGGCAGACCATGGAATTGAAGTCACTGGAGCCAAGCTGAATTTGGAACAGTTGATGTCTCGTAAAACCGGGATTATCGATAAATTAACCAGTGGTATTGCCGGGCTGTTCAAAAAGAACAAAATAACTTCGATCACTGGACAGGCAGAGTTGTTGGAGAATGCCGGTTCAAATAAAAAAGTCAAGGTTACTAGCAGCAAAGGGTCTCAAGAGCTTTTTGGAAAAGTTATTCTTCTGGCGACCGGCAGTGAGGCGATTGAGCTGCCGCATCTGCTTTTCAATGGCAAATCAGTTATCAGTGCACGAGAAGCCCTCAGCTTGAAGGAAGTTCCGAAGCGCTTACTGGTTGTTGGTGGTGGAGTGATCGGTCTGGAGCTGGGTTCGGTCTGGAGTCGACTCGGTGCAGAAGTCACGGTCGTGGAAATGCTGCCGCAGATTCTTCCTCAAGCCGATTCCCAAGTAGCGCAAACATTACAGCGTAGCCTGAAGAAACAGGGTCTCGATATTTTGCTTAAAACTCGGCTTGATAAGATTGAAACGACTGACGTAGGTATTTTGGCAACGCTGACAACTGCAAAAGGGGAACAGCAACTGGAGTGCGACAAGGTGTTGGTTGCCACCGGGCGGCGTGCTCAAACAACGGGACTCGGGCTTGAAGCTGTGGGCTTGCAGACAAATAAGCAGGGACAACTGGATGTTGACGAAAATTACCAGACCGCTGTTTCTGGGATTTATGCTATCGGTGACTTGATCCCCGGTCCGATGTTGGCTCATAAAGCCAGCGAAGAGGGTGTTGTCTTTGCGGAAAGGCTGGCGGGACAAAAATCGGCTCTCAACTATCAGGTTATTCCGGCTGTGACCTATACCTGGCCTGAAGTCGCAACAGTTGGAAAAAATGAAGCCGAATTGAAAGAAGAAAATATCCCCTATAAGGGAGGAAAGTTTTTCTTTGCTGCGAGTGGCCGTGCCCTTTGTACCGGTATGAGCGATGGCTTTGTCAAGATCCTGGCTGACCCAGATACAGGAAGAATTCACGGTATTCACATTGTTGGCCCACAGGCATCAGAACTGATTGCCGAAGCAACGACGGTGATGTCTTTTTCTGGTAGTGTTCATGATCTGGCAGTGACTTGTCATGCCCATCCGACCTTAGCAGAGGCGCTCAAAGAAGCTGCCCTGGCGGTGAACAAAGAAGCTATTCACGCTTGATTCGCTTGACAAATATGGGGTTACACCCGACAATCAATTTTTCCATTCAGGGTAGCCAACCGGCTGCCCTGAATTTCTAAAAATACATACCTTTTCGATTGTCGGTCGAGATTTTCTATGAACGAGGTTTAGTCTTGAAAACACTGAAAAAATTATTTTTATTATTGATTGTTGTTGGCTTGGTTGCTGCTGGAATATTCTATTTTCGTGATACTGAAGCTCCACAATTGACTCTAACTCCAGAAAGCGGCTCAATTTCACATAATACGAAAACCGTTTTGAATATCAATGATTCTGGGATGGGAATCAAAAACGCTGAAGTCGTGGTGATTCAGGGCAGTAACAGGATCCCGCTGCTAAAGCGTGATTTTCCTTTGCAGACAGATACGACAACACTTGATCTTGACCTAGTTGGTTTGAAGTTGCAGCAAGGTATATTGCAGATTGAGGTGACCACAACTGATCAATCGATATACCACCTTGGAAAAGGAAATACTAGCCAGCAGATATTTACTCTTACTTATGATAGCCGCCCACCAATTATTTCAGTTCTAAGCAAAGCCCACAACCTGACCAAGGGGGGAAGTGGGTTGGTTGTTTTTAACGTCAATGAAGATGTTGACAAGGCTGGTATCCAATTTGGTGACTATTTTTTCCCTGCTTATCAACAGGAATCAGGGGAATATAATTGTCTTTTTGCTTATCCCTATAACGTAAAGGAAAAGGATTTTATTCCCCGTATAGTCGCCCGTGATCTTGCTGGAAACGAACGTCCTACCGGAATTTACTACCGTGCTAAAAATAAGAAATTTCGCCACAGAAAAATCAATGTTTCTGATGGTTTTCTCACCATGAAAGCTCCAGAGCTTGAATCTCAGGTGCCAAACCCCGGAACTCCACTTGAAATTTTTCTCTATGTTAATCAAACTATTCGCCAGGAAAATCGGGACAAAATTGCTGAGCTAGGTCAGAAGACCGCTGAGACACTTCTCTGGGATGGCGCTTTTCTCCGGCAACCTAAGGCGGCAACTCAAGCGGTGTTTGCCGACTACCGAACATATTATTACAAGGGGAAGGAAGTTGATCGGCAGGTTCATCTCGGTCATGACCTTGCCTCGGTCGCACAAGATGAGTTGGTTGCGGGTAATTCTGGCGAGGTTGTCTGGGCAGAGTACATGGGAATCTATGGTTTTTGTGTCGTCATAGATCATGGCCTTGGATTGCAATCGCTCTATGCACATATGAGCCAACTAGATGTGCAAAAGGGAGACATGGTGACACGGGGACAAGTTCTTGGCAATAGTGGTACAACCGGTTTGGCTGGCGGTGACCATCTTCATCTGGGGGTTTTTGTTTCTGGAGTTCCCGTTCAACCAATTGAGTGGTGGGATTCGCACTGGTTGCAGGATAATATCACTAGCAAATTACAATGAATAAATCAGAGACAGAGGGTCATTTTATTGTCTCAATGATTGAATATTGCATCATTACTCTTTGACTCAAGATTAACGGGGACTTCTTGACACTCTCGCTGGTCTAGTCTAAAAAATACTTTTTCAATCTACTTTCCCTTATCACGAGAAAGGCACAATCCAATGAAGAAAGCTGCCCTGCTTCTGCTGGTCATTCTGGCCATCTGTTTTTCCGGCAATGTCTTTGCTGTTTCTGCCGTAAAAGAGATCAAGCCTGGTTTTATTTATGTCGGTCCTGTCGGTGATGCTGGCTGGACTTACGCCCATGACCAAGGACGTCAGGAGATGGAACAACTATCCTATGTACAACCTTCAACTTTTATTGAAACAGTTCCTGAAGGTGCGGAGTCAGCTCGCGTTATCAATGGCCTGGTACGCAAAGGTCACAATCTGATTTTCACTACCAGTTTTGGTTACATGGATGCAACTATTGATGTTGCAAAGCGGAATAAAGATGTTGTGTTTATGCATTGTTCCGGTTTTAAAACCGCAGAGAATGTTGGGACTTACTTTGGCCGGATGTATGAGCCTCGTTACCTGTCAGGTATTGTTGCTGGTAAAATGACCAAGAAGAATATTATCGGCTATGTTGCTGCCTTCCCGATTCCAGAAGTGATTCGTGGAATCAACGCTTTTACCCTTGGTGTACGAAGCATCAACCCAAAAGCTGAAGTCAAGGTCGTCTGGACTCAAACTTGGTTTGATCCAGGTGTCGAACGTGACGCTGCTGACAGCTTATTGGATGTAGGTGCAGACGTTCTCACCATGCATCAGGATGCTCCGGCAACGATGCAGGCTGCTGAAGCGCGTGGTGCCTACGTTATTGGTTATAACTCTGATATGCGCAGCTTTGCTCCCAATGCTTTCCTGACGGCTCCTGTCTGGAATTGGGGTTCTCTTTACACCAAGCTGGCTGAAGAAGTTCATAATGGTACTTGGAAGTCTGAGCAGATCTGGTGGGGTATGAAAGAAGATCTGGTTCGATTGGCGGAGTTCAGCAGTGCGGTTCCTGCTGCTGTTCAGGCTCTGGTGGCAGAAAAGACGAATGCTATCAAGGCTGGATCCCTTCATCCCTTTGCTGGTCCGATCAAAGATCAGAGTGGCAAGATTGTTGTTGCTGCAGGCCAAACTCCCAAAGATGGTGAACTCCTTGGTATGAACTATTTTGTTGAGGGTGTTCAGGGAACAATTTCCAAGTAGATTTAGTCAATCTCAAAAAGGGCACGCCTTACAGCGTGCCTTTTTTGATGGTGTTGTCATTTCATCATTCTTTGTGCGAAAGCATCTATATTGATTGTCATATGACTGATATTTTAAATTTCGAAAATATCCGTAAGACTTTTCCTGGAGTGATTGCTCTGGATGACGTCTCTTTTTCTGTTGCTCGTGGAGAGATTCATACTTTGCTGGGTGAAAATGGTGCTGGTAAAAGCACTCTGATGAATGTGCTGACTGGGCTCTATCATCCTGACCGGGGACAGATAAGAATTGCTGGGGAACAGATTCATTTTACCAGCCCGCGTGATTCTCTCGCCTGTGGTATTGGTATGGTTCACCAGCATTTTATGCTGGTTCCAGCTCACTCGGTTTTTGAAAACATCCTTCTGGCACTCGACAATATCCCCAATTTTTACAGCAGAAAAACCTATAAACAGAAAATCCAGAAACTTATTGACGAATTTGATCTTGATCTAGATTTAGATACTCCTGTCTGGAGGCTCTCCATTGGGGCACAGCAGTGGATTGAACTGATAAAATTATTGATGCGTGATTGTCAGTTGCTGGTTCTGGATGAACCGACCGCTGTTCTTACTCCCCAAGAAGCAGATCGACTCTTCAATGTCTTGAGAAAATTAAAACAACAAGAAAAAAGTATTATTTTTATTTCTCATAAAATGCGTGAAGTGATGGAGATCTCTGATCGTGTGACCATCCTTAAGAAAGGGCGAAGTATTGCCACCCGGACTCGCGGTGATTTTGATGAATCAACGCTTGCATCTTTGATGATTGGTAGGGATAAAGTCCCTCAATGGCAGAAAACATTGCAGATGTCCGATGAAATTGTTCTTGATATTCAGAACTTATCGGTTCGCAATGATCGTGGCATGTCTGATCTGGATGATTTTAATCTGCAATTGAAAAAAGGTGAAATTCTCGGCATCGCAGGTGTTGCCGGAAATGGTCAAAAAGCGTTAGCTGAAGTCTTGACTGGGCTGAAAAATACCAATCAGGGGCGTATCTTGGCAAGACAGAAAGATATTACGAACAGTAATGCCAGGTATTCCTACATTGCTGGTATTGCACATATCCCAGAAGACCGTAAAAGTATTGGCATTGCTCCCGATATGAGTGTTGACGAAAACCTCATCATGAAGAGTTTTAAGAGTGGTTCCTTCCGCAACTGGATCTTTCAGAATAAAAAAGCGATCCGGCAGAATGCGGAAGAGAAAATTGAACAATTTGCCATCAAAAGTGGTCCTGATGGGACACCGGTTCGCTATTTATCGGGTGGAAATATACAAAAAGTTATTATTGCACGAGAATTGTCTGAACATCCGGCGGTTCTTGTTGCTCTATATCCGACCCGTGGTCTCGATATCGGCAGTGCAGGATATGTTCACAAGGTGATTGCTGATGGTGCTGATCGAGGCATGAGTACAATCCTGATCGCCGAAGATCTTGATGAGCTACTCAAGCTCAGTGACCGGATTGCTGTGATGTTTCGTGGGAAGCTGATTGGCTATGTTAATCCGCGAAAAACTACCCGGGAAGAAATTGGTTTAATGATGAGCGGAGAAACTCCAGGAGATAAAGCATGAAACTGGTGATTGAACGCCGGGAAATTTCTTCCGCCTTGCTCCGTTTCAGCGCACCGATTGCATCAATTGGAATTGCGTTGTTTGTTGCTGGCTTTTTGTTACTTGCCAGTGGTGTCAGCCCTCTGGATGCCTACCGTGAAATTATCATAGAAGCGCTCGGCTCTGTTTATGGTTTGTCCGAAACTCTGGTCAAAACCACCCCGCTGATTTTTGCTGGACTAGGAGTCAGTCTGGCTTTCCGGATGCAGATCTGGAATATCGGTGCAGAAGGGCAAATTTATATTGGTGCCATGGGGGCGACCTGGGTGGCTCTTTTCTCTGGGATTCAAAACCACTGGATAATGATGACAGCAATGTTTTTTGCGGCATTTTTCTGTGGAGGTATGTGGGCCGGAGTCGCAGGTTTTTTACGTGCGCGCTGGCAAGTCAATGAAGTTATTGTCACTTTGTTGATGAATTATATCGCTATTCTCTGGGTTGATTACCTGATTTATGGTCCCTGGAAAGATCCAAAGGGGTTCAATTTTCCTTTAACAGCTCAATTCAGTGATACTGCCCGATTGGCCGAGTATTTTGATACCCGGATGCACAGTGGTTTTTTTCTCGCTCTATTTTGTGCTTTGGTTCTTTATCTGTTCATTGAACGAACTGTTTGGGGGTATGAAATAAAAGTCATTGGCAGCAATCAAAGGGCGGCAAAATATGCCGGGATGAATACCGGAATGGCAATCTTTTTTGTTCTGTTTCTCAGTGGCGCTATTGCTGGTATTGCCGGGTTCAGTGAAGTTGCAGGATTGCAGCATCGCCTGCAACATGGCATATCTCCAGGCTATGGCTATACGGCAATCATTATTGCCTGGTTGGCCAAGCGTAGTGCTATCGGGGTTGTTATCGTTTCTTTCCTGATGGGGGTGTTGCTGGTCGGTGGTGATAGTTTACAGCTTTTATGGCAATTGCCTGTCGCTTTTGTGTACGCTTTTCAGGGGTTGATTCTATTTTTCCTTCTTGCCTCAGATTTTTTCATCATTTATCGGGTTAAGTTAATCAAGGGGGTTGTTCATGCTTGAGATATTACTTGATGCAACCGTACGAGCTGGAACCCCGATTTTGTTTGCCACCTTGGGTGCGATTATCAATGAACGTGCCGGGATTATTAATCTTGGTATTGAAGGGCTGATGTTGATTGGTGCTTTAGCTGGGTTTTCTGGGACTTATCTCAGTGGTTCGCTTCTGATTGGGGTGCTGGCAGCTTTCTGTGCAACCTTTATTGCTGGAAGTATTCATGCCTTGATTACTGTTCAGTTGCGTGGCAATCAAATTGTCAGTGGACTCGCCTTGACGATGTTTGGGGTCGGGGTGACCGCACTGTTTGGTAAGGGAATGGTTGGTTTGACCATTGTTGGGTTTAAGCGAGTTGCAATTCCAGGATTAAGTCAACTTCCCATCGTTGGCAAAGCTTTTTTCAATCAAGATGTGTTGATCTATTTCAGCTTTCTGTTGGTTTTTCTGATCTGGTTCTTCTTTTATCGAACCCGCTGGGGATTGGGAGTTCGTAGTGTTGGAGAAAATCCTGCGGCAGCAGATACTTGTGGTTTTTCGGTCAGTAAATACCGATTTTTTGCGGTGACTGTTGGATCTGGCTTTGTTGGTATTGGCGGCGCCTACTTGAGCCTTGCAAGCACCCCGATGTGGATTGAGAATATGTCGGCAGGGCGTGGCTGGATTGCAGTGGCTTTGGTTATTTTTGCTGGATGGTCAAGTCCGCGAGCGATGTTGGGAGCCTATCTATTTGGTGGGATTACGGCAATGCAGTTACGCTTTCAGGCGATGGGAACAACGATTAGTGCACATATTCTGCAGATGTTACCCTACTTTTTCACGATTCTGGTTTTGGTTATTTCTACTCAGCGATTACAAAAAGGAGCCAGTCAGCAACCGGAAGGGTTGGGTCTGCCCTATGATCGGGAGGATCGAAAATGAGTGCTGCTGAGGTTTTGCTGGAGCGTATTCATCAGGATGGCGAGATAAAGGGGCAGATCGTCAAAGTTGATCAGTTTCTCAATCATATGGTCGATCCGGTTTTGGTTCACCTGCTGGGTGATGATATCGCTGCTCGTTTTTCTAATTCCTCAATCACCAAGATTCTCACGGCAGAAACCAGCGGCATCATGTTGGCTCAAGCCGTTGCTTTAAAACTGGAAGTTCCATTTGTCTACGCTAAAAAGAAGCGACCCATCACCATGCCCGAATATTTTGCAGCTGCCAGTTATTCTTTTACTAAGCAGGAATCGACCACGTTGTATGTTTCCAGAGAAGTCTTGGATCAAGAAGATCAAGTTTTGTTTGTCGATGATTTTTTTGCTAAAGGGTCAACCCTGAAAGCGATTGAAGAAATCCTCTCCCAAGCTGGAGCAACTCTTGTGGGGGCTGCTGTGATCATCAATAAATCGCAGCGGCGGGATATTGAAGCTATTCTGACCTTGGATGATTTGCATGCTACCGTTTCAAATTAAGTGATGCCCTCTCTTGTTACGGAGAGACAAGGCTATTATTGATTCATCCAACGACTCATATTATCAACCAACTTTTCATTCTCCCCTTTGAAGAAATTATTTTGGAACATTGCATCATCGGCAAAGACAGCAAATTGTCCTTTACCCATCGTACCGGCGACAACAAGTCCAAATTCCTGAACGGCATCTTTTGCTGAAAGAGAATTGTCTCGATTAAGATCGACCCAAGCAGTGGGGCTGGTGCTGGCAATAATCTGCACTCCATCACGTAGAGGGAGTAGTGGCCAGCTGCCGTACAATGAAAGGTGTGATAGCCCTTTAGTTAAGGGATGCTCTTTCAGTGTTGTGGTTTTGAAATTGAGGGGCTGGTCGTTGATGACTTGTTTTTTTTCATGTTCCCGGACAACCCCGTTTGCTGAGGCGACTCCAAGGGTTTCTAGTAATGGAATAAGTGGGGTAGCAATATGCAACATAACAACAAGATTCCCGCCTTGTTCAACAAACCCTTTGACTGCCTCAATTTCGCTTTTCTGAAGAGGGTGGAAGGCTCCTGATATGACCAAGGCCTTGACGTTTGTCAGTGTTTGCGAAGTCAGCAGTGTATCCGTTGAGTCGACCTGCCAGCCACTGTTGCGAAATTTAGCAGCGAATTGACTGAGTTGTAATGGTCCACTCTTTTCAACTGTAAAAGCTTGTTTGTGTCCTTGGTCGAAAAGAACTCGCGGTGTTGAAGCTAAACTGATGTTACAAAATAACAGAGAAAGTAGTAATAACGACAGGATCATACGCATGTAAATAGCCTCACAGAATTGGTGTTGAAAGGGGTTTAACTGTTAGTCTGAAGGTGGCATTTGCCAAAAAAATGGTTATACCAAAATGATTTGAAGATTGTAGCATATCTACAATTTTTTTTGCTCGGATGTTGTGCCAACCAACTCATTTTATGGGTTTTCGCAAGAGTTATTAAGCCTTGTTTGAGGAAGGCTGCGGGTTGCAATGACTGCTACCCCTGTTTTTGCAACATTTTCCATAATCACTTGTCCCAGCTGAACGGGAGCTTCCACCTCAACACCATGCAAAGCTCTGACAACGTGGGCGACTTTATCCTTCGGTACTGCTGCGACGGTTTTGACTGGAAGTCGAGGCCAAAGACCAGAATGACAGGCGACAGTTGTTGTAACTACCCTTTGAGGATTAGTGAATTCTTGCCTGGCATAGGTTTCTCCATTTTTACACCCGTTCCCGGTAATTTGCAGAATTTCCCCATTGTCAATTGTGAGCTCCAATTGACAGCTCATCGGACAGCTAATACAGGTGAGATTCTTTTTTATCATTATTCAGCCTCCCCAGATGACACTTCAATCCTCAGCCTTTCACCAAAAAAATGGTCTAGAATCTTGGGAGGGAGAGTCAGTTTGACCATTTCTGAGGGGATTAATCTTTTGAATTTTTTTTCGTATCGATCTCCAATTGACAAGGTGGCGTTTTTTACTGGTTGTTTGACACGCAGATAAATTATTTGTTCTCTGTCAGAAGAAAGGGAGTGGGGGACACAGGATGCGATATTCTCTCCAGGATAAAGAGCAATATTATCACCGGGACGACGCATTCCAAGTGCGAGCTCTGCTGCAAATCGGCCGGCACGTAGAGATTCTTCTGAAACAAAATCGACAATGTCATGCACGTGAAGAACATTGCCGCAGGCAAAAACTCCGGGTAAAGATGTTTCCATGGTGCTGTTGACCTGAGGACCACCGGTTGATGGATCCATTTTTATGCGGAGTCTGGCTGAAAGTTCATTTTCTGGAATCAGGCCAATGGAAAAGAGCAGAGTGTCACATTTGACATCCCATGATTGATTGAGATTGGGAACATATTGAGTTGTGACCGGTGCAATCGTCAGGTGTTCCACACGCTTTCGTCCATGAATAAAAGCGACCGTGGTTGAAAGGTGCAGCGGGATATCAAAATCATCCAGACATTGAACTTTGTTTCTGCTCAACCCACTTGAATAAGGATGTAGTTCAAAAACACCAACAACCTGACATCCTTCCAGAACCAGTCGGCGTGCCATGATCATCCCTATATCTCCCGATCCGAGGATTGCAACCCGTCGACCGGGGAGAACTCCTTTCATATTGACCATCTTTTGTGCCAGTCCTGCTGTCATGACTCCGGCAGGTCTGAATCCAGGTGTCCGAATAGCTCCACGGGTTCTTTCACGGCAACCCATGGCCAGAACCACGGCTTTGGCTTGCAGATTCAAATATCCATGGTTTCTGCTGATAACTTCGAGCTTTAAATCTGGGGTAATATTGAGTACGTAAGAATCGGTGAGGAGTTCAATTTTGCTTGATAGAACTTGTTGGCTGAATCGTTCCGCATATTCAGGGCCTGTCAACTCTTCTTTGAAATAGTGTAATCCAAAGCCACTGTGGATACATTGGTTAAGGATCCCGCCGGTTTCAACTTCACGGTCAATAATCAGAACGTGTTCTGCTCCGGCCTCACGTGCACCGAGTGCCGCAGCAAGTCCGGCTGGACCTCCGCCAATGATGACCACAGCATAGTTTTTCTGCAATTGATTTTTCATCTGTGATCCTCTATGGGAATGATATCATGGCGTGGGATGCAAATCTCTGAGCCTGACCCGCGTTTGGTGATTTCAGTCAGGGGAACCCCTGATTCCTGAGCAAGAAGATCCATAATCCGCGTTGTGCAGAACCCTCCCTGACAGCGCCCCATTCCAGCTCGAACCCGAAATTTTACTCCGTCAAGGGTGCGTGCACCATGCTTGATTGCGTAAAGAACTTCGGCTTCTGTCACTAATTCACAGCGGCAGACAATTCGGCTATATGCCGGGTCTTCACCGATAGCTGCTTCACGTTCTTCGGGTGACATTGCAGCAAAATGGGGAGGACCATCAATATTTGCCTTCCAGATCTGTTTTCTCACTAGAGACAGTCCGTTGTCTCGGAGTATTTCGGTGACGTATATCGCAATTGCTGGTGCTGCGGTCAGCCCCGGAGATTGAATCCCGACAATATTGTAGAAATTTATGACAGGTGATAACTCGATAATAAAATCGTTGTTTTCCGATACAGCTCGCAACCCGGCGAATTCGGTAATTGTGTCTCGTTCAGAGATCGACGGGCACGATTTAAGAACCGCTGCGAAGACTTTATCTGCTCCGGAATAGCTGGTCGACAGGTCTTCACGATTATCGATGTCTTCTGCCGTGGGACCAACCATGATTGGACCATCGACTGTCGGAATGATGAGAACACCTTTGCTGGTTGTTGAGGGGGGTGGAAAAATTAGATGGGTGACAATTCCCTGAAGACGTCTGTCGAGGAGGTATTCTTCTCCTTTGCGAGGTGAAATTGAAAAATTATTCGCCTCGACCATTGCTGCGATACAGTCGGCAAATAAACCCGCAGCATTCAAAATGATGCGGGTTGTGAAATTTTTCTGTGGTGTTTCAAGGGAAAAGTTGTTCTTTCCCTTCTTGATAGATAGCACGGGGTGGTTGCAGAAAAGTTCAAGTCCATTTTGTCTGGCACATTCAATCAGACCAAAACAGGCTTCATAAGGGTTGATAACGGCAGCTGTCGGAGCGTGGAGAGCTTTAAGTATGGTATGGCTGAGATTGGGTTCCTCTTTTCGTATCCGTTTTTGTCCCCAGATTTCAAGGCCGGTCACACCTCTGGCATCCCCTTGCTTTTTCAAGTCTTCCAAATATTGCAAATCCTCATGCTTATGAGCAATGAGTAATTCACCAATCTGTTTAAAGCCGAACTTCAACTCTTGGGCAAGATCAGCCCATTGTTGGTTTCCAGACCATTCAAATTGTCCTTTCAAGGTGTCGGGCGGGGAATGGTGTCCCGCATGGATAATTCCCGAGTTGGTTTTGCTGGTTCCAAAGCCGACCTCAACTTCTTTTTCAAGGAGGGCAAGACGTAGATTATAGCGAGATAACTCACGAGCCAGTGCACATCCAACGATTCCACCACCGATGATGATGACGTCATACATTTCTTGCGATCTCCGTGAATTCAAGTGTTTTGATGGGGTGAAAAATATGAGCCATAACTATAGTTAATCACCAATTATCCGGAAAACAAGTGGATAATTCGGGAGTCACGGAAGGTGTGATGTTCTGGAGGTGAGAGGTGAAATGAGCTGCGGTAGATATTGAAGGTATTTTTGAGCTAATATCTACCGCTAGCAGTTTGTCGGGCTATTAATGAACTGGCTACTTCTATTCTGTGATGAGCTCAAATTCTGGTGGATCTGCAATTGCTTTTTTGACCGAACACATTCCGGCGGCGCGAATAATGGCTTTTTGGTACTTTTGCGGGAAACCGTCAGGAAGTTGGATAGCCATTTTTACTTTTTCCAGGCGGCGTGTTTCTGGATTACGTTCAATATCCAAAGACATGGTCATCCCTTCTGTGGAGATTTCACGCTGGCGGCAGAAGCTTTGTGCATAAAAACCGGCACAGGTGACGATGGAGGATAAAAACAACATGTAGGGTTCCGGGGCACTTCCCATTCCCCCCTCATCTGTTGGCTGGTCAGTTGCAACTTCGAAATTTTCAAAATTTGCTGTGACCTTTGTTCCACCAGGAAAAGTAACTTTAATCATTGACATAATTTTTCTCCTCTTTGTATTTCTTTTTCAATCAATTAATCGCCGAACATCTGACCGATATTATCGAAAAAGCTGTTGGCACTTGCTGCTTCCTCATCTGGATTACTGCTACGTGGTTTCTCCCCCGTGGATTTCTGCAGCAAATCCTCTGGAATTTCACTAAGGAAGCGACTTGCTTCGCGTTGTTCAAGTTTTCCGTATTTGCGCCGCTGTTGAGCTCCCAGGAGAAATAGCTGTTGTTTCGCTCTGGTTATTCCGACGTAGCAGAGACGTCGTTCTTCATCAATATCAAAGGTTTCATAGATCGATTTTTTATGCGGTAGAAAACCCTCTTCCATCCCAGTTAGAAAGACAACTGGAAATTCAAGGCCTTTGCTTGAATGTAAACTCATCAAGGTCACGGCATCAAGTTTCAGCTTGCTCTCTTTGTCGTTTTTTCCGAGGTTCTCATCATCAAATAGAGAAATTCTGTCCAAAAAACCAGCAAGATCCGGTTGCGGGGTTCGTTCCAGATAGACTGACATGCTGTTCAACAACTCTTCCTGATTCTCTACCCGACGTTTGGCAACCTGAGGATCTTTTTCTTGCCGATAGATCTCAGCAGCCAATTTAAGCTCAATCAAGAATTCCTGAAGGGTTTCGAGTAGCCGGAGTGGTTGCTTAAAGTGTTTTCGGTAGCGCTGGATCAGGTCGACAAATGAGCCACATGCCGTTGCGGTTCGATCATTCATCTCGGGAACTTGATTAACCTGTTGCAGGACATTCCAGAGAGAAATATTTTTATCAGATGAATAGCGGATAATTCGGTCAATACTGCTTTCGCCAATGCCACGCTTAGGGTAATTGAGTATTCGCAGCAAGTTAACCTCATCTGCCGGGTTCTGAATCGTCTTCAGGTAGGCAACAACGTCTTTGATTTCTTTGCGATCAAAAAACTGCTGACCACCGATCAGAACATAAGGGATATTTTCGTAGCGCAGCTGTTCTTCAAAGGCACGTGACTGGCTATTAGTACGGTAGAGAATCGCAAAATCGCCGTAGTTGAGGTTGCGTCGATATTTTTCTGCATGGATTTTCTCCATGACTTGACGGGCTTCATCCTCGCCATCTTCACAAAGTAGATATTCGATTTTGGCTCCAGCACCACTATCGGTCCAGAGTACCTTTTCTTTTCGTTTCTGGTTGTTTTTTATGACAGCATTGGCAGCAGCAAGAATATTTCCGGTTGAGCGATAATTCTGCTCTAGTTTGATCACCTTGGTGTCAGGGAAGTCGTGTTCGAAATCGAGAATGTTAGCGATATCGGCACCGCGAAAAGCATAGATCGATTGATCATCATCACCAACGACGCACAAGTTGCTGTGACCACCTGCCAGTAATTTTAATAATCGATATTGAACCGGGTTGGTATCCTGATACTCATCCACCATTTGATACTGAAAACGCTCACAATAGTGTTTTTGCAGATCAGGGTACTGTTCTAGAAGCTGTACCGTAAACATCAATAGATCATCAAAATCTACGGCGTTGAAAGCTTTAAGGGATTTCTGATAGCGTGGATAAATTGTGGCGACCAGAGATGAGATTGGGTCTCGGCCATCGGGCTGATACTGATCTGGAAATATCAGGTGGTTTTTTGCTGAACTAATTCGCCAGAGAACTTGATCGGCATCGGAGGAACCGTTTTCTGCACCAATTTCACGTAGTAAGTCTCGCACTAGACGTTGCTGGTCGGCGGCGGCATAGATGGAAAAATTCTTTTTGAATCCCAGCCGGTTGATATGGGTTTTGAGAATTCTGACACACAGGGAGTGAAAGGTTGCGATCACCATTCCTTTGGCAGAGCTTCGGCCTATCATTTCCTGCACCCGTTCAGCCATTTCTCGGGCTGCTTTGTTAGTAAATGTGACAGCAAGAATTTGTTCAGCGGGAACTCCCTGTTGTCTCAGGTGGGCGATACGGCAGGTAATAACCCGGGTTTTCCCAGATCCGGCTCCGGCCAAAAGTAGCAGAGAACCTTTATTGTGGGTGACGGCTTCACGCTGTTGCGGGTTGAGACTGTTGAGATCGAACATTATTTATTCACAATGACCTATATATGGTTGATTCAGGTTATTTCTTCTGCTAGGTTGCGCGCTATGTTTCGTTTGATGATTTTACTCATTAGTATTGTTTGGGCATCGTTAATGCTGATTTCCTGGAGTGGGGCAACCCCACCTGTGGAGAGTTCAGATATCGAAGTGTCCACCTCAATCCGCTCCTGAGCGGTTTTTGGTAAGATCCATCTCCGCTACTGTGGAGCGTACGCCCCTACTCCTTGTATTTGTCTCCTTGGTTTGACCCACGTCGTTCTAATTCATCATCAATGGCATTGAGGACTTCCCACTTATTTATCGACCAGATTGGTGCCAGCAAGATATCACGTGGGCCATCGCCAGTCAGCCTGTGGATCAACGTTTCTGGAGGCAACCGTTCGATGAAATCAACGACCAGTTCAACGTACTCTCCCATTTCCAATATCGGAACCTGACCCTGTTTGTATAATTCACCCAAGGTGGTTCCATTGAGAACATGGAGGAGATGGAGCTTGATCCCATCAACCTTCAACCGTGCAACCTCATCAGCTGTTGCCAGGATATCTTCGCGATTCTCGCCGGGGAGTCCAAGTATTACATGGGCACAAACGCGTATGTCTCGCTGCTTGGCACGTTGATAAGCATCGAGAAAACAAGCGTAATCATGTCCGCGTTGTAGATAGTCGAGAGTTTTGTCGTGGATGCTTTGGAGACCCAACTCTAGCCATAAGTCGGTTTTCTGGTGATATTCTTCCAGAAGATCTATAACTGGTTCTGGTAGACAATCGGGACGAGTGCCGACTGCTAGCCCGACAACATCTTCCACTGCCAGAGCCTGATCGTAGCAGTCACGCAGGTGAGGGACTGGAGCAAAGGTATTGGAAAAGGGTTGAAAATAGGCGATGAACCACTTGGCGCGGTATTTTCTCCGCATTAACTCTTTTGCACGCTCGACTTGTACCGTGATCGGTTCACTGCGTTCGATTCCAACTGAACCTGAGCCATTGGGATCACAGAAGATGCAGCCATGAGCATCGCGCCCGCCTTGACGGTTTGGGCAGCCGAAACCGGCATCAATTGAAATTTTGTGTACTCTCCCACCAAAATGTTTCTTCAGGTGGGTTGAGTAGAGATTGAACGCTTTTTTTCGCATGGGCGGGACTATGCCAGTTGCTGGGCAGCAGGGCAAGTGACTTTATCATGGGGCAGCATCAACTGTGCAAAGCTGATATAATTTTATTACTCAACTGACAACTTCTGGCTATAATTATGTTTATAGTTCACTATTAACGACTTGTCGATGACATAGAAGAAAAAGGAAATAGAATGGCAGCTGTTGCCGCTAAAACTGAAGATACTAATCCCCTTAAAGTTTGTATTCTCTGGCATATGCATCAACCCGACTATCGGGATCCGGTGAGTGGGCAGACCCTGCTTCCCTGGACTTGGTTGCACGGAGTGAAGGATTACGGGGAAATGCTGGAGACGATTGTTGAGACCGATGCCAGAGTCACGGTCAATCTGGTACCATCCTTGCTGGAGCAACTGGAACGTTATGCAAACGGGGATGATCGAGATCGCTGGTTGGAGTTGCTTTCCCGATCTCCGAAAGAACTATCTGACCCTGAGCGTCAGTTTATGGTCGAGCAGTTTTTCTCTGTTAACGAAGAAACACAGATTTTTGCTAACCGTCGTTATCATCAACTTTATCAACTCCGTGGTATTGGACCCCAGCCCGATGCACAGAGTTTCAGCGAACAAGATCTGCTTGATCTTCAGGTTTGTTTTCTGCTTGCCTGGACAGGTTCTCATCTGCGGAGAAAGTCGACTGTTGTGGCTGCTTTGTTACAGCAGGGAGAGTATTTTCACGAAGAGCAAAAACAGCAGTTGTTGATGTGTTGTAACGATGAATTGAAACGGGTTATCGGTTTCCATCGCCAATTGGAAGAGACGGGCCAGATCGAAATTTCTGTCACCCCTTATGCCCACCCAATTTTGCCACTGCTCTGCGATCTACACACGGCTCAGGAACCCAGCCCCGGGTTGCCACTTCCAGCCGCTGATTTTCGCCACCCAGAAGATGCCCGGTTGCAGGTTCGTGAAGGCTTACGGACTGCCGAACGAATTTTTGGTGAGCGCCAACGCGGCATGTGGCCTGCTGAAGGTGGCGTCAGTGCCGATGCGGTAAAGTTGTTGCAAGAAGAGGGCGCCCTCTGGGCGGCAACGGATGAAGATATTCTGGCACGGAGCCTTGATGGCGGGCTGACAATGCGCAGCAATCTATATAAAATCTATCAATACAATGATTTACCTTTATTGTTCCGGGATCGTGAGTTGTCTGACCGGATTGGTTTTCTTTACGCTGGATGGGAGACAGCTGAAGCAGTCAATGATTTGATGAGACGGTTGCAACGGGTTGCCAGGCAGGCTCCCGGGGGGACTGTGGCGATTATTCTCGATGGTGAAAACTGTTGGGAGCGATATCCTGACAATGGTTATCCGTTCCTGCGTGACTTTTACCTTGCTTTACAACAGGATCCACTGCTGGAGATGGCGACGATTCAGGGTGCTTTGGCCAAGAGCCAACCGATTCCCTTGAACCGGTTAGCCGCAGGATCCTGGATTCGCTCAGACTTTACCACCTGGATTGGGCACCCTGAGGAAAACCGTGCCTGGGAATTATTGCAGCAGACTCGGAAAGGGGTTCTTGGTGATGAAGTCAATTATGCCCTAGCACATCCTGAAGAGCCGTTAAGTGAACTGGTACGTGAACTTCTGCGGGCAGAAGGAAGTGACTGGTTCTGGTGGTTCGGTGATGAACACGCGACGGCTCAGGCTGATATATTCGATCGATTATTCAGGCTCCATCTGGAAGGGTTATATCACCTGAAGGGATTGCCTGTCCCAGCGCGTTTGCATCAGGCAATTAAACCAATACAGAAGAAAGTGGTTGGGTTTGAACCAACGGCCTGTTTTACCCCGCAGATTGATGGCCGAATGGGAGATTATTTTGAGTGGCTGGCTGCCGGGCGCATTGATCTTGCTGTTGGTGGAGCTATGCATGCCAGCGGAGAAAGTTTGGAGGAGCTATATTATGGCTATGATCAGGAACAGCTATATTTCCGTTTTGATCAGCCAAAGTTATTAAAGCACCTCTGCGGCAAGGGGGGCTGTTTCGAAATTCGTTTGATAGTGAAAGAACTTTTTCAGTTGCGTTACAGTTTTGCCGATGGAACACTCGAAATCTGGTCTGATGGAAAGACAATTAAAGCAGGGATTGGCGTTTGTGGGCAGATTCTGGAATTAGCAATTCCATTATCCGCATTGCATTTGCAGGTAGGAGATATTGTTAACTTAAGTTGCCATGCCCTGCAAAACAGGCGTGAAAATGGTCGTTGGCCAACAGAAGGAAATGCGAGTTTCTGTTTTCGTGGCTCTGTTCTTGATGAAGATAACTGGATTATTTGATGGCATCGCGAAAAGTCCGCCCTGCTGTGTTGCAGTATTTTTTCAGGATTTCGACATACTGATGTATGCCTACACCTCTGAAAAAACACTACGCCTTGCTGGACGAAATTTTGCTTAACCATCTATTTTGAATTATTTCAATCTAACATCACATTTTATGAGTAAATCATTGTTAGGGGCACTGAAAGGATAGAATTTTGTCTGAATTTCGTTGGGATCCACTGAAAAATAACTGGGCAATTATCGCAAAAGGGCAAAGTCGTCGTCCACAGGATTTTTTACAGCAGCGGGAAAAAATCGAAATATCTTCCTGCCCGTTTTGCAATGAAAATGAAAGTAAGACTCCGCCGGAAATTTATGCACATCGCCCTGATGGAAGTGGGCCAAACCAGCCCGGTTGGCAAGTCAGAGTTATCCCCAATAAATTTCCTGCTTTGCGTATTGAAGGAGAACTGGACAACCAGGCCGAGGGACTTTATGACCGGATGAATGGAGTCGGTGCCCATGAGATCATTATTGAAACCCCAGATCACGAGAAATGTTTGGTGGACTTGTCGGTAGAACAAATTGCTGAAGTGCTCAAAGCTTATCGGGCTCGAATGCTTGATCTACGTAACGACAGCCGTTTTCGTTACATTTTTATATTCAAAAATCACGGGATCGAGGCGTCTGCCAATATCCCTCATCCCCATTCTCAATTGATTGCGGTTCCCCTGATTCCACCTCTTGTCGCCACAAAGTTAAATAGCTCGCGCGAACATTTCCAGAGGAAGGAACGGTGCCTGATCTGCGATCTGATCAGACAGGAAAAAAACTCGAAGATCAGAGTTGTTCGTGATGATGGAAATTTCCTTGTTTATGCCCCTTATGCTGCCAGATTTCCGTTTGAGCTGATGATTGCTCCGCAGGAACATAGTCACGATTTCACCCTCCAGACAGATCAAAAACTACTTCTGTTGGCGGAGACTTTGCGTAATACATTGCAGCGTATGCGAGCAGTGTTGAAAGATCCTCCTTATTCGTTTATTTTGCATAATGCACCGCCGATGCATTTACGCTGGGGGCGTCCAGACTACTGGGCCTCTTTCCCTTCCGATTATCACTGGCATATTGAGCTGGTACCAAAGTTGACACGGACAGCAGGTTTTGAATGGGGATCCGGTTTTCATATTAATCCAACCCCTCCAGAAGAAGCCGCTGAGTTTTTACGCTGTGCCGATCTGAGTGGCAATTGATCTTCTAACTTTTTATAAAAAGTAGTCCAAATATGTCGACTGATTTCTCAAAGAAATATTATCCGCTGGGGGTACAGTGCGGTCGCAGAGCCTGGGATGAGGTGGAGTTGAATCAGCAGTTCAAGAAAGATCCGCTGCCTGAACCAACCTTTTTCAGACATTTGCTGGCAGATTACCTGCACCAATTTTCAAAGACAGCATTGAGTGCAGCTGAATTGGAACTTCTGGCGACTTTAAATTTAGTGTTACGGAAAATAGCAGATGAATTTCTGCGTACTCGGAACTGCCAAATTCTAAGAAAACAGATTGTAATCTCCGGACAAACAGTTGACTTGCTGGACATGGAAGGAACCTTTCATGCCTTTGTAAAGTATTTTCCCGTGGCTCCCATTGAGCTGGAGATCACCGATGCGGCGCAGATGATTTCATCTCTGGAAGAAGATGAGCAGGTCAAAGAATTGTTGCTTGAAATCATTCTTCTGGCGACTCAAAGTCAAAACCCGGCTCTGAAGCTGACTCAGGAATTGTTTTTTGCTGAGGAACACAAGTTGCAAAAACTCACCGCTTATCGACAGCAGCTAGAGCGCATTGACCAAGCGCTGCCGGAGACGGATGATAATTTTCCTCAGCAGCCACAATCTCTTTTGCGCCGACTACTTGAACCGCTGCAGACGGCTGAGACCCTTTATGACCAGCTCCAATTGTTACGGAAAACCTGGGCAGGGATATTACCTGCAGAGTTGTTGGATAGAATCTCTTCTGCTTTTGAGCAGTTTGAACAGGAAGGTTTTCAGCCGGATTTTCCGGGAGAGCCGGAAACGACTCCCCTTGATCCTGCTCTGTTTTTAGATGAAGAATATGCCGATTTCACGGTTGATCTTGACTGGATGCCGCGAACCGTTCTGCTGGCTAAATCTACTTATGTCTGGCTGGAGCAGTTATCACAAAAATATCGACATCATATTGTTCGGCTCGATCAAATTCCAGATGAAGAGTTGGATGAGCTGGCAAGTTTTGGATTTACCAGCCTTTGGTTGATTGGAATTTGGGAACGTTCAAAGGCATCACTAAAAGTAAAAAACCAAAGTGGTCAAGTCCAAGTTGCAGCATCGGCTTATGCTATTGATGATTACCGGATTGCTGCTGATCTTGGTGGTGACGCTGCTCTGGAAAATTTGCGTTCCCGCTGCCGACAACGTGGTCTCGATCTGGCCTGTGATGTCGTTACTAACCATACCGGGATAGAGTCTGCCTTGTTGCGTGAACATCCCGATTGGTTTGTCCAGCTTCCACATCCACCCTATCCGGGGTACCGTTTCAGTGGCTCTGATCTAAGTGAAGACCCCGAATACTCCATGCAGATTGAGGATGGCTATTTTGATCACAGCGAGGCCGCGGTTGTTTGTCGTTATCAACATCGGCATAGCGGTGAGGTGCGTTTCATTTACCACGGCAATGATGGAACTCATCTGCCTTGGAATGATACGGCTCAATTGAACTATCTGTTGCCCGAAGTTCGTGAAGCGATGATCAGGCTGGTCATTGATGTCGCAAAGCGCTTTCGGATCATTCGTTTTGATGCTGCTATGACGTTAGCAAAAAAGCATTTTCAACGTCTCTGGTTCCCATTGCCGGGTGGTGGTGCCGGTGTTCCATCACGCAGTGATCATGCCATCAGTCAGGAAGAGTTTAATCGTCATTTCCCTGTTGAATTTTGGCGCGAACTGGTTGATCGAATTCAGGTTGAAGCGCCAGATACTTTGTTGGTTGCTGAGGCGTTCTGGTTGATGGAGGGGTATTTTGTTCGTACCCTGGGGATGCATCGGGTCTATAACAGCGCTTTCATGAATATGCTGAAAAAGGAAGAAAATGGTAAATATCGGCAGACACTGAAAAATATTCTGGCGTTTGATCCTGCAATTCTTCAACGTTTCGTCAACTTTATGAGCAATCCGGATGAGAAGCCGGCCATTGACCAGTTTGGTGACGGCGATAAATATTTCTGTATCGCAACGATGCTGGCGACGATGCCGGGATTACCCATGTTCGGCCATGGTCAAGTTGAAGGACTACACGAAAAGTATGGCATGGAATACTTGACCCCACGGTGGCAGGAACAACCTGACCGGCAATTGGTTGAGCGGCATGAAAAACAGATTTTTCCTCTACTACGCAAGCGTGCTTTGTTCAGTGGTGCCGAAAAATTTCAGCTTTACGACTTTATTTCTGCTTATGGAGTTGAAGAGGACGTTTTTGTTTATAGCAATAGCTTGGCAGATCTCAGTGTTCTGATTCTCTGTAACAACTCCTCAAAACAGATTGTCGGCAAGATTGGTCTCCCCGTCTTGATGGCTGATAAGGAAAGAATAGAATATCACCATGCTTGCGATATAAATGTTTCTGGTAGTTTTATTTTGATGACGGATCTCAGCAGTGGTTTGCAATTTCTCCAGCCATCAGAAGGATTGCCTTCAGGGGGGAATTTTCAACTTGATCCTTACTGTCATCGGGTTTTAACAGAGTTTCAAGCTCTTGATGATGAAGATTGTCGTTGGCTGCAACTTTGGCAACGTTATGGTGATAGTGGCCGTAGAGACTTTTTTCTCGACCATGCTGCGATCCTGATGGAATCAACACTGGAACCGGTTACAGAATTGCTGAAGATAGCCCGACCCGACCGCGCTAAACGCCAGATAGCACAGCTATTAAAACAGCTTCGTGCTGTGTCTGCTGCTCCAGTGCTGGCCACGATGGCTCCTGAGCGTTTTCTTGAGATATTGGTACAGATTGTTTATCCGGAGAATGGTTTGGAAAAACAGTCTTTTCTTGATTTATCTCAGTTGCTGACATCTGAGGCACCGGATTTCAGACAGCAGCTATTCAAGGTTCTGGATCGTTTTTTTAATCACCGTCAATTGCGGAGATTACTTGAGTGTAACTATTACGAAACGATTGACTGGTTTGGACAGCAGGAATTTGAAAGACTCTGCCTGGTTATTCTTCATTTCTATATTTTTTCCACAACTGAACCTGCTGACTCAGGTTGCAGTGATTTAAAGAACGAGATCATGGTGTTGCTTGGGCAGTTTAAAAAAACGATTAAACTTGCAGCAAGTTCAGAATATCGAGTCGATGAATTCCTCCAACGTTTGGATCAAGCTCCAGCAGCCGAAAAGATCATCCCGGTCAAAGGGGAGGAGGGGATGAAAATTCTCTTTGTTGCTTCAGAGGCAACTCCCTTTGCCAAGTCTGGCGGTCTGGCAGACGTTGCTGGTTCATTACCGCGAGCATTGCGTCAGTTAGGGCATGATGTTCGGGTCATTCTTCCCTGTTATCGAATGGCAGAGCAGGGCGAGACGAAACTTTCCAAAGGGAATCACAGTGTTGAGATAGGATTACCAGAAGCGACTTATCGTGCCAGCTTGAAACAGGCGGTATATGACGGTGTGCCGTACTGGTTTATCGATACTCCAGAGTTTTTTGATCGGGAAGAGCTCTATGGAACTGCTGCGGGCGATTATCCCGATAATGGACTTCGGTTTGGTTTCTTTGCTCGGGCGGTATTGGAGATGAGCAAGAGTCTCGATTTTAAACCGGACTTGATTCATCTCAACGATTGGCAGGCTAGTCTTGTTCCTGCGTTATTGAAGAGCTGCTATGCCGATCAGGTTTTTTTTGCAAAAACAAAATCCCTGTTAACTATTCATAATCTCGGTTATCAGGGGATGTTTTCTCCTGACCTACTCAATACTCTCAATCTACCTCATGAGTTGGGATATCCCGATGCGTTGGAATATTATGGCCGGCTGTCGATTCTGAAGGGTGGAATCAATTTTGCTGATTTAATCACTACGGTTTCACCGACCTATTGTCATGAAATTCAGATGCCTGAACGAGGGCAGGGGTTTGACGGGCTACTTCGTTCACGCAGGAACGTTCTCACTGGGATTATTAACGGTCTGGATCAACGGGTCTGGAACCCGGAAACAGACCGGCATCTGGCAATAAATTATTCTGCTACTCAGTTGCGCGGGAAAGGACGCTGTAAAGAAACTGTGCAGCAAGAGTTGGGACTTGAACTGAAAAAGGTAACACCAATGGTCGTCGTTGTCAGTCGACTTGACTATCAGAAAGGAATCGACCTGATCGAGACTATCTGGCCACAGTTGCTGGAACGGGATATTCAGTTTGTTCTGCTTGGTTCCGGTAACCAGCAGGCGATGCAATTCTGGCAGGCACAGCAGGGCAGATATCCGGGGCAGGTGTCGATCAATCTCACCTTCAATGAATCCCTCTCGCATCGGCTATATTCTGCTGCCGATATTCTCTTGGTTCCCAGCCTTTACGAACCCTGTGGCTT
This sequence comes from Desulfuromusa sp., assembly GCA_016744595.1. Classification (GTDB taxonomy): domain Bacteria; phylum Desulfobacterota; class Desulfuromonadia; order Desulfuromonadales; family Geopsychrobacteraceae; genus Desulfuromusa. Next base: position 35,352 of record JADGEB010000013.1, read on the forward strand.
GACCCAGATGATTGCATTAAACTACGGTGCTTTGCCGGTTGTGCGCCGAACCGGCGGCTTGGCAGATACGGTCGTTGATGTGAATGAAAAGCCCAAGTCGGGATACGGTTTTGTCTTTGACAGCTTTGACCCGAAAGAACTGTTGCAGTCTATTGATCGAGCTTTGGAGCTCTATTCTCATCGGCGGCGGTGGTTGGCTGTGGTTAAGCGGGGAATGAATCAAGATTTCAGTTGGGGAAATTCTGCTGAACAATATCAAGATTTGTATCAGCAGGTGTTAGCTGATTTTTTGGATTTAGATGCTATATTTCACTTATGAGCGATATGATGAAGGCAATGCTGTTGGAAAAAATAGCTGATCTGCGGGTTGAAAACGAACCCTTAAGGTTGGTGAATTATCCAATTCCAGAGCCAGGTTCAGGTGAAGTGCGAATTCGGGTGGCGGTCTGTGGAGTTTGTCATACCGAACTGGATGAGATTGAGGGACGTACTCCTCCTCCACGACTTCCGGTGATTCTTGGGCATCAGGCCGTTGGTCAGATTGATAAAGTTGGAACCAACGTCAACACAAGACAGCTTGGAGAGCGAATTGGTGTTGCCTGGATCTATTCAGCCTGCGGACAGTGCCGATGGTGCCTGCAGGGCCTGGAGAACCTCTGTCCTGAATTTAAAGCGACCGGAAGAGATGTCGACGGTGGTTATGCTGAATATATGGTGGTTCCGGCAGACTTTGCCCATCCCATTCCTGATGCTTTCAGTGCTGCTGAAGCGGCACCGTTGCTCTGTGCCGGGGCAATCGGCTATCGTTCCCTTTTCCTTGCTGAACTTGGTTCGAGGGGGCCGCTAGGTTTGACTGGATTTGGAGCCTCTGCCCACCTGGTATTAAAGTTGGTACAGCATCAATATCCCGACCTTCCCGTTTACGTCTTTGCCCGTAGTGAAAAAGAGCAGAAGTTTGCTCTGGAACTTGGCGCTACCTGGGCAGGTGGTACGGAGGATACTGCTCCAAAACTGATGGAAGCGATTATCGATACCACCCCGGCCTGGCGTCCGGTTGTTGCAGCTATGCGGCAATTGGAACCTGGTGGGCGCCTCGTGATCAACGCTATCCGAAAAGAGAATTATGACCGCGATCTGCTTGCTGGGATCGATTACCCGCGTGACCTGTGGATGGAAAAAAACATTAAAAGTGTTGCCAATGTCACTCGTAATGACGTGACTGAATTTCTTAAATTGGCAGCAGAAATACCACTCCATCCGACTTATGAAGAATTTTCTCTGACAGATGCCAATCAGGCATTGATGGAACTCAAAAACCGTAAGATTCGTGGAGCCAAGGTTCTGAGGATCAATTGATTGACAAATACCATGTTGATCAAAGATGTTAATGACCGCGAAGAAGATTTATCGAGTGCCGCCAAATTTTCAGTCAACATACCATTCTTGAATATTTGAGAAATATTGATGCTTTTTTATAAAGCAAGTTTCAAGAGAGAGAATCTCTTTCATACTTCTTTTTTAGACCGACGTAAACCGAGATAGGGACAGTGGGAAAACCACTTCAGGAGCAACTTGAAATGAGTTTATTGACCCAATATTTATCATTTTGAGTCTCATTTTGTGCTTATTTTCAATCATCAGGGGTAAAAAAATAGGAAATGTGGGGGGGGGACTATTTGCCCCCCCCACATTTCCTGCCTTTTACGCTAAAGCCACATCTGCTTCTGCAACAAAAGACTCAATATCAAGAAGAATTTTCACCTCATCATCCATTTTGCCCATGCCTCTGATATGGCAGTTTTCTTCACCATGCTTTGGTGGCGGTTCAATCTGTTCTATTGGAATTTCAATAACTTCTTTAACGCGGTCAACCACCAACCCTGTAGTTTGGTCGTTTACTTCAACAACGATGATACAGTTACGCTCATCATAGTCACGCCAAGGTAGGCTGAATCGGAGCCGGACATCCATGACCGGAATAACCCGACCACGTAAATTGATGACTCCTTTAATAAATTCTGGCATATCTGGAACATTGGTGATTTTCTGAACACCAATGATCTCAGTGACATTACTGATGGCAATGCCGTAGTCTTCATTATCCAGAAGAAATGTCAGAAACAGGTCTCGCTGCGAGTCTTCAATGATCTGATCTTCCGCCATATCAATTGCAAGTGCTGTATTTGCCATAAGTATTGCTCCTTCCAATGGCTTCGAATGTATATTAATATCTGCCCAAATCATTATCGTTTAAAGCGATCTGTGGTTGCTCTTGCCTCGGTGTAGCTGTTACTTGCTCTGATATGTCCTTCCAGCTATTGGTATCTGCTTTTGCCACATGTGGTCGAATGTTCTGTTCTTTATCGACCACATTCCGTCCCTGATGTTTCAAGGTGAAACGCTGCAACATATGGCTCAGTTGGACTGCTTGTGCCGACATTTCTTCAGCGGCTGCGGCACTTTCTTCAGCATTGGCCGTATTTTGTTGGGTTACGCTATCAATCTGTGAAATTCCCTGATTTATTTCAGCAACCCCCTGAGCCTGTTCTTGGCTTGCAGCAGCAATCTCAGCAACCAGATCGGTGACTTTACCGACACCGACAACAATTTCCTGTAAAGCTTCTGCTGTCTGGTTGGCAATGACACTACCGTTCTCAGTTTTTGCTACCGAACCTTCGATTAACTCTGAAGTTTCTGCCGCAGCTTTGGCACTGCGGGCGGCAAGATTACGCACTTCTTCGGCGACCACAGCAAAACCTTTGCCATGTTGACCGGCACGAGCGGCTTCAACTGCCGCATTGAGAGCAAGCAGGTTGGTTTGGAAAGCGATTTCATCAATTGTCTTGATGATCTTGGAGATATTCTGCCCTGCCTCATTGATTTCAGCCATAGCTGAAACCATTGTCTGCATTTGACCACTGCCTTTTTCTGCTGCATGCTTGGTTTCTGTTGATAAGCAGTTGGCTTTTGTCGCATTTTCTGCATTGAGAGTTGTTTGTGAGGAGGTTTGATTGAGGGATGCCGAAATTTCTTCAAGAGAAGCTGCTGATTCGGTCGCTCCCTGAGAAAGTGATTGGCTCGAATCAGCAATCTGACCTGAAGCAGATGAAATTTCTTCCCCAGATACCAGAATTTGTCCCATGATGTCGTTCAGGTCGTCGCCGAGCTGCTTGATTGCATTGCGCAACTTGTCCTGCTCATCTCGTGGAACCACTTCAAAGGTCAGATCTCCTTTAGCAAGTTTTTGCAGGGAATCAACCATTTCATTTTGTAAGGAATCGGCAAACTGATCCATCGATTCAGCCATCTGACCAATTTCATCTTTCCGGTTCAATTGCAGACGATTGTCCAGATGTCCATTTCCCAGTTCTTCAAGCATCTCAACCGTCTTACGCATCGGAGCTGTCATAGACCTACTGATTAAAATTGCGATAATGCTGCCAAGGAGCAGGGCGATGATACCGACGGAGACAACGGTTGCCTTCTGGGTTTTAATAGCACTTGCACTTTCTGCTAACAAAATTTCTTTACGTGCTTCAACACTCTCTCTAATTTGTTCAAGTTGGTGCTGTACCTTTTGCAGGTTTGGTTGGGTCACTGAAGTGAAAATCTGTGTTGCTTGCTGCTTCCCTTTAAGAGCAGCCTGAGCTATCTGCCCAGATTTATGGACAATCTGACTCACTTTCTCTAATGTCGGAGTGACTTTTGTGGCAAAATAAGCTGTGGCTCCGCTGTAATCACCAGATCTCAGGAGGTGGTTGATTTTTCTACCTTGATTATGCAGTTGCTCATGAGGCTCTTTGAGCCCTTCGAATGCCTTTGCTAGCTCAGGATTTGCTGCCGTTACTTTTTTTCCTTCTTCTCCATAGATAAATTTCCCAAGTGAGCACTTGGTGTGGTCAAACTCTACATCTACTCCACTTTCATTTGCAATAATCGCCTGTTGAATCTTAAATGCCCAATGAGTGTGATCCAGTTCTTTTTCGGTTAAAAATAGTGGGAGATCTGGATCTGCTGCACGGTAGACGGCTTTGATTTGTTTTGCTGAAGCATGGAGTTTTGCATGCGGACTTTCAATGGCCTGCATGGCACTGCGGATTTCAGGTACCATCAGCTCCGCGTGTTGTCGACCTTCGCCATAATACCATTTACCAAAACCACATTGTTCATGATCCATCTGGACATTAAGCTCATTAATCTTGTCGTCATTGAGGAATGTGGCTACCTGTCCCGCCCAGTTCAGATGATCTATTTCTAATTGTGCCACATTACTGTTAAGGAGTTGGCCATCTGCAACCTCTTGACCTTTTTTTACTGTATTAGACAGCCCATATAACCCTATAGACAGGACTATCAGGAGCAGGCTAAGAATGGTTCCTGAAAGTAGCAGCATTTTTTTTCCAATTTTTAAGTTGTCAAACATTTTTTTTCCTTTCTTTGAAGTGGATAAAGATCATGCCGCTTTGCTTTGAAAGCGGCTTTTATTTAAACTTTCTGGATGCAGTCAAGCAGAGCAAATTCAGGAAAAAGTCAATAAGAAGACTTACTGAATTCATTGTGTTTATTTCATGCTGCAGAACGTAACGCACCATCCGCAAACTTTTTAAGATAAGCCAACAGGGCATGAAGATCACAAGATTTGCTAAGACAATGTTCAACCGTTCCAGTGATGAGACCTAGTTTAATTTTTACATCCTCCTTGCCATCGCTTAGCATGACACGACAAACATCGGGGTAGACCAGCTGGATTTTTTTGAAAAACGCAATACTGCTCATGTTAGGTTCTTTCAGATCACTATCACAAATCGCAATATCGATTTGATGACGGCGCATATGATTGAGTGCGTCTTTTGTCCTTGTGAAATGTGCAGCCTCAACATCTGACCTGTGAATATCCCCATTGTGTGATTTCCAAACACATTCCTCATCATTAATAAAAATAATCCTCGATTTCATGTGGTTCTCCTTTTCAATCATCCATTGAGAGTATTGATTATATCGACCCTGTTCTTCACCTTAAATGATCCGACACCCTTCTCCGATTGGCTAATAGTTCGCAGTTTCGTATCAACCTTTGTTATGAATACATCTCTTGCCGACCAGTTGATGTTGATGAGGGCGACCCTGTTTTGCTGGTTTTTGTTGCTGTTCCTGTACTGACCATCTCGATGGTTTTTCAGTGTTTGTTTCACCGATACCCCTTGTGCCTTTATTGCTATCAAGCAGGTCAGTAACCAGTTCTGTTAGTTTTTCAATGCGAACAATAATTTCCTGTAAACCCTCTGTAGCTTGATGAATAAGAGCATCGTCGACATCAGTTTTATGTGCCGACCTTTCAATTAGCTCTGATGTGTCGGCGGCCACTCTTGTCCCAATTTCAGCCAGATGACGTACTTCTTTTGCGACCACTGAAAAAACATTTCCGTGCCAACCACCACGAACTGCTTCCACTTCAGCATTCAGGGCAGTTAGGTTAGTATGGAAAGCGACACCGATGACAATTTTTGAGATATTTTGTTGTGCTGACAGGTTGTTAAGCTGAGGTATGTTTTTTTTATTGGGGGATATTTGTGACTCAATTTGATGGGGAATTTTTGCTATTTTTTCTGATAAAGTCACCGATTCAATTGCTTTTTGACAAGAAAGCTGATTGGTAATATCAGCTTGATTCGGCATTGTTGCTATCTTATCTCCTGACAATAGAATTTGACTTTTGATTTCATTCAGGTCGATGCTAATTTTTTTAAGATTGGTGCAGAGGGTGTTGCGTGCGGTCGCAGAGGACGCGTCTAAGGTTCTAGAACCAAACCAATGGATCACTTTGCCGAACCTCTGCGAAATAGAGTTATTGATTCTTAGTTTAGGTAACCCTATGTTGATCTCGCCAATTTTAATTACCTGGTTCCACCGCATAGAATACGCTCCATTCACGTGAGTGTTGAATTGAAAGTTACAATAGAAAAATTACTCTCTCGTATTTGATGAGCTAATAGACACAATTGAATCGTTCTATTAATTTAACGTCAAAATCAATGACATGAAGTTTTAGAGTTTTCTGAACCGCTGCAGTAAATTGACAACCATTTCTCTTGCCTTGTTGCCAATCAACTTCATAAGATCGCAATAGAATCGAAAGCCTTTGATGTTCCCTCTTGTGATTATCGGGAAATACCGAGCCCATACGTTCAATAATTTTTTCTTCATGGTTAATATGTGCAAGAAAGGCAGGAACAACATGGTGGAGAGAGGTCGCAGATGCTTGCCCATCGTTATATTGGCGCAGCATCTGACTAATATTGGCGTGATCCAAATCAATTTCCAGATTACGAGCAGTAACAATGCTGTGCCACATAAATTGTCCCTCGATAAAAGTGCAAAAGCTTATTTCTCTGCAGAAAAACCACGGCAATGGTTTCTATGTTGCGGCACATGATAGTTTTTTAATTTATAAACATCAATTCGGGGTGTGTCTGAAAATAAAGTCGGGGTGTGTCTGAAAATAAAGTCGGGGTATGTCTGACTACCGTGTCCATGGCAAAAAAAATGCAGTTATGGACAGGCTATTTTTTCTAGGTATCGATAGAAAAATTCCCATTAGAAACTCAGGAATGATCATCTATCGTATAGATTGCTACCAAGTCAGTTGTGCTAAAGTTTCTGGGGAAAACGCTCACTCATTGAGATGAAATTGACTGAGAATTATAACTGGAACTTTTCCTCAAATGGAGCAAGTAAATAAAATTATTAAGGATATAGGTTGACATTCAAAAAGAAATGCATAAGAATTTCCAAACTACCAAAGCTGTAAAAGTAAACCCTAGTTGGTAACTGTTCTTACTCACATCGCTCAATTATAGCCCAAAGTCAGCATCGACTTTGTCCTCTGCTTGCAGAGATGAAGGGTGAATAAATGCTACAAGAGGATGACCCTAAGCTGTTTAGTCAATTAGAATTACAGAATACTGAACTTTTACGCGCTAAAAAACAACTCCAGACTACTGCGGATGAATGGTCCCGCACCTTTGATTCAACCACAGATCTGATCTCTATTATCGGCAATGATTACCGCCTGATCCGTGTCAACCGTGCTATGGCTGAGGCTATCGGACGTTCTCCTGAGGACTGTGTTGGGTTGAATTGCTATACAGCTATCCACGGTAGGGTTACCCCACATGATTTTTGCCCCCACAAGCGCACGCTGAACACTCTACAATCTGAAAAAGCCGAGTTTTACGAACCGCACTTGGGTATGCATCTACAGGTAGCAACGACTCCTTTTTTTTCAACGGATGGAATATTGGCCGGATCTGTACATGTGGCTCACGATATCACCACCCATGTGCAGGATTGCAAAATAATTACAGAGAAGAAAGAGCAGCTGAAGGTTCTTAACGAGACACTGGAAGCTCGCATCGCTTCGGCTACATGCGAATTGACTGAAGCAAACCTGAAATTACGAACCCTCTCTCATCGGATGGAAAAAGTGCGTGAGAATGAGCGCAAAGAGCTCGCCCGGGAAGTACATGATGAGATTGGTCAAATGCTGGTTGCGATTAAATTTGAATTGTCCCGATTGTGTAAAGATAATAACCAGTCTCTAGAAGCGATTGAAATTATTGCTACTATTGATGAGGAAATCTCTTTTGTTACGAACAAGGTTCAGCAAATTATTTCGAAATTGCGACCTGCTGCGTTAGATTTCTTGAGTCTCTGTGATGCCATTAAGTGGGTGGCAGAGGAGTTTACCAGTCGTACGAGTATTCCCTGTGAAGTGAAGTTATGCACTCTTCCGCCGCTATTGACCAAAGAACAAGAAACCTCCTTGTTTCGTATTGCCCAAGAAGCGCTGAGCAACATCTCGCGACATGCTGCAGCTCAACTCGTGACTATTGGGAGTGAGAGGAGAGAACAGTGTTATACGTATTTCGTTGCTGATAATGGCCGAGGTATTTCCGATCAAGAACTTCTAGCACCTGACTCTTTTGGTATAATGGGAATGTATGAACGTGCTGAACAGATTGGCGCAACTGCTGAAGTATCAGCACTTCAAGATAAAGGAACGATTGTTCGTGTCCATATCCCGCTTTAACCCTATGGGGGCAGTATGTATAAAATTCTGGTGGTGGATGACCATTTCGTTGTCAGACATGGAATTATTCGCATCCTTGAAGAAAGGCGAGGACTGGAGTTGATTTGTGAGGAGGCCTCTACCTCCGAAGAAGCTTTACAGAAACTGTCGAATTGCCAATATCAAGCTATCCTTTTGGATATTTCTCTGAATGATGAAAACGGTCTCGACTTGCTCCCTAAACTAAAACAGATCCAGCCCTCTATTCCCATCTTGATTGTTTCAATGCACCCGGAGGAGCTGTATGCCATTCATGCCCTCAGCTTGGGTGCTGCAGGATACCTCACAAAAAACAGTGCTCCCGACATTTTAGTTGATGCTGTTAGCAATGTCTTATCGGGGCAGCGCTTTATCTCAGCTTCACTAGCCAGTAGCTTAGCTGATCATCTCGCGGGAGATCAAGGGATGCCCTCAGCAGTACACGATCAACTCTCGCCAAGGGAATTTCAGATTTTGCGTAAAATTGGTAGTGGAAGAACACCTACAGAAATCAGCAAAAGTCTCTTTTTAAGTGTCAAGACGATCAGTACCTACCGAGTACGAATTTTGAAGAAAATGGGCATGCGCACATCGGCTGAATTGATGAAATATGCGATCACGCAAAAACTGGTAGATTAGAAGTTACCGTTGAGCCAAGAAAAGCTTGAACCTACTCAGAAATATTTCTACTAATTCAGAGCGCCATTTTTATTTTGAAACTCTGACAACGGATTTTCGTCCTGGTTGCTATGCTTTCCATGTAATCGTTGCACGTATCTTATGTGATGGATTGATTGAACCTCCCGCTTAATCAATCTCCTGAGGGAGAGGGAAAACCCAAGACATAGCAAAAAATCTATAAGAAAAGAAAGTTGGTAATGAAAGAAGCATTACTCTATCAAAAACTGGCTGGAACTAAGGTTCAGTGTCGACTCTGTGCTCATTATTGTGTCCTTGACAACGGTAGAAAAGGGTTGTGCCAGGTGCGGGAAAACCGGGGTGGGATCCTTTATACTTTGGTTTATGGGCGAACCATCACGCAGAATGTTGACCCAATCGAAAAGAAACCACTCAACCATTTTTATCCTGGCAGTCGTTCTTTTTCAATTGCCACTCCTGGCTGCAATATGCGTTGTACATGGTGTCAAAATTGGGAAATATCACAAATGCCACGGGAACAGCATTTAATTGCCGGTCATGAGTTATCTCCGGCAGATGTTGTTTCAGCCGCTCAAAGGTTCGCCTGTCGTTCGATTGCCTATACTTACACTGAGCCAACCATTTTTTTTGAATACGTCTATGACACTGCCCGTTTGGCAAGAACGGTAGGGATTGCTAATGTCTGTGTCAGCAATGGCTATATGTCGGCAGAGATGCTGAAATTGTTTCACCCGTATCTGGATGCGGCAAATATTGATCTGAAGGCTTTTCGGGATGAGACTTACCGTAAATATGCTGGAGCTGGTTTGCAGCCGGTGCTGGACAGTTTAAAAAGGCTTTCTGATTATGGTGTTTGGATCGAAATTACGACTCTGGTGATTCCCGGAGTAAATGATGACCCGCATGAATTACAGGAAATCGCCGAGTTTATTGCCACCGAACTGGGAACCGAAACCCCTTGGCATCTTAGCCGATTCTTTCCTCAGTATCAAATGCAACAGACGCCTGCAACTGCACCCGCCACTCTTCATCGAGCTAAAGAAATCGGGCATGCCGCTGGTCTCAAATATATATATCTGGGCAATTTGGCTGAAGAGACAGACACTTGTTGTTCTACGTGTGGAAAGTTGTTGATTCGACGCAGTGGATTTGGGGTTAGCAGCACTCAGGTGGATAGTGATGGTTGTTGCCCCGGTTGTGGTGTGAGGGTTGCCGGGGTGGGAATGGGGTATAAGGGCTAAAGCTGTGGTTTTTCAGTAAAAGGTGTGATGACGATTATTCCTCTAGTCGCTGTAGATATTCTTTCCATTCCATCGGAAGTAGATTTTTCTTTTGATTGTTGCAATCTTTACAAGCAGGAACACAGTTTCCTTTAGTCGTGCGACCACCCCTGGCTACGGGAACGACATGGTCGAGGGTTAGCTCCTTAGGTGGAATTGATTTGTTGCAATAGTGACAAATTCCCTTGGCGATCCGATTTTTCCACCAGTTCTGCTTGCGTAGTTCTCTAGCTTTCACTCGTTCCTTGCGGATTTGTTCTTCATCAATGTCGATTTCCCAGTCCATCTCTTCTCCTTGAGCTTCGACGGATTATTGCACAATTTGCCAAATTATGCGATCTTGCTGAGTTGTTGTTTGCTGTTAATTACCTATGTGGAAGAGATAACTTATGAAAATCCTTGTCGTTGGTTCTGGTCAGGTCGGCTTCTTTTTGTGCGACCGGCTTTCCCGCGAGGGGCATGAAGTCACTCTGGTTGATCGGGATGAAGTGGTTGTTGAGCGGGCTCAAGATCGTTTGAATGTCCTTGGTGTCGTCGGCAATGGAGCCAGCGCTGAAATTTTAGAACAAGCCGGCATTAAAGATGTGGATATTTTTATTGCCGTCACCAATATGGATGAAGTCAATATTCTCGCCTGTCTGTTGGCCCGTGAATACCAGGTTGAAATACTGATCGCCCGCACCAAAAACATTGAATACACAAGTCAAAAAGCTGTTCTTTCCAAAGAAAAATTGGGCATTGATTTGCTGATCAATCCCGATGATGCTGTTGCCGAGGAGCTCTCCAAATTGGCTTGTAACTCCAAGGCCTTTGATGTTGCTGAGTTTGCAGATGGACAAATTTTGTTTCAAGGCTATCGGATCGAGCCGGGAAGTCCCCTTTGTGATTTAACTTTGGCCGAGTTGGGCGAATTGCGGGGTATGTACCGCTTTGTTGTTGTTGCTATAAATCGGGGCAATACGACGATTATTCCACGTGGTGACGATATGATTCAGGCGGGCGACCGGATCTATATATTTGCTCCGCAGCAGGAGCTTCCTGCAATAAACTATCTTTTACAGTCGGAGCAGTTGGAGAAAAAATCGAACCATAGGGCGTTTATTCTGGGGGGAAGCCGTATCGGGTTGCAGGTTGCCCAGAATATGGAAAAACTTCATTTCCACACCAAGTTAATTGAGAGAAGTGAAGAGCGCTGCTATAAACTGGCCGAATTGTTGAATAAGGCAGTTGTTATTAATGCTGAAGGTCTGGATGTGCAGACTCTTGTGGATGAAGGATTGGCTGAAGCTGATGTCTTTATTGCGGTGACGGGAAATGACCAGACAAACATTCTGACCTGTCTATTGGCTCGACAGCATAATGTACGGCGAACGCTGGCACTTGTGAGCCAACCGGAATTAATCGGGCTGGCATCCGACTTGGGAATCGATGCTTGCATTTCTCCGCGGTTGGCCGCTGCCGGAGCGATCCTTAAATTTGTGCGCCGGGGCGATATTATCTCACTTACTGCTGTTGAAGGGAGTAACTCCGAGGTTTTGGAGCTGGAAATCAGCAAGGACAGTGGGCTGTTAACCACACCTCTAAATGCTTTACATTTTCCACGTGGGGCAATCATCGGTGCGATTGTGCGAGGGAATAACTATGAAATCCCGACGGGTGAGAGTATTTTGGAAGAGGGAGATCGGGTCGTTGTTTTTACCCTTCCTGAAGCGTTGCAGAAGGTAGAAAGGTTTTTTGCCTGAATGAACCTGATTCTGACATTACGCATCCTTGGTTCGCTCCTGTTGTTTCTTGGGGCAGCTCTTTTTGCTCCGCTGCCGTTCTCTTTTTATTATGGTGACGGTGTTTGGTCTGCCTTTGTCCTCTCAGCGGTCATCTGTTTTATGGTTGGTGGCTTACTGTTTACACTTTGTAAAAGTCCCAAAGAATTGACGGTTCGAGAAGGGTTTGCCGTGGTCACCTTCGGATGGACGGTGTTTGCGGTTTTTGGTGCGCTACCGTATCTGCTCTCCGGTGCTATTTCCTCACCACTGGATGCCATATTTGAAACTATGAGTGGTTTTACCACGACCGGCTCAACCATCCTGACTGAGATTGAAGCGTTGCCACAAAGTCTTTTGTTCTGGCGTTCGTTGACCCAATGGCTTGGTGGAATGGGGATCATTGTTCTATCTCTTGCAATCCTGCCGATGTTGGGAGTTGGTGGGATGCAGTTATTTAAAGCAGAGGTTCCTGGGCCGACGGCAGATCGATTGAAACCCCGAATACAGGATACAGCTAAAATGCTCTGGGGGGTTTATTTTCTATTGACCATGCTTGAAACACTGCTGTTGGTATTTGGGGGAATGAGCTTTTTCGATGCCCTCTGTCATTCATTTGCGACTTTAGCGACCGGTGGCTTTTCAACTAAGAACAGTTCTGTCGCAGCGTATGATAGCAGTTATATTGATGGCGTAATTACCTTGTTTATGATCCTTGCTGGAATTAACTTTGCGCTACATTTTCAAATACTTCGTGGTAAGGCCAGAGAGTTCTTCCGCAGTGAAGAATTGCGTGTCTATCTGGGGATTATCTTGGCTGCGACTGTTGTTATAATGGTCTTTAATCGGTCTGGTGGGATCTATCAGTCATTCGGGGAAAACCTGCGCTACTCCATATTTCAAGTCTCTTCAATCATGACAACAACTGGATTTGGAACTGCTGACTTTGAGCTTTGGCCGGTGTTGCCTCAGTACCTTCTTGTCCTATTGATGTTTATTGGTGGTTGTGCTGGTTCTACCGGTGGTGGAATGAAAGTTGCGCGGATTCTACTGTTGTTTAAGCATGCTCAGGTACAGGTGTTTCGTTTGATTCATCCACGTGCGATCAGGCTGGTTAAACTGGGAAATCGTCCAGTTGATAAGGACGTGTTGCAATCAATCTTGGGATTCTTTGCCTTGTTTATTGGTGTTTTTGTGGTTGGATCACTCTTGGTCGCTGCTAGTGGAATGGATTTGGTGTCTGCTGGAGCTGCTGTAATCGCCTGCCTGTCCAATATTGGGCCTGGCCTTGGAACTGTTGGACCGATTGATAATTTTTCCCATGTTCCGGGTTTTGGTAAATCGGTTCTGATTGTTTGTATGCTGATGGGTCGTCTGGAACTATTTACTGTTCTGGTTCTGTTTTTTCCATCATTCTGGCATAAATAATAGTAACCCTGAAATACGAAAGCCCCCATCGTCCTGTGGACGATGGGGGCTTCCCCCCTCCGGAACCTGCTTTCAAACAAACAGGCAATTGATCCAATGTTTCTAGAGTATACATACACGATCTGACAAAAATCTGAAATTTTCATCAAAACTTGAAAAAAAATCTAAAAAAAACATTTTTTTACGTCAACTGCATAAAACCGAGTTGTCTTCCGGTAATTCCGTTATCTCGTCGGTGTGAGAAAAATAATTCTGGATGGCAGCAGGTGCATTCCTCGGTAATCTCTATATTTTGTGGTTTTAAGCCCGACTGTTCCAATTGCAATTGGCAGCTAAGTGGTATATTTAAGTGCCAATGCCCAAGTCTTGTCTCTTTTGAAATTTGATTCCAAAACCCGGTTCCCTGCCTGAAAGCATCGCGTACCGGGCGATCTACTTCATAATTGTGTGTACCAATTCCTGGGCCGACAGCGGCTTGGAGTTCTGCTGTTGGGCAGCAGAAATTGGTGTGAATTGTCTGTATTACTTTTGCAATCAATCCATTTGCTGCCCCGCGCCAACCAGCATGGATTACTGCGATAATTTTTTTCTCACCGTGCCAAATCAATAGCGGAAAGCAATCAGCGGTCAGAACGCCGATCATAATATCTGCTTGATTGGTCACAATGGCATCAACTTCCACGGTCAAGAAATGGCTCAGATCAGGATTTGGCTCATCAATTAGAAGGATGTTTTCGCCATGAACCTGTTTGACTGTCAACAGTTGATGGGGCGAAATGTCAAATGCGCGGGTAAAAGCCGCACGGTTTCCTTCAATGCTTGCCACCTGATCGTCAGTACCCAAACCCAGGTTCAAAGAGTTGTAAGGAGGGCGACTGACCCCCCCATTGCGCGTACTAAATCCAGCACTCAGATTCTCTGGCAATTGTTTCGGTTGCAGATACGAGATTTTACCTTTGCGGACAAGCTTCATTGAAAAACTCCATAATTGATGATGTCATCGTATTAAGTATCACTCTACTACTTATACAGTATTTTTTAGAACTGCGACATACTCGATCTATGTACGTCTTCACCTCTAAAAATCACTTTATTTTTGTAGTAAAGCCCTTTTTATAATTCTATACGATTATATCATTGAGATGTTTGATCTAAATAGGTGATGATGTCGCTAAGAGTTTCCGGTATTTCGCTGAAAAATTCCAGATATTTTCCACTTGTGGGGTGAATAAATCCAAGTTTTTGCGCGTGGAGTGCTTGCCCGGGGAGTTGGTCAATCAATCGTCGCAATTCCATATCCTTGAGTGCTGTGGCTCTGGATCTATTTCCGTAGAGTGGATCTGCGACCAGGGGACAATTTATTTCAGCAAAATGGACTCTGATCTGATGGGTGCGTCCTGTTTCGAGTTGCAGTTCGATCAGACTTAATCGATTGACATTGTATTGCTTCAGTGTTTTCCAGTGGGTTACCGCTCGTTTGCCGTTTCTGGCTTTACCACTCATCTTTTTACGTTGAGTCGGGTGGCGCCCAATCGGTTGATCTATCTTTCCAGAATTTCTTCCTGGGTCGCCATGAACCAGTGCGAGATAGCGTCTATTAATGGAATGATCCTTAAATTGATCAGCCAAATGTTGATGGCTTTGATCGTTCTTGGTGACAACGATGACACCTGAGGTGTCTTTGTCGATTCGATGTACAATCCCGGGACGTAATTCACCACCAATTCCGGCCAGATCATTACAATGGTAGAGTAGGGCATTGACAAGAGTTCCTTGGGAATGCCCTGCTGCCGGATGAACAACCATTCCTGCCGGTTTATCAATGACAATCAGGTCGTGATCTTCATAAAGGATGTGCAGGGGGATGTCTTCGGGAAGAGCTTTAGTTGGTTCAGGCTCAGGCAGGCTGACCTGAATTGATTCACCACCTTTGAGCTTGGTGCTTGCCTTGGTTGGTTCGCCATTCAGAGTGATCAGTCCACTATCAATCAATTTTTTCAGTTGTGATCGGCTGATATCTGTCAGACATTCAGACAGAAAGGTATCCAGTCGTTCCGCAGGGCGGTCTTCTGGAAAGAACAGTTGTTGGTGTGAATCCATTTACCAGATCTGACTTTCAATCTTTCCCGCCTGTTTAATCATGACATCAACAATCGCCCGCTCGTAGAGGTGATCACGATTTTGCATCTCAGGAGAGACTCGGGTAAAGAAGTGTTCGCGTCCTTCTTCCAGCTCTTCATCTAGTAGCTCAAAAATACTGTCACTTTTGATTCCCTCTGAGACTTTGTCCTGATTGTATAGAGCGATATCGGACACAATTGCGCGAGCCAAGCGAAACGCGAGATCGGGATTTTCTACCATTCTTGCCATGGGATCAGCCTCCAAGCCACTGATAAATGAGTATTCATTTCCTTTGTGGGTTTGAGTTTATTAATTTTTGTTCAATATAGCAAGGGTTAATCTTGATTTTGGGCGATTTTGGGAGATATATTGTTTTGTTTTAATAAGAAAATCATGTTAATATGCCCATTCTTATTATTGAAATCAAAGGAGAAATATATACAGCTCAACTTCTAAGGGGAAATACTGATGGGTGGAAAATTTCAAAATATAAATTTTGATCTGGATAATTTGCCAACGATGCCTTTAGTTGCATCCCAGATGATGCATTTAATAAATAAACCTGAAACCTCTGCAGCGGCATTGGCGAAGGTCGTCTCTAAGGATCCTGCCGTTGCTGCGCGGGTGTTAAAAATTGCAAACTCCTCCTTCTATAGTATGTCCCGCCAGGTGACAAGTCTGTCAACGGCCATTGTTGTTCTTGGTGAGCGAACCTTGAAGGGGTTGGTGTTAGCTGCAAGCATGCGTGGAATGAATCAATCTTTTGGTAAGATTGAGCAAATGCTCTGGGAAGATTCTATGGTTTGTGCACTTGGTTCCAAATATCTTGCACGAAAATTGGGGCTGGCTGATCCGGAAGAGGCTTTTATGGCGGGTCTGTTCAGACACATTGGGTTGGTTGTTCTTAATACTCAGGAGGATAAAGCAAGTGACTTTATCGTTAAGTTGATGGGGTCTGGTATTTCAAACATTGCAACGCAAGAACTGGAAATGTTTGGTGCGACCCATGCTGAGATTGGCGCTGCAGTGTTGGAACATTGGAAGCTTTCTGAGGCCCTTTCACTGGTGGCACTGCATCACTCTGATGTAGCTCTTGATAAAGGGGCAGATAGGAGCTCGGTGAATCTTGTCTGTGTGGTGAATATTGCTGGTCAAATGCCTGGTTATTTTGGAATTTTTGAAAAACAACGTGAACTGAATCTGGACAATTCTCGTGGAGTAAAACAGCTTGGTTTAGAGCAGGAGCGAGTCGAGGAAAGTATCGAGGAGTTTCATAGTATCTTTAAGGAAAACCGTGGTGATTTTCTTTCCTAAGGTGAGCAGATGAACAAGGGAATACAAAAAGTATTTGGTGAATTAGATTCTCAGGTTGATCCAATATTGTTATTGAGGGCAGTGGAGCAAAATTCTGCCACAATTGCAATTGTAATTACAGATTCTGAGGGAACAATTATATACGTAAATCCAAGATTTACCGAAATGACCGGATATACAAAAGACGAAGCACTGGGTCAAAATCCACACATTCTAAAAGGTGAGGACGGCCTGACTAATTACGCGGATATGTGGCAGACTCTTTTAGCCGGACGACAATGGCGAGGTGATTTTCATAATAAAAGAAAAAATGGTGAATTCTTCTGGGAACGGGCAGCAATTTCACCAATTCTAGATGAGGCGGGAGAGATTACCCATTTCCTCGCAATTAAGGAAGATATAACAGAGCGTAAAGAGATTGAGCAAGAGCTGGAACGGTCAGTTGCCGAATCGGTTCAAATGGCGACCACTCTGGAGTTTGTTAATGCAGAGTTGAAGGCAGCCCAATCACAGATGTTACAAAGGGAAAAGATGGCATCTATCGGGCAGCTGGCTGCTGGAGTGGCACATGAGATCAACAATCCTATTGGTTTTGTCTCAAGTAACTTGCGTAGCTTGGATAAGTATCTAAAAAAATTGACCGATTACTTGAAAATATTGGAAAGAAAAATTAAAGAACAGGCTCCAGATGCCTGGCAGGAGGTCATGCCTGAGCGCAAGAAAATGAAAGTCGATTTTTTGCTGGAGGACTGTGATGATCTGATTGCAGAATCTCTTGATGGTTCCGAGCGGGTTCGAAAGATAGTACAGAATTTGAAAACATTCTCGCGAGTTGATCAGGCCGAAGCGCAATCAGCCGATTTGAACGAGTGCCTGGAAAGTACCATCGATATCGTCTGGAATGAGATTAAGTATAAATCAACACTTGAGAAGAATCTGGCAGAACTTCCTGACTTATACTGTAGCCCTCAGGAATTATCACAGGTTTTTACCAATATTCTGATCAATGCTGCACAAGCCATTGAAAAGGATGGTTTGATCAGGATATGCAGCTGGCTGGGGGGTGATTCAATCTTTATCAGTATTCAGGATAACGGCAGTGGAATTGCCGAGGAGAATCTGGAGAAAATATTTGAACCTTTCTTTACCACTAAGCAGGTTGGTGACGGAACTGGGCTGGGGATGAGTATCAGCTATGAAATTGTTAAAAAACATGGTGGGAAGATTGTCATTGACTCAGAGTTAGGCAAGGGAACCACTTTTACAATTGAATTACCTCTTGATCGTGAGGGAGATGAATAAATGATGGATATGATTAAAATCCTCTGTGTTGATGATGAAAGAAATGTTCTGAAAGCTCTCAGACGTTTATTTATGGATGAGGATAGCTATGAAATTTTTGTCGCAGAATCGGGTGCTGAAGGTTTGGAAATTTTAGAGACGGAGGGTGATATACGGATGGTAATATCCGACTACCGGATGCCCGAAATGACTGGAGTCGAGTTCTTACGCCAAGTTTATGATAAATGGCCAGAAGCGATGCGGATCGTGCTGTCTGGATATGCTGATACAGCTGCGGTTGTTGAGGCCATCAATTTAGGTCAAATCTATAAATTTATTCCCAAACCCTGGAATGATGAGGAATTATTATCGACAATTTCATCAGCTTTAGATCACCAGGAATTGCAATGGGAAAATAAAAAATTAAATGAGCAGTTACAGAAGAAAAATGACGAGTTGCGGGAAGTTAATGAAAACTTGGAAGATCAGGTGATAAAGAGAACCGAAGCTTTAGATATCCGCAATCGGATTTTGCAGGTGTCTCAGGGGGTTCTGGATGTTATCCCGGTCGTTGTTTTTGGTATTGATCCAGAGCAATTGATCGTTCATTGTAACGAATATGCGCGTGATTTGTTTCCCTATGGTGGAATCGGTCCATTAGGGAATGATCGAGGGGATGTTTTTCCCCCTGAGATCAATGACTTGATTGATCGGTTAGAGCATGAGCGTTTGCCAAAAGCGGTTATTGAAGTACATAGTCAGAAGTTTCGTGGTGAAGTCAGGCGCTTACATGAGACCCAGTTGCAAGGCGTTGTTCTGGTTCTGATTCCAGAATCTTGATTTTTATGGTTAAGGATTGTTTGAAGGATCGTTTATGAATGAGATGCTGATCTCTGAAGATGAAATTAAGATTCTTCTGGTTGATGATGAAGTCAATATCACTAAGGCGCTACGTCGATTGCTGATGGATAATGATCAATATGATGTCCATATTGCTAATTCAGGCCGGGATGCGTTGGATTTATTGGCTGAAGAAACCGATATTGGAGTTATTGTTTCTGATCAGCGGATGCCAGAGATGACAGGGGTGGAGTTTTTGAGTAAGGCACGCGACTTAGTGCCAGATGCGGTTCGAATCTTGCTGACTGGATATGCCGATATAGAAGCATCAATTGATGCTATCAATGAAGGGGCGGTATTCCGTTATCTGACTAAACCATGGGAAGATGAACCATTACTCCGGGCAATTTCCGAGGCTGCATGTAACTATCGGTTGATTGCTGAAAATAAACGTTTAAATGCTCTGGTTTTAAAGCAGAAAGAAGAGCTACAAGAGTGGAATAATCGCCTTAAACAGCGGGTTCTTGATCAGACCTCGCATATTCGTAACAAAAGTGATGACCTGGCTAATGTTAATCTGCAGTTGCGAAATAGTTTTGCTGAGACGATTGAATCTCTCGCCGGGTTGATTGAAATGCGTGATCGGAGAGCTCCCGGACATAGCCGTAATGTTGCTGAATTAGTGACGGCAATGGCTGAAAACATGAACTTTTCAGTCGAAGAGAAAAGCCAAATACGTTCTGCAGGTTTATTGCATGATATTGGTAAAATTGGGATGTCGGACAGATTGCTTGAAAAATCGTTACAAGACTATAGCAGCAAAGAACGTCAGGAATATAGAAATCATGTCGTGCGTGGTCAAGCGGCAATTGACATGGTTCCAGCTTTGCGTGAAATTGGTGTGTTAATCCGCCATCACCATGAACGATTTGATGGGCGAGGTTTTCCAGATCAGTTAAAAGGGAATGCGATCCCTCTTGGTGCGCGGCTCATCTGTGCAGCCGATATGTTTGAGCGTAAACTGATTCAATTTCCAGAGTCTGATGCTCTCACTTCTGCTCTGACTGAGTTAGAGTGTGAATGGGGAAAGTCTCTCGACCCGAAGGTACGCTTGGCATTGGAAGAGGGAGCCCAGCAGGTTTATTGTTCCCTGGATATTTCTGTCGAAGTGTTGGAGGCCAAAGTTTCTCCGACAGAGTTAGAGGTTGGAATGCAGCTCGGAGATGACCTTTACAGTGGAACCGGAGTTCTGTTGTTGAAACAGGGAACCTTTTTTGATGAAAATGCGATTGCTGCGGTTAAGCGTTGTTTTATGATTGATCCCTTTGAACGAGATATACGTGTATTGTTGAAGCGTACTGAACTTGATTAAAGTGAGTGATATGTCTGAAGAACTATGTTCAAAAATCGGTAAAAAAATTCTATTTGTTGACGATGAAGAGAGTCTTGCATTGCTTGGAGCCGATTTGTTGGGAGATTTTGGCCATCGGGTAACCTGTGCGTTCAATGGGGAAGAGGCATTACAATTGTTTCAGCAGGAGTCCAACTGTTTTGATCTGGTGATCACCGATGTCTCTATGCCGGGAATAAGTGGAATTGAATTGGCGCAGGCAATATTTCGTCTTTCACCAGAGACACCGGTCATTCTCTGTTCAGGTCACATGCTGACAATGCAGGAAGAGGGGATGGACAAAACAAACATCTCAGCTGTGCTGGCTAAAACATCTGTTTGTAATAAATTGCCGGAAATGATCGCAGATATATTCTTTGCCAGAAAAAGCTGATCCTGATTTAGTATTTTGCCATGCTTTATCTTCCGCGCCTTATTAACGCACAAGTTCCAATGCCATTTTATGTATTTTCCACACACAACAGGACACAAAACTAATTTTAGGTTAGATCATGTAGGTGGCGAGCATCAGCAATACCACAAATGTAATAATGATAATTGATAGTAGTGGCATTCCGGTGGTTGTTTCTTTTGCTGGAACCACATTTTTTTCAATCTTTCCAACAATTGGAAAGCGTTCCACCACGGCTCTGACGTGTGGTGCCGTTTTTAGTTCTTCAGTTAAATTTTGTCCCGCTTGATGCGCCCCTTCATGGTGGCCATCTTTCCAGAGCATGCTGTCGCTTACATCGTAAATCACGTTATTGACTGCAATATAGGCGGCTCGATCCTCTCGGCCATCAAATCTGGCCAGCTCTTCAATGGTCATGTTTTCTCCTTGTGCTATTAAAGTAGGTCTGATCATTCAACCGCTCAGAAAATTGTGCCAATATTTGCTGGCGCTCAGTCACGTTGATTTTGCCCTGCTTTACAGCAAGTTCAATTTTGTCACGAAACCCGGTAAAAAAAGAAGTTGGGTTATATTCCAACATGCTTAATACTTCGGAGACAGTATCTCCGGATTGTTCTTTAATGATATCGAAGCTGGCATCATCATTGACCCGGACGCTGATCACGTTGGTATCACCAAACAGATTATGTAGATCGCCCAAAGTTTCTTGGTATGCTCCCATCAGAAAAACTCCAAGAATATAATCTTCTGAGGTTTTGAGTGGATGTAGGGGGAGGGTGCTACTCTCCCCGGAAGAAAGGATGAAATGATCAAGCTTACCATCACAATCGCAGGTGAGATCTGAGATGCTGGCATTTCGTTCCGGAAATTCGTTGAGTCGGTGAATCGGCAATACCGGGAAGGCCTGTCCTATGGCCCAAGTGTCAGGTAGTGATTGAAAAACACTGAAGTTTCCATAGTAAATATCGGCTAAACTTTGTTTCACTCCGGTCAGGGATAGTGGTATTTCTTTTTGCCAATCGAGTTTTTCGATCACGGCTTTAGCAATTGCAAGAAACAGATTTTCTGCCAGTGATCGTTCTCGAACCGTGATTGTTCCACTGCGAAATAAATTCCTGATTTTGTCACGTCTGGTGATTGCTTGTGTATAGACATCGACTAATTCGATTTTAGAAATCTCATGATGGAGTTGATATTGTTCAGTAACCAGAGGATGAATGTCTTTGGGGCAACTTTCCGGGAGCGAAATTGGTTCGTAGCGCATTACGTCGAGGATGTTAAACAGTAAAATGGAAGTATGAGCGACGGTGAAGCGTCCAGATTCGGTGATGATTGTTGGATGGTCGATTTGTTGTAGTGCCAGGGTTTCTTTGATTGTTGTCACCAGGCATTGGCAATAATCGCTTAAATTATAATTGCAAGACTGGCTATGTTTTGATTGATTGCCAATATAATCAACGGCTAATCCCCCGCCCAGATCAAGGTATCGTAACGGGATCCCTTCAGCAGTTAGGTCAGCGTAGAAGCGGCTGGCCTCTTGTACTCCTGATTGGATTTCTTTGATGTCCGGGATCTGTGATCCTAGGTGGCAATGGAGCAGCTGGAGGCAATCGGTCATCTTCTCGTCTCGCAGCTGATCAACTGTTGCGACCAACTGTGCCGTACTGAGGCCAAAGCTGCTGCGATCACCGCTGGTTTCAGTCCAGAGACCACTGACTTTTGCAGAGACTTTAATGCGTAGGCCGATCAAGGGTCTGATGTTTAGTTTCTGGCTGCGTTCAATAATCAGTGGCAATTCAGCTACAGATTCAATGACAAAAAAACAGCGGTAGCCAAGCTTTGTTGCCCAAAGACCCAAATCGATATAATCCTGATCTTTGTAGCCGTTGCAGATCAATAACCCATCTTCATTCAGGTTTGCCAGGCAGAGGAGTAGCTCTGCTTTGCTCCCGGCTTCCAGGCCATGTCCATAATTTGCACCAAACTGACTGATCTCTTCAATAACCGCACATTGCTGGTTAACCTTGATCGGAAAAACTCCATTATAACTTCCGCGATATTCAGCTGTGCGGATCGCTTTTCGGAAAGTCTCATTGATCAGGGAAATTCTCGCATCAAGAAGATTTTCGACACGCAGCAATAGTGGTAGGTCATAACCGCGCTCACGGGCTGCTTGAATAATATCGGTTAGCGGAACAGCAACTTGCCCTGTTGGAAAGGGGAGAGAGATAGTCACTTCTCCGGTACTGGAAACAGAAAAATCCCCGCCACCCCAATTTTCGATTCCATAGAGTGCCGCTGAGTCCTTAACAGACCAGTTTTGTTTGGCAGGAGTGGTCATTTAGCTATATTGTCCCGAGCAAAGGTTGGCAGCATAAAGGCACCAAGGTGAAGATCCTCATTGTAGTAGTGGGTATGAAAGTTTCGCTTGGCAGAACGATCACGATCAAAATCGGTGATTGGGTGATATGCTTTACTGGCAAAAGCAAAGCTCCAGAAGCCGCTTGGGTAGGTTGGAACGAATGCTTGATACATCTCTACAATTGGAAATACTGCACGCAGACTTTGATACATGTTTTTCTGAATTTTTGCGTGATAAAAGGGAGATTCGCTTTGTGCGATCATGATCCCATCATCTTTTAATGCCGTAAAAACCAACCGATAAAAATTTTCTTCAAACAAGCCGACCGCAGGTCCAATTGGATCGGTTGAATCAACCAGGATGATATCAAATTCTTTTTGGTGATCACGGATATAGGCAAGTCCGTCATCTACATGCAATTTGACCCGGGGATTGTTACCATCTATTTCAACCGCCATGGAGGGGAGGAATTCGATCGATTTCTCAATTACCAATCCGTCAATTTCACAGAGTACTGCAAGTTCAACTTCCGGGTGCTTCATGATTTCCCGAATACTGCCGCCATCACCTCCCCCGATCACCAGAACTTTCTTCGGGTTGGGATGGGTGAATAGTGCCGGGTGGACGATCATGTCATGATAAATAAACTCATCACGTTCCGTGACCATAACTAAGCCGTCAAGAAGCATCATTCGCCCAAATTCGAGAGTGTCAACAATGTCTAATTGTTGGTATTTGCTTTTCCCGGAAAAGAGAGTCTCGGTGGTTTTTATGGTGATACCAGCGTTGTCAGTATGTTTTTCAGTATACCAAAGATCCATATTTGTGCTCCTTGTCACGGTGGAAGGCGAATAATTCACCAGCAATTTACTTTTCTACTGATGAATTTTTTACCCCGCTGTGCTAAACAAATCAAGTCTGATGGCTTAACCTGCAGATCTTTTTTTTGTGAAGTCAGGCTGATTATGTTTCATTTAACAACGATAAAGGGGTAAACGATGACAAATACACAAAAAATTGGATTTATCGGTGGCGGTAATATGGCAGAAGCCCTGATTAAAGGTTTGCTGGCTGGAGCATTTCCTGCTGATAAGATTATGGCATCTGAACCAAGTGAACTGCGCCGAGAACATCTGGTTGAAACATTTGGGATTGAGATGGCTGATACTAACGTCACCCTGATGGAAAAGTGTGACATTGTCGTTTTATCAATTAAACCGCAGATTGTGGCTGAAGTTCTTGAAGAAATTGCTGGTGCTTACAGCAATGGGAAGCTGATTATCTCAATACTGGCTGGGGTTACGACTGCATTGATTGAGAAATTCTTTCAAGGGGCGCCCCGAGTGGTTCGGGTGATGCCAAATACTCCGGCTTTGGTTGGAGAGGGTGCCAGCGCAATTTGTCAAGGTCATTATTCCAGTCAGGAAGATCTTGCTGTCGTGAAACAATTGTTAGATTCAGTTGGCAAGGTGCAGTTAATTGATGAACGGCAGATGGATGCTGCTACTGGTCTGTCTGGATCTGGCCCTGCTTACATTTATACTGTCATCGAAGCCCTTGCCGATGGCGGGGTGCGCGAAGGGTTAAGGCGTGATATTGCTCACGCTTTAGCGGTACAGACAGTGGTTGGTGCGGCGTTGATGGTGCGTGAGACTGGTGAGCATCCAGCTATTTTGCGAGATCAGGTCTGTTCTCCTGGAGGGACAGCGATTGCCGGTATCAGTACACTGGAAAAAAATGGGCTGAGAACAACCCTAATGGAAGCTGTTTCTGCTTCAGCAGCTCGTTCCCGTGAACTTGGTGGAAGTTGATGGCGTTGTGAAAAATCCGTGCAATGACTTCTATCTTTGCAAAGGGGGACTTGGTCTTGCGGAAGATCGGTGTTAATCAGGTTATCTCATATTTTATGGTGAAAATATCAAGGGTGATTGGTGCCTAAATCGTCATGATTGATCAATTCTGGACATTTTTTATTGCGATAACTTTATTAACTCTGTTCCCTGGTGTTGATTCGCTGCTGGTTGTCAAGAATTCTTCGCGGGGTGGTTGGAAGGATGGATGTGCCACCAGCACTGGAATTTGTCTCGGGTTGTTTGTGCATGCGCTGGTGTCTGCATTTGGTATCTCAGCTTTATTGTTGCAGTCAGCGGTTGCATTCAATGCTCTTAAATTGATTGGTGGCGGTTATCTTCTCTGGTTGGGTGGCGGTAGTCTTTGGCGGGCTATGCGCAGAAAGAATCCGGCAGCATTGGATATCTCTCCAACCGTTGTGCGACAATTTTATCTGCTTCGTTCTTTGCGAGAGGGGTTTGTCTGTAATGTATTCAATCCCAAAGCATTGCTTTTTTATATGGCTTTTTTGCCACAGTTTATCGATCCTGCGCGCTCTCCGATTCTACAATCTTTGTTTATGGCAGCGGTTCATTTTGTTATTGCAATGATTTATCAAGGGGTGCTGACGTTGCTGGTCTGTCGGGTGAGTATTTGGTTTAAAGGAGGGCCATGGGGACGTCTACTAGAGGGAGTGGCTGGGACAGTTCTGGTCTCATTTGGGTTGCGAATCTTTCTGGAAAAAAGGATCTGAAAGTGTTGAATAGGCATATCCTTATTTGATCGTAGGGCGTGTTTGTAACGCCCTATTTTGTAATCCCGTTAAAGCAGTTTCCCCCGATTGGTAAAATAGCGATTATAGAGATTGAAAGTTCTGCGGTACTGGTGGATTTCAATGAAGATGATATTGACGATACTGGCAATTGGGACACCGATGATCATCCCCATAACCCCATAAAGTTTTCCACCCATAATAATAGCAAGAATGACCCAGAGGGGGTGCAGGTTGGAAACCTTGGAGATAAGGATCGGGATAAGGATGAAATTATCGAGAATAATTTGGGCAATCAGTATATAAACGCAGAGAATCCACCAGAACTGTCCACCCATTCCCAAATCGACCAGCGCAATGACCAATCCGGGAATCATTCCGATGAGTGGGCCAATATAGGGAACCAAGTTGGTCGCACCGGCAATGACGGCTAGAATTGGAGCATAACGGATGTCGGTCAAAGAGAGTCCCAACCAGACAACGATCCCGATGATCAATGCTTCGAGAATTCTACCCCTGATGAAATGTGATAACTGCCAGCTGACATGCGCATAAATATCGAGAACCATTTCAAAATATCGATTCGGAGTCAAAGAGATCAAGCTGCGCATGATGTGACGGCTGTCGCGCAGAAAAAAGAAAGAAAAAAGAGGAACCAATAATAAAAGGCTGCCAATTTTGATAGCAGAGCGGGGGGTTTCCATCAAAATCAAACCGAAGAAAGATTGTGAGGCCGACCGTAAACGTTCAGTAAGGTCATAGTTTGTGATAAATGGAAAGTGCTGTTGGGCAACTGCCAGCAAGCTGCTTAACCATTCAATGGCTCGACTGATGTAGCGCGGAAAATCGGCTTTTAGCGCATTTATCATCCCCTCCCAGTTGGGTGGTCCGACAATCAATAAAAGCAGAAAAATAAGAGAGGACATTAGGGCATAGACGATAAAGATACTCAGCGTACGGTTGATTTTTTTACCTTCAAAGAACTGTACGGCAGGGTCGAGTAGGAACGAAACAATGAGCGAAAGTAACAGAGGTAGAAACAGTCCGGTTGTTGCCGTCTTAAGCAGCGCTGTTACCGTGGACGCCGAGGAATAGATTGCAATTCCCGATGCAATTGAGGTTGTCAGTATCAGATAAAGAACTGCAACCTGCGCACGACTCATCCCGCTCTGGCTATTCATCGGTTTGCTTCTTTTGGTTGTCAGTTAACTGTTTTTTCAATTTTTCAAGCTGGACGCTGATTTGCAATAGCCGGTCACTGATCACGCGGTTTAAGCCCAGCATGATCTTTGCGGCCGGTGCAGGATGGCGACGTACCGCTTCCAACATGTCGGAGCGAAATAGTCCGATCAAAACCGTGGGTTCTGTGGTACGAGCTGAGGCACAGCGGGGGCGTGATGCTGTTAAAGCAATTTCACCAAAAAAATCACCTGCCTCCAGCATAGCTTGTTCCGTTTCTTGTCCCTGCTCGTCACGGTTGAAAATCTGCACTTGCCCCGAACGGATAGAATACATGCCTGACCCGATATCACCTTCGTTAAATACTATTTCATCGGTTCCGTAGTTCCGCACATGGACAATATTTTCTAAAAATCCCAGTTCACGGTCATCCAATTTTTTGAACATCGGCATGGTGCTGAGAAAGTAGGTTAAGGTCTGCTTATAGCCGCTGCTACGGAAAATATTGCTCCAGAATGGATTCACAGTTTTACCTTTTGTTGAAAATATGGAGGCTTTTAGCCCTGATTTTCCAATGGCCTATATGATTGAAACTGAATCATATCCAATAAGTTCGGTGAGTACCAGACAAAAAGTCTCCGTTGTAAACAGTCCTTTATCTGACCTCTGTTCTTGGCTATGATCATACGATGATTGCTATTGATTTTAAAAAATATCCATTGGCTCCTGGTGTCTACCAGATGTTTGGTGAAAAGGATGAGGTTCTTTATGTTGGCAAAGCTAAACAACTTCGTAATCGGTTGCGCAGTTACTTCTCTGCCAGTGGTGACGGACGGCTCCATATTCCTTTATTGATGGAGAAAGTTCTGCGGATTGAGGTTATTATTACCGATACCGAAAAAGAAGCTTTGTTGTTGGAAAATACTCTGATTAAGAAATATCGACCACGCTACAACATCGATCTTCGCGATGATAAAACCTACGTTTCAGTACGAATTGACCTGAATGATCCTTTTCCAATGATGCAAGTGGTAAGACAGGTCAAGAATGACGGTGCCCACTACTTTGGACCCTATTCTTCGGCGTCCTCTATCCGTGAAACGATCAAAGAGATATACCGGATATTTCCTCTACGTCATTCATCCATTGCGCGCTGCAGTAAACGTAGTCGCCCCTGTTTGTTTCATCAGATTGGTCAGTGCAGTGCCCCTTGCCATGGGAAAATTAATCAGTCAGATTACCGCCAATTAGTGGATGGAGTGATTCAATTGTTGGAAGGGCGAGAATCGGAAGTTATCGCCCGCTTACAGCAACGGATGGCTAAAGCTTCTGAAAGTATGCGTTTTGAAGATGCTGCGCGGTTACGTGATCAGATCTCTGCAATTGAAAAGAGTGTAGAAAAGCAAAAAGTAACTGAGTATGGTGGTGGTAACCAGGATGTTATTGGCTTACATCAGGATGGCGGTGAAGTTGAAGTGACGTTGCTGTTCATCCGCCAAGGCCGCTTGATTGGTCGCCGTAGCTATCCTGTCGAGTGGAAGCTTGACCTGCCCGAGTTGCTTAGTGGTTTTCTTCAGGAATATTATTCCAATAACGTGATTTTGCCCGATCAGCTGTTACTCCCATTTTCTTTGGAAAGTGCTGATTTGCTCGGTGAGTGGTTAAGTGAAAAACGAGGGAAAAAAGTTCGTTTGATGACTCCACAGCGTGGTGAAAAGAAGCGTCTCTGCCTCATGGCACAAAAAAATGCGGAGGAATCTTATCGTCAGAGAGGGCAACGGCAAAAAGCACGTGAACAGTTACTTGAAGAATTACGGCTCAAGTTTCACTTGCCTCGTTTGCCTGAACGGATTGAATGTTATGATATCTCAAACGTTCAGGGAAACCATTCGGTTGGCAGCATGGTGGTCTTGCTGAACGGCGAACCCGCACCGGCCGAGTATCGACGCTTTAAAATCAAAACGGTTGAAGGTGCTGATGACTATGCTTCATTGCTAGAGGTTTTACGTAGGCGCTTAGCGCGTGGAGTTGAGGCAGATATGCTCCCCGATATGATTTTGATCGATGGTGGTAAGGGGCAGTTAGGAGTTTTGACTCTAGTTTTGGATGAATTTAATTTGGGGGGTGAAATTGGTGCCGTGGGGATTGCTAAAAGCCGGGTTATGGCAAATGTCCACGGTAAAGTTGTTGATCGAAGTGAAGAGCGCTTTTTTCTTCCTGGCAGAAAAAATCCGGTAAGTTTTCGGCATGGATCGGCCAGTTTGTTTCTTTTAGAGCGGTTACGCGATGAAGCACATCGTTTTGCCATTACCTATCATCGAAAATTACGCAGTAAAGCAACGTTACACTCATCTTTGCAAGATATTCCTGGTGTCGGGCCAGCTCGAAGAAAGGCCTTGTTGAAATATTTTGGAAGTTTGAAAAAAATTCGCGCTGCATCTATTGACGAACTGCAGCAGGTGCCGGGGATGTCTTCAAGGTTGGCCGAAACAATTTACCGTGCTTTGCAGGATTGATATTGGGATTAAGTGGATGTTTTTTTGTAGGGGCGCCCACGGGAGCCGCCCCTACTAATATCATTATTATCAATTTTCAGAACTTGCCAAATTCATCATCATCCAGTGTTATCACTTGTTGCGGACTACTTGCTGCCGCTCCGCCCCAATTATCGCTGCTGGCAGGTATATATTGTGGCTCTGGTCTGGAGGGAGACGGTTGTTTATAGCTCATTTGTTGTTGGCTATGCCCTTTTAGCTGAAAGCGTTTGAGCATATTGAGAAGTTCTGCGGCTTGACTGGATAACTCTTCAGCGGCTGCAGCACTCTCTTCAGCTGTGGCCGTGTTCTGCTGAATTGCTTGATCAATTTGACCTAGTCCTTCGTTAATCTGGCTAATGCCTGTAGCTTGCTCATTTGAGGCGGCAGCAATTTCTTCTGCCAGATCAGATACCTTGGATACGCCACCAATGATAGTTTCTAGAGATTCTGCGGTCTGATTGGCGATTCTTGAGCCGTTATTAGTTTTCTCAACCGACCCTTCGATCAATTCAGCTGTTTCGCTGGCAGCTTTTGCACTACGAGCCGCAAGGTTCCGAACTTCTTCAGCAACTACGGCAAACCCTTTACCATGTTGCCCGGCACGAGCCGCCTCTACGGCAGCATTAAGTGCCAGAAGGTTGGTTTGGAAGGCAATTTCATCAATGACTTTGATGATTTTATTGATGCTTTGCCCTGCTTCACTGATCTCCCCCATGGCAGAGATCATTTGTCCCATTCTCGCCTTACCTTCCTCTGTTGCCTGTTTGGCTTCACTTGAAAGGACGTTAACCTGATTGGCATTGTCAGCATTATGTTTGGTTTGCCCTGACAGTTCACTCAAGGACGCAGAAATTTCTTCCAGAGATGCGGCTGATTCAGTTGCACTTTGTGATAGTGACTGTGAAAAATCGCTGACACTAGAACTGTTCGCCGATATTTGCTGCCCAGCATTCTGGATTGATCCCATCACTTCGTTTAGGTCATTCTCAAGTTTATTAAAAGCTCCGCGTATTTCGTCTTGATTGTCCCGTGGCATAAGGTTCATGTTCAAATTTCCATCAGACAATTTTTGCAGGGAGCCAATCACCTCATGCTGCATATCGTCGGCAAATCTGTCCATGGCTTGAGCCATCTGGCCGACTTCATCAGTTCGATTCAAGTTTAGTCGGCCAGAAAGATGTCCACTTTCGACTTCAGCAAACATTTTAACTGCTTGTTTCATTGGGTTTGCAAGAGAGCGAGCTAGTAAATATGTTACCAGTATGGCAAAGAGGATGGTGAATAATACGATAATCAGAA
This sequence comes from Desulfuromusa sp., assembly GCA_016744595.1. GTDB lineage: Bacteria > Desulfobacterota > Desulfuromonadia > Desulfuromonadales > Geopsychrobacteraceae > Desulfuromusa. The sequence continues at coordinate 65,924 of JADGEB010000013.1, forward strand.
TGGTATAAAAAGCTTTGTTGATTTTGGCATCGAGATCATCAATATAAACTCCACAGCCGACAATCCAATTCCAGCCTTGGCTTTTTTTTACAAAAGAAAGTTTAGGCTGAGGATCCTTTTTGCCAGGCTTTGCCCACATGTAGTCGACAAATCCCTCTCCGTACTTTTCAGTTACCTTGACCATTTCAACAAATAACTGTTTGCCATTGGAGTCTTTGGATCCAGATAGATCCTTTCCATCCAATGCTGGTTTTATTGGGTGCATAATCATTTTTGGCTGGGTGTCATTGACCCAGAAGTAGAGCTTGCCATTTTCAAGTCGCAAATCTTTGATCGTTTTTATTGCATGCTTTTGAGCCTGTTCTGTGGAAACGGTTCCTTCATCTGCCAGTTTGCTGTAATGATCAATAATCCCAACTGCTGTTCCAGTTGCAGCTTTGAGTTTTAACTCTGCAGTTGCATAGATCTGACTACGGTACCCGGTATAAATCCAGCTGATGACCAAAGTGAAAATCAAAATAATCAGTGCTATCACCAGGTAGATTTTGGTGCTAATTTTCAGATTAGCAAAACTCATGGGAACTCCCTTTATTTTATTTTTGCTTAGGTAGATTGGGTAGATTGGGTAGCAAATTCTCTTGTGCGAGATGTGGTGAATCCACCTATTGGAACACAAGAAGTTTTATATTGTAATATATAGATTGGTGAGGGCTTATTGTCAATAGATAATTTGTGTTTAATAATGTGTGGTGGCAAAAAAAGAGCCCCTGAAATTCTCCAGGGGCTCCCAATAGAATGTTAGAAAATTGTTATTCGACGGTAACTTCAGCGTTTTCCATGATCAGATCATATTTATAGCCGTAACCGAAATCCTTATTGAGAGTCAGAACACCACTTGCAACGATGGTATCACCAACGCTGACCTGAACACCACTTGTTACGGTCAGGTCATGAGTTCCAGCGGCCTGGTCGCCACTACCATCCTGGAGGTGAATCCAGTTAGTACCCATGATTTGTGGGCTAAATTTGACGACTTTACCGCGCAGTGTGACGGTTTTTTCAGCAAGGTCTGCTTTGCCGGAAAAAATCTCACCAATAGTGAGTCCGTCAGCAGCTTTCTCTACATTTGCAAGGTCAACTTCTGGGGGGGCAGTATTTCCATTGATGGATGGGTGACCTTCAGGCATTTGCATATCAGCAGGGTTGCCAGTTGCTGACCCCATCATGCCCATACTTGAACCGCCCATAGATGGATTGCTGGCATTGAGAACCGATTCGACAAAATAGACAACATCAAAGTCGCGATCCATAGTCTGACTATGATAGTTATGCATTGCCATTCCTTCGGGAGCCATGACTTCATCACCAACTTTAACCGCAAATTCTGGAGCAGCTGCCCAGATTTTGTCAGTCCCATTGTCAATCTGAACATAGGTATAGCCAGCAGCATCCATCGTCTCAACGACGGTTCCCGAAATCCCGGATGGAGCTGTTGCCGGAGCGGATGTCGGCTCAGTTGACGGAGCTGCAGGTTGAGTTGTTGGCGTTTGCGCTTCTGGTTGAGCCGGTTTGTCCTGGCTACAAGCCATCAGGGAGATGGATATAGATAGTGTGGCGATTAAGATAAGTAGTTTTTTCACTTTGTCCTCCAGTATTGAAGTTATTTAGGCGCTGACCTTAAGTCTGTCCCCGGGTGATTATTCACGCATTTAGTTATAATTTCAGCGCAAGGTAGCATGGGCTTTGAAAAACAGACAAGGGGGATTGAGGTCATGCTTACATTTCTGTGGGAATGCACAGATCGCGTCCGCACAGTTGTGATGATTTCTTCAGTTGACCTGCAATATCAGCAGTTAAAGTTCCTGGTTGAAAGCGCCACTGCCAGTTGCCTGCGGCTATTCCCGGTGTATTCATCCGACTTGTGGCAGGAAGAGAGAGAATATCCTGAAGTGGAATAATCGCAAGGTTTGCAATACTGGCTAAGGCAGTCTCAATCAGCGGCCAGGGCATTTTTTTACAAGGATTCTGAAGATACCTCCTGACCCGTTGTTTTTCTTCGGTATCGAGAGAATTCCACCAGCCAAGACTGGTATTATTATCGTGGGTTCCAGTGTAGATGACTGAGTTTTGGCGGTGGTTTGGTGGCAGGTAGGGATTGTCTGGCCCAGAATCAAAAGCAAACTGAAGGATTTTCATTCCGGGGAAACCAAATTGCTCACGCAGTTTTTCAACCTCTGGAGTGATAATCCCCAGATCCTCTGCAATAATCGGTAATATTCCAAGTTTTTGTTGTAGCAGTGAAAAGAGCTTTTCCCCTGGCGCTTCTATCCAGAAGCCGTTTTCGGCTGTCGTTTCAGTGGCAGGGATAGCCCAACAGGCGGAAAAACCACGAAAATGATCAACGCGCAGCAGGTCGAATAGTTGAAAATTCCAGTGAAACCGAGCTTGCCACCAGGAAAAATTGTTTTCTTCCATCTGTTCCCAACGATAGAGAGGGTTACCCCAGCGTTGGCCAGTTTTACTGAAGTAATCGGGTGGAACTCCAGCAACATGAGTCGCTTGATTCTCATCATCCAAATAAAATAACTCACGATTTGCCCAAACATCAGCGGAATCTTCGGCAACAAAAATAGGCAGGTCACCAAAAACTTTGACCCCTTTGTCGTTTGCATATTTTTTGAGAGCTAGCCATTGATCAAAAAAGACAAACTGAAGATATTTGTACCAGTAAATTCTGTCCCGAAGTTGGTTTCCCCAATGATGTAGAGCTTCTGAATCTCGCTGTTTGATTTCCTGTGGCCATTGTTGCCAGCCACGGCAATCTTGATTTTCACGCATCGCTTCAAAAAAAGCATAATCGTTTAACCAATAAGCTTGTTCGGAGCAAAAAATATCGAATAGCTGCTGCCGAGATGGAGCGGTACTTTGTTTGAATCTTTCACAGGCTAATTGCAGTACGGGGAGCTGTCTCTTCTGTGCCGATCCAAAATCGGCAGCAGAACTTTGTGGGGGTGGAGTTGGTAGATCGGATTTATACAGATCTCCTGTTTCAACTAACAGTTGCAGATTGATCAATAGAGGGTTTCCGGCAAAGGCAGAGAAACTGCTATAGGGGCAGTTACCATAGCCGGTTGGGCCAATGGGAAGTATCTGCCAAACCGACTGGCCTGCTTCTAACAGGAAGTCGATAAAATCATAAGCCTCTTGCCCTAGAGATCCTACTGGTTGTGTTCCGGGGAGAGACGTCGGATGGAGCAGAATTCCGCTACGGCGTTGTGTGAGCATTGAACTCTCCAAAAGCTGTCACATGTATTCCAGATGATCGATGATTCTGTAAGACTTTTAGCTACAAAGCTGTTCAAGGGCAGATAACCCGAGCAGCCTGGCATTGCACCTCAGCCATTTCAAACATATTGGTGACTCGTCCAACCTGCAACTGTTCTTTCTTCTGATAAAAATCTAGACAAAGTCCACAGCTCGCAATATCGACACCGTCAGATACCAATGTTCTTAATGCCTCGACCACTTCAGACCCTTCAGTAGTGAGATGAATTCCAGAGTTGACGAATAAGATAATATCAGGAAGGGGATCCATTTCAAGTAATGTGATAAGGAAGTTTCGCATTAAAACTTGACCAAATTCAGCATCTCCGTTGCCCATTTGATCGCTACCACAATAAATGACAGTTTTTCCTGTAGGAGCCGCTGATATTTCTATTTTGTCCTGCGTTGTCATTTCTTCACGCCCCTCTGCAGGGTTCAAGTGTAGTTTGTAGTTGCTACCTGCCGGCACTACCGTTGCTTGATAGCCCATTTTTATTGCTAATCGAGACACGTTATCCTGACCAGCTTTGTCACCAACGAGAACTTCGAATGATTGTCCTGGATTAGCCAGAATCTGCTTGCGAGTCTCGATGACAGGATAGGGGCATTGGTGTTGGCTGTAGTTCAGTTTAATCATGTTTATTCCTCCTTAAGTTTGATTTTTATGAAGACTATAGTAATCGTTAACTAAAGTCCAAGGGAGGGTTGATAATTGCAAAGTATATTGTTTATTTCGAATAGTAAGAACTACTGATGGGTTTATAAGAAGTGCTTATTTGTTCAATGTTTATGGATGTTTAAAATATATCATCAAGGCTAAATGTGCGACAAGTTGTGGTTGAATGATTTTTACTAGTTGTCGTGGTGAAATATTTGTAACTATCTGAGATATAAGATTGATAGCAGTAAGCACACATATTTATGTGGGTATAAGTTCTCTATATGGCTATTTTTTCCAGATAATGGGCAAAAAATGACTTGAAAACTGTACATATAGATGATAGTAGACAAAAGCAATCTTGACCTTTTTTATAAACAAGGCACGAATTAGTGCTGTCATCACAAACCAAGGAGATAGGGAATGAACTTGAAAAGACTCTTAATGGTAGGACTTATTCTTATGGCATTCACAGCGACCAGTGTCCTGGCCATGGAAGGTGGTAACTCACGTAAAGGAAAGCATCTTTTTAAGAAAAGCTGTAAGAGCTGTCATAACGCTGGCGACGAAGGTGGTGAAGTGACTCCAATGTCAAAGACTATGGCCCAGTGGGATCGCTATTTCAAGAAGAAGGCAAAGAAACATCCTGGCAGTGTCATGAAAGACCTCTCCAAAAAAGATCTTAAAGATATCAACCAGTTCCTTTTTGACAAAGCAGCAGATTCTCCTTCACCGGAAACTTGCGGTTAATTTGTCGACCTGCCACATAATAACTTATTAGGAGGAAATACTTGATGAACAGATTTATTGTTTTACTGCTGGCTGTCCTGCTGACAATGCCTGCAACTCTTTTTGCTGCTCCGACTATCGAAGAGTTGCAGTCGCAGATTGCCGATATTCTTGAAGAGCTGGATGACTTGTCTGATCGTCTTGAGGGGCCAGAGAAACACTCTGCCATGGATCGAATCAGTTTTTATGGAGATATCCGTAGTACCGTAGATAGCCTCCATTATCAGGATGTGACGTTTAATCCAGGGATCAATGTTAATTTTGATGATTTCGGTGCTAAGGCGATGGGCGGTGCATTTGGAGATATGATGGATCCGACCTCTCCTCTTGGTAAAATGATGGCCGCTAATCCAAACTTGGCGAGTGCTTTCATGTCTGGTCAATTGTCTGGTGTTATGCCTTTTGCAATGGCTGCCGCAGCACAAACCTCCGACATCAACAACGATATCATGTACACCACCCGTCTGCGTTTGGGAATGAAAGCTAAAATTGCCAGCAACATGAACTTTTCGGGGCGTCTGGCTATGTACAAAAACTGGGGTGATTCAACTACTTCAAAAGTTTTTGATTCCTGGAATGCGTTTTCCATGGATGGAACCAACAGTGGCAACACTTCCGGTGACTGGTTGAGGGTTGAGCGGGCATATTTTGATTGGAAGAATATTGGCGGAAGTGATTTTTATCTCTCCATTGGTCGTCGTCCTTCCACCTATGGTTCTCCTGGTAACTATCGTGAAAATGAATTGCGTGGTGGTACTCCATCAGGGCACCTGGTTAACTTTAACTTTGATGGCTTGACAATCGGTTACCACTTGAATGAGTTGACCGGCATCGAAGGTCAAACATTGCGTTTCTGCTACGGTCAGGGATTTGAGTCTCAGTGGGGCAACGGTACCATGTTTCACGATGATGTTACTGCCAACCTCGAAGATACACATCTAGGCGGCTTTAATATTGATCTATATAATGATGGCAAAACTTTCTTGCAGGCAACACTGTTCCGTGCTCAGGATGTTGTCGATGGATTCAAAGGGGAATTCGCTTTCCCGGCTCAATATGCTGCTCTTTTTGCTCCAACCATGAATGCTGACATGCAGAAGTTTGAGAATATGAACTTCAATGTTCGTTACACTCCCAGCACTGTCATTGGTAACATCAATCTAGTTGCTCTTGGCTTCTCTCGTGAAGAAGACAACGGTATCAACTGGTTCGGTTCTGTTGGTATGACTCAGCTTGAGTCGAACGGTAAAGCCGGTATGTTTGGCGGTATGGGTACTGATGCTGTTTACGAGGCTCAACTTAATGCTGCAGGCCAGTTAGATCTTACTTCCGAAGATGCTGAAATTATCATGATGCCAGCATATGCTGAAAATGATGATACCCAAGAAGGTTATGGTGTTTATGTTGGTGTTCAGATCCCTGCACCCATGGGTAAAGTTGGTCTTGAATACAACTATGGTTCTGAGTACTGGACTCCTTTTACTCAGGCTCAGGATGATTTGTTGGGCAGCAAGCTGTCGACCCGCGGTCATGTTGGCGAGGCTTACTACATCTTTGATATCAACCCCAATGCTTTCATCAAAATTGGTGGTCTTTACTACGACTATGAGTACACAGGAAGTGGTTCCCCAGTTGGTAAGCCTCTCAAGATTGACGACGTCAAGGATGGCATTGCCTATTCTCTGATGCCAGTTGTTGATTCGGCTTGGGATGCTTATGCCAAAATTACGATGAAGTTCTAAGAATTATCTCTATTGTTCAATGAATAAAAGGGGAAAGATCATATGATCTCTCCCCTTTTATTCCTCATTAGATATCTAATAATACTGATGTTCTAATTAATAATAAAGGTGGAACGATGAAAAAAATACTACTGCTGCTGCCGGGGCTGTTACTATTTAGTCTGTGTGCATATGCTGTTGATCACAGTAAATTTATCGACGGTTCTTTTGCTGATGGAAGTGAGGTGACAAAAGTTTGTTTGGCATGTCACGAAGAGGAAGCTACAGCTTTTATGTTGACCCCGCACTGGACTTGGTCTCGGACACAGGTTGTGGATGGGAAAGAGGTTGAGCTGGGAAAAATCAATGCAATCAACAATTATTGCAGCACCACTGTCAGTAATGAAGTTCATTGCAGTGAATGTCATGCTGGTTATGGCTGGGCTGATAACACTTTTGATTTTTCCGATAAAACTCGAGTGGATTGCCTGATCTGTCATGATACTACGGGAACTTATCATAAAGACGGTGATAATTCAGGTTGGCCGACAGATCATGTCAAATTGACCGAAGTCGCCCGCAATGTTGGTTTACCGGTACGCCAGAACTGTACCACCTGTCATGCTCTGGGTGGTGGTGGCAACAATGCAAAACATGGTGATATTGGCCTAGTTCTCGATTACCCTGATCGCTCTGTTGATGTTCATATGGATGCTGATGGCAATGATTTTCAATGCCAAACCTGTCACGTGACTGAAAATCATTATATTACCGGAGCCAACCTGCCGACAGCTGCTGATGGCTATAAGGCGATTACCTGTGTTCAGTGTCATGATCAGGAACCTCATCAGGAATCACGCTTGAATGCTCACGTTGGACGTGTTGCTTGCCAAACTTGTCACATCCCAGTGTTTGCAAAAGAAGATGCAACTCAGATGGATTGGGATTGGTCAACTGCCGGAAGTGATATCGTTCCGGAAGGCGTTGATGGTAAAGAGGTCAGATACAAAAAATCGACTGGTACTCAGACTTGGATAAAAAATGTTGAGCCAACTTATACCTGGTTTAATGGCAAGTCGAATGTCTATCTGGTTGGTGATAAGATGGATCCAACGGTGCCAACACAAATGGCTTATCCGCTTGGCGATATTAACGATAAAACTGCCAAGATCCATCCCTTTAAAATTCATACTGGTAAGCAGGTTTATGACTCCAAGCACAACTATTTCATCACTAATCACATTTATGGCGATGACGGTTTCTGGACAACTGCAGATTGGCAACGCTCCATAAAAATTGGTATGGAAGCTAGTGGCCTCCCGTACAGTGGCAAGTATGACTTTGCACCGACAACCATGCATTGGCGAATTGATCATATGGTTGCTCCAGCAGAAGAAGCTCTCGGATGTCTTGATTGTCATGGTGATGAGGGTCGGAT
>JADGEB010000014.1 GCA_016744595.1 Desulfuromusa sp.
GGCTGCAGACAGGACCGCCGATTCGAGAGCGTCTACCAGCACGTCACGATCAATCCCTTTATCTTTAACCACCTGATCGATGATGTGATTGAGGTTACCCACCATCTTGCATACCCCTTATTTAGTGTTTTTGCTGACAGCCAATGTCAGCTAGTGATAGTCCAATGAACCTAACTAAAAAACTCAAATTTTAAATTTGCTTTATCTATCTGACGCAATGGAATACGAATGTCTTCTGTACTCTTTTTAATTTTCAAAAGGACGCTATCTTCATCAAAACCAGACAAAATGCCAACAAATGTCTTCTTGTTTTTTCCAGAAGCATCAGGATCAATTGCATCAAGTGTCTTAATCTTAACAACTTGTCCAGCAAAGCGCTCAAAATCCTTCGCTTTCTTCAGTGGTCTTTCAACTCCTGGCGAAGAAACCTCAAGATTGTAAGCGGTACTGATTATGTTCTCAACATCAAGAAGAGAACTTATTTCACGACTGGCGGCGGCACAGTCGTCCAAATTAATACCACCTTCTTTATCCAGAAAAAATCTTAAAATCCAGCCACGCTGCTCACGTTGATACTCTAGATCAACTAATTCACAACCGAGATCTTCCAGTATCGGTTGAACCAGATTTTCAATTTGTTCCGTAAGCTGAGCCACAGTATCCCCTGGATAATAAAAAAAGCGAGCCGGAGCTCACTTTCAAAGTACAACATTAAAACCGGTACTACTTATCATTATAGAAGCTTGAAAGCAAGTAAAATTTTAATTATTACAAGCTGAAGCGGTTTCGCTGAGGTTTAACATCCCTGTTTTTTCTGAGTAAACCTTCGACAAAACTTTTCTTGACCAGATAGCAACCAACTGTCTGGATAAAATCATCAATCAGGGTTTGAATAACTGTTTCTACATTGTCGGTTGTAACCCCCATCCTTTCTAACGTTTTTTCATACTTGACAGACCTGGGACAAGCAGCAACAGCTTCTTGTAAATTGGCAGGTAACGATTCAACAACCAATGGTATTGTCGCAATTGCAACAATCTTCACCCGGTGAAAATCACCAAAATACCGATTTCCTTCAGAGAAAAAATCAACCGTTACGCCATTATCCAGTCCAACCGATTTAAACGGCTTATTCATCATTTTCTCGCAAGGATTTTTGAGAAAACTTATGTCCAGCATAGAGGTCTATTTGATTAAACAGCCCACGTAAAATTCTGACTTCACGGTCATTAAGGCCGGAACGGTTTAATATCCGGCGAAAGGCACGTAATATGTGATCTGGATTTTGCGGATCAAGATAACCAATATCAAGCAATGACTGACGCATATGCTGATACATAGATTCCAGAGTCTCATTATTGGCGAGTTTTTTACAGCCTGAGACATGATCTTTTTGGCGCCCTTTTGCCTGACTGACTTCATAAAGACAAAGAGAAACAGCTTGAGCTAGATTCATTGACGGTAAATTTTCGTCTGTCGGTATCGTAATGAAATGCTGGCAGAGATCCAGCTCTGAGGTAAACAATCCCCTATCCTCACGACCAAAAACCAAAGCAACAGGGTTATCCTGAACAACAGGTGACAAGCGATTTGCCGCCTCAGTTGGATGCAACAACCCCTCACGATAACGGCCAAAACGGCGGGTTGTGCCAAAACTCAACACGCAACCAACTAATGCATCCTCAAGAGTTTGAAAGACCTGCGCACTCTCCAAGACAGATGCAGCCTTAACCGCCATCAATCTGGCATCTTGCGATAGATGATCAACCTGAGGGTTAACCAGGCGCAAGTCGGTAAAACCAAAATTCAACATTGCCCGACAAACTGAACCAATATTCAGAGCGCCCTGCGATTCAACCAAGACAACAGCAAGTTGCGACTTCACCCGATTCTCAGTCTCTGCCACCTCAACTATCGTCACGGTAATCAATCAACAGAGAAAGGAGTTGATGACCTGGCACAACTTCCCCACATCGCTTGGCCTCGGCTTCGGAGTAACCATTTGCCTCGGTATCAACATCCTGACGAGAATCAAACAAAATATAGGGAACCGGATCAGAAGTGTGGGTTCTTTTTTCCACAGGAGTCGGATGATCGGGGGTAATCAAAATACGACAATCACCAATTTTCGGGATGCTCTCAATTACCGTTCCAACAACTTCACGATCAAAACTTTCAATTGCCTCAATTTTTTCTTTTAGCAGGCCGCCATGTCCAGCCTCATCTGGTGCCTCAACATGGACATAAACAAAATCCGTTTTTTTTAGTGCATTGACAGCGTACTCTGCCTTACCGCGATAGTTGGTGTCGAGATAACCAGTCGCCCCGGGGACTTCTATAATATCCAAGCCGGCATTAACACCAATGCCACGAATTAAATCTACTGCCGATATAACAGCTCCGGTCAACCCATAACGCTGCTCATAAGTCTCCATAAGTGGTTTACGACCATGCCCCCAGAACCAGATAGAATTGGCTGGAAGTTTTTTCTCAGCAACACGCTGATTATTGACCGGGTGGGTATTTAATAACATCTGTGCCGAGTTGGTCAGGTCAAGAAGAAGATCTGCCCCATCCCCCTGGGGAAGATGACCTTCGATGCTATGGGTAGAGATATCGTGCGGTGGAGTAAAAATCAGCTGATCCTTACCATTTTTCCAAACCATCAGATGACGATAAGAAACTCCAGGATAGAAGTTAAACTCACCCCCCCCCAACTCTTCCTGGAGCGTTTCTATTAACAAGCTCGCTTCTGCAGTAGAAATATGTCCAGCAGAAAAATCTCCCATATAAAGCTTGCCATAGTGAGCTTCTAGCCAAATAAAGTTCATACGAAAAGCAACATCATTCGGACCAAGATCAACCCCCATGCTGGCAGCTTCTAAAGGTGAACGACCAGAGTAACAGTCTGCCGGATTATAACCAAAGACAGAAAGGTTAGCGACATCACTGCCTGGAGGGTAACCTTCAGGGACGGTTGCTGCCAAACCAATCTTTCCAGTTTGACTGAGGCGATCCATATTTGGAGTTTTTGCAACCTCCAGAGGAGTCTTACCACCTAGTTCAGCAATAGGCTCGTCTGACATACCATCACCGAGCAAAATAATGTATTTCATTTATCCCTCTATCAATAAATCCATATTAATGTTTTAAGATTTTAGCTACCACTACTATCCGCGTGGATGATATTGCTGATGTACTTTCTTTAACCGTTCTTGAATCACATGTGTATATATTTGGGTTGTTGAAATATCCGCATGTCCTAGCATTGTCTGGACAGAACGTAGATCCGCACCGTTTTCAAGCAAATGAGTTGCGAACGAATGGCGCAGTATATGTGGATAAACCTTCTGCTTAATCTCAGCTTTAATTGCATAAGCTCGCAAGTTCTTCCAGAAACCCTGCCGACTAAGCTTCTTCCCACGTGAGTTAAGAAAGACCTCTTCGCTAGTTAAACTTTTAAGCAATTTCAAACGGCCATCTTGCAGGTATTCTCTCAGAATTTCAATAGCATCTTCACCGAGGGGAATCAGTCGCTGCTTTGAGCCTTTTCCAAACGCATTTAGACATCCAATATCAAGTTTCAAATCACCAAGACGCAAGCTGATCAGCTCAGAAACACGCATACCAGTTGCATAAAGAACTTCAAGCATCGCACGATCTCTCATAGCAATCGAACTATTTCCAGCCGGAGATTGCAGTAAGCGTTCAACATCTTTTTGCGATAGTAACTTTGGTAATGCTGACAGTGACCGGGGAGACTCAACCTGCACAGTGGGATCGTGCTCTGTGTAATTTTCCTGGATTAAAAAACGATGAAAACTACGCAAAGCACTTAACACGCGTGCCCTGCTCCGCGGAGAGAGTCCTCTTTTTTTTAAAAAGTTTAAATAACCAAGGAGCATCATTTGGCTGATATCAGCTGGGTTATCTACTTTTTCACGTTCCCTCAAGTATCCAGCATAGGAAACAAGATCTCGACTGTATGCGTTCAGAGTATTATCTGCGAGACCTTTTTCTACAGACAAGTAATTAAAATAATAATCGAGATAAAGATCCATACTAACCCATAACTACGCTAGTCGTTCCAACATAACCGTACGTATTTCATCCAGTTTCACTAAGTCAGTAATTTTCTGACCAAAGATATCACACACATAAAAAACATCCGCAGCTTGATCCACTTTGGTTGCAATTTTGGATACAGCAATATATAGACCTAACTCATTTAGTGTGCGGGTGATTTCATAAAGCAAACCAACCTTATCGTTGGCAAAAATATCAATAACTGTATAGCGGTCAGAAACGTCATTATCGATCTCAACTTTGTTTGATTTTGTCGGTTGTGCACTAGACGTTTTTAAATAGTCAGGCTCATGACATTTTTCAAACAAGCTCTCGACAAAAACTCGACCCTCAAGCACTTCACACAGATCCGCCTCAACCCGCTCCCATTTTTGTTTTTTGTCGACTATACCGCCGATTGGACTATTCACCTGAAGAATATCTAAAACAGCTCCGGTTTTTCGGGTGTGAATTTGGGCACCAAGAATATTAATTGAATGAGCGGCCATAACTCCAGCAAGCTGAGAAAAAAGACCAGGGCTATCAATAGTTGCCAGTGTGACCTCGGTATATTCAGCATCTGACATATGTTCAACCTGCATCACCAAAGTTTTCTTCCCACGAGCTAAGGCCAAACGCAGATGGGGAACAATTTCTCGAGAACGATAACTCATCAGATAACGGGTATTGAGACTGTTTAGCGCTTTGTTAATGCGGCTTTCAGGAAAATCATCTGAAAGAGCTTTACGAATCTTCCGCTTTCTGTTGCGAACTTTCTCTGAACGTTTTTCTTGATAAAATTCATTTTTCTCCAAAACATCATAAGTTTTCTCGTAAAGTTCCCGCAGCAAACTCCCTTTCCACTCAGACCATACGTCAGGTCCAACAGCTTTGATATCGGCAAAAGTGAGCAGATAAAGCATTTTCAAATTCTCACTCATCCCCATCAACTCGGCAAACAGGAAGATCATTTTGTCGTCCTGCAAATCCCTTCGTTGTGAAATATGTGCCATCTGCAAATGGTTTAAAACCAAAAATTGGAGTCTCTGACTATCTTCACGATTTAGACGCATCCTACGAGCTATCGTTGGAATCATTTCTGCACCACGAATACTATGATTCTTACCACTTCCCTTACCGATATCGTGGAAAAGTATCGACAGCAACAAAAGCTCACGTTTTTCAATATGACTGGCAACTTCTGTCAAAAGAGGATGATTGGAGCAATAGTCACCCTGCCATAGTTTTTCCATTTCCCCTACAGCAAATAGCGTATGAATATCAACTGTATAGATATGATATAAGTCAAACTGAACCTGGCAATAGATTTTTTCAAACTCGGGGATAAAAGCATTTAAAAATTGTAGATGGTGCATTTTCCGTAAAATTCTGCCAACCCCCTTATGGTGACGCAAAATTCGCATAAAAGAATCGTTAATTCTTTTCGAGCGACGAATTTTATCATTTATCAAATGTGAATTATCCCGTACCAGCTGTTTTAACTCTAAGCACAATTGAACACCATGCTTTTGTGCCAGTTCAAAAGCTATCATCATCAGAACCGGATCATCCAATAACAACTGATCGACTTTCGCACGTAACTCATCACGAATAATGTAAAATCCGTCGTCAAGGTTCCTTCTTCCAAAAAAATTAAAAACTTTTTTCATTGCCAAAGGTGTCGGCTGAGTGGCATTGAGGATCATTTTTGTCGAGAGATGTTCTACATTTATTGCTTGGGCATAATACTCTTGCATGAATTGTTCAACAGCAGAGGTTCGCCGCTTTTTCTTATAACCCAGACAATCAGCCAGCATCTGTTGTTGTTCAAAGATCAACTGGTCACTCTTACGTTGTCCTTTAAAATGGAGAAAATTACGAATTTTCCAAAGGAAATCGAGTGCATGATTGTACTCCTGACAATCTTGTTCATTGACGATACCTTTTTTGAGCAAGTCCTTTAAGCTAGTAGCCTTGAACTTGACCCGTGCAATCCATAACGCTTCCTGCAACTCCCTCAGGCCGCCCTCCCCCTCTTTTAAGTTGGGCTCAAGCAAGTAAACAGATGATCCATATTTCAATTTACGCTCAGCTCTCTCAGCAAGCTTCACCTTTAGAAAATTTTGTGTATCATGGTTCAGCATTGAACGACCAACAGAATTATAAAATGATTCAAACAGTTCCTGACCTCCAGAAATGAGCCTCGCATCCAACAATGATGACCTCACGGTACTATCATGTGCCTCCTCAAGGCATTCTTCACTCGAGCGAACGCTATAACCAACATCCAGACGTAAATCCCACAATAAATAAAGCATTCTGTCGGAGAGAATTCTTGCAGTATCTCTCGAAGAAGGCTCATAAAAAAACATCAGATCAAGATCAGAACGTGGGTTCATTTCGCCCCGGCCATACCCACCAAGCGCAATCAAAGCGCACCCCGCAACGGCTTCCGGATCCAGACCGTTACAAACAGCCCCATAGATTGCTATGTTTAGCTGATCAAAAATAGCTGTCAACATAACAACAACATCTTGTCCAGAAGCGCCACTATCATTCAGCTGCTCAGCAATGATTAATTGACTCTCTAAAAATTGACGCGCAGCCTCTAGCAACGATTCACGACTGGAGTCAAAATCGACCTGTCCACTGCAGGACTCAGGTGAAAAAACTGCTGGAAGATCTACTTCTATATAACTCATCTTTTAACCACCTGATTTATCGTAGCTGAATAATTTTTGACCCCTTTTACGATCGCAGCAGCAACCCTTTTCTGATAATTTACAGAATTCAAACGCTTTTCTTCGCGTGAATTACTGATAAACCCCGCCTCAATTAAAACGGAAGGCATTGTTGCGCCAAGAAGTACGTGAAATGGACCCTGCTTGACACCATGATCTTTGATTCGGCTGTAGTGAGAGCTTAACCCAGCGACCAGAGATTGTTGAACCTCAGCAGCCAAGCGGCTGGATTCATTAATTTTTGCATTTGCCATCAAATCAAACAGGATTGCTTCCAGATGACCAACCTCTTGCAAGGTGGTGCCATTTTCTCGAGCAGCAACTTCCGCAGCCTGATTATTTTTTGACAGATTTAAAAAATAGGTTTCAACACCATACGCTTTACCATTAGCAGTAGCATTGGCATGCAAAGAAATAAACAGGTCAGCACCAACCTGATTTGCGTATTCTGTTCGTTCCCGCAGCTTAAGAAAGCGATCATCAGAACGAGTCAAGAGGACTTTTACCCCTAATTCTTGACGCAGCGCCTTAGCAAGAGCTTTGGCCATTTTGAGGACAACATCTTTTTCATAAATCTTATGAGGTCCAATTGCCCCAGGATCTTTTCCACCATGTCCGGCATCAACAACAATCAAGTGTATACCTTCATCGTGTTTATTTTGGGGAACATGAAGAACAGCCTGTCGATCAGAAGCACTATTGAGAATTGATGCAATTGAATCATCTGCAGCAACAGGAGTCTTTGGCATTTCAGGCCGTTGTGCACTTAAACCAACAGTAAGTGGCTGGCCTTTAATATCGATAACCAGCCGATGTGGGTTTTCAAGAGTCGCCAGGTTATATTCTGCAACTCGATTAAGATCCAAAACAACCCGAGTGCGCTGAGTATCAAAATGGCTGGCTCGAACCTGTTTTACCAAACCATTACCGATTGAAATGCTGGCCGGCAAATCAACCGCTGGCTTGGTATATAGAAGATCAAAATAAAGGCGTGGATTTTCACCTTTCAAGTAATTTGGTTTAGCAACAACTGGAGCAGAAAGATCAAGGACAACCCGCGTATATTCAGGACCACTCCAATAGCGAATTTTCTCCAGACGGGGGGAGTCACCAACAGCATGGTAATTGTGCTGGTTCTGATCCGTAACAACAGGAATCACTTTCTTGGCCGGAGGTGGCAATAAGGCTAGTTTTTTTTTCGCTTCACCTGCCATATCCCCTGCGGACATTTGTGTCACCAGTTGTTGATAATAATTATAAGCAGCTGATTTGTCCTTAAGAATGATTTCTGAGCTTTGGGCAGCAAGGAACAGGGCATCATCAGCGAGCCGGCTTTGCGGAAATTGCTCCGCCAAATCAACGTAATGATCAACTGCTTGTTTCGCATCACTACGGCTGCCAGACGCCTTGGAAAGACCATCCCAGGTTCTTGCTAACAAAAAAAGAGCTTTTTCGACATGCTTGCTGTGTGGATACTGGGTTAAATATAGGTCAAAACGCTTAATCAATCTCTCCCAATTTACCCTTTGACGCTGTAATTGCGAGGATTTGACCAGCTGTTGATAATCGTATCGCAGAGCATCGTAATTCTCTGCAAGAGCACTAACAGAAACAGTCAACAAAGTTAACAATATGATAACGGGGAAGTAATATTTAACTTTCATCATTTAGAGCATCTTTTTCAATTCATCAAGCAAGGTCAACGCTTCAATTGGTGTAGTACATCTCACATCAATTGATTCAAGGCGCATACGAATTTTATCTACCTGTTCTGAATGAAACAAAGAAAGTTGTGCTACAGGTTGTTTTGTTTGTTTGTTTTTGCTCTCACCCAGTCGCGGCTCTCCAGAACGAACAAATTCTCCGGTTTCAAGATTGCGTAGTATCTCTTTAGCGCGATTGATGACAGTTTCCGGTAGACCTGCCAAACGGCCAACCTGGATTCCATAAGAGCGACTGGCACTACCACTTATAATCTTTCTCAGGAAAATAATCTGATCGTTCCATTCTTTAACCGCAACATTGTAATTCTTGATCCGTCCACGAGTCAGCGGCAAATCAGTTAGTTCATGATAGTGTGTCGCAAATAAAGTTTTAGCAGCAACAGCTTCATTATCATGAAGATATTCCGCAACAGCCCAGGCGATACTGACGCCATCAAAGGTAGACGTGCCACGCCCTATTTCATCCAAAATAAGTAAGCTGCGTTGTGTTGCATGGCGTAAGATATTGGCCGTCTCGTTCATCTCGACCATGAATGTTGATTCACCTTTAGCCAGATTATCACTTGCACCAACCCGAGTAAAGATACGGTCAACCACACCAATCCTTGCAGCTTCGGCGGGGACAAAACTGCCCATCTGTGCCATCAAGGTAATCAAAGCAACTTGTCGCATGAAGGTTGATTTGCCTGCCATGTTCGGACCAGTAATTATCAACAGTTGGTTTTTTAGCGTATCGAGCTCGACATCGTTGGGAACAAAAGCTTCCTTCAGAGGCATGCCTTCAACGACTGGATGTCGTCCAGCATCGATCTTAACCACACCTGAATCATCAATCTGCGGACAAACATAATTCCGCTCATGAGCTAAATCAGCCAGAGAAAGTAATGCATCGAGAATAGCAAGAACATCAGCACTCTGTTGAATTCTGCGCCCTTCGCCTGATACCTGTAATCTAATCTGTTGAAATAAATTATACTCTAACTCGACAATACGATCTTCAGCACCCAGTACTTTATCTTCATAGTCCTTTAGCTGTGGAGTAATAAATCGCTCGGCATTCGTCAGGGTCTGTTTACGTTGATAGTCTTCAGGAACACGATCGAGATTGCGAAGTGTTACCTCAATAAAATAACCAAAAATTTTATTATATTTAACTTTCAGGGAAGAAATACCAGTCCGTTCACGCTCCTGTTGTTCCAAAGCCGCAATCCAGCCCTTACCGTCACGGCTGATTGCTCTCAACTCATCTAATTCTTCGCTAAAACCATCCTCGATAATACCGCCGTCACGCAAAACGAACGGTGGGTCATCAACAATGCCCCGATCAAGTAAAGAGACCAACTCAGGCATAAGGTCAATCTGCTGACGTAAGTCTTTTAGGTAATCACTTTGCAGTGGACTGAGTAAATCAACAACCTGAGGAAGTTTCTCCAAAGAAGCACGTAAAGCTGCAAGATCTTTACCATTTGCGCTAGCCATAGCGATTTTGCTGTTTAGTCGCTCCAGATCATAGACCCCATCAAGCGCCTCAATCAGTTCGATTCGCTGCAAGCTATCATCCACCAACTCGGCAACAGCAGATTGCCGTTGCTTGATCTGTCCCTGATCAACCAAGGGATAGTGCACCCAATGGCGTAGAGTCCGTCCACCCATGGCAGTCACGGTTCTATCTAGCACACCCAGCAACGAACCGCGCTTTTTCCCATCTTGTAGCGTTGCTGTGAGTTCAAGATTTCGCCGGGTCGAGTCATCCAGAACCATAAAATTTTGCGTGTGGTAGGTCTGCAGCGGTCGTATATGTCGAAGTTCATCCTTCTGGGTCTGCTGAAGGTAATAAAGGACTGCAGAAGCTGCCTGTTGTGCAACAATCAATTCGTGACAGCCAAAAGATTGCAAGCCGGAAACACCAAAGAAGGTACAAAGTTGCTCCCTAGCGTAATCAGCTTCACAGACCCACTCAGGAAGAAAATTACACATAACCCCTTCAAGAGGAGAGCCAATCTGTTGTTTTAATTCCCGACTATGATCAGAATCGCAGAAAAGAACCTCACGTGGGCGCAACGACCCAAGCTCACTTTCTACCTGCGACAGACTATCAACCTGAGCAACTCGAAATTCCCCGGTCGTAATATCAATATGGGCAACGCCAAAGCAGTTATTGTTCTCGATAATAGAGAGAAGATAGTTGTTCTCTTTTGCTTCCAGGGTTTCCGTATCGGTCACGAGTCCGGGCGTCACAACCCGTACGACCTCACGCTTAACAATCCCTTTGGCTTTTTTCGGGTCTTCAACCTGTTCGCAGATTGCAACTTTATGCCCGGCTGAAATTAGCTTGGCAATATATCCTTGGCTACTATGATAAGGGATGCCACAGAGCGGGACAGCATCTTCGACCCCCTTATTTCTGGATGTCAGCGTAATGCCCAATACTCGTGACGCAAGGATAGCATCATCCATAAACATCTCATAAAAATCCCCCAGCCTGAAAAACAGGACCGCATCCTGATAATCAGCTTTTATTTCCAGATACTGGCGCATCACCGGCGTTGCTGTTGACATGCTAACTTCCTGATATCATAAATGTAAGTAAAGTTAAAACGGTTATTACACAAGGCTGGGTATCCTAACAAAGCCATCCATGTAAGTAAATAGAGGGATGCCAATATCGGCAATACCACATCTTGACCCCTAATCATTGCGATGCTAACAATCACACTTCGTAACTATCGCAAGAGCAACACGTTCACCCTGCGGCACTAAACTTACAATGGGATCTTTTTATGACTACGACAAAATCACAATCAATGCAGACCAACCTTTTCAATCAGCAAGAATATGCGATAGAAACCCTTGAGGATGAAATCAGAGTTGATCAGAGTTGCAAACTGCTCTTACTGGAATATCATCAGTATTTATTAAAAAATATGGAAATAGCTCCACTGGTAGCTGGATCAATGGCGAGTGGTGCAGACTATTATTTACGTGATTTCATGATCGATAATCGACGCACAAATATTTTCCATATATCCCCCGAACTGATCCAGAGTTTTGCTGGAAACTGGTATATAATCAATACGCTTGAGCCGAACATGGTAGAACTTGAAAGAATCTTAATTGGCACAAGTCATTTTTATAACTACTGTGTTAAAAAAAATCTGGTCACTTCGGCAACTGCTGAGAAAGTTGAGCGAGCCTGCTCCCAATTATGTTATTACCAACAGCGCATTGAAAGCTTTCACAACCTCTCTGGCGATGGTTTCACTGCTTGGGATAAAAGTTGTCCGCTATAAATAGAGGATCAATCGTGCCACAGGCTAAAAATCCAAAATTAAGGGCGGCAGCACTCTCTATCTGTGGAGCGCTAGCTCTTGCCATAATTAAATTGATCACCGCTCTGCTGAGTGGTTCAATGGCGGTGATGGCATCAGCCGTCGACTCGTTGCTTGACATATTAATGTCAGGGGTTAACTTCATGGCGATTCGACAAGCTGAACAACCCCCCGATCAATCCCACCCCTTTGGTCATGGAAAATTTGAAACTCTAGCCACGCTGTTTCAAGCTTTGGTTATCACTGCCTCAGGTGGCTGGATTATCTATGAGTCAGTAATTCGTTTAGGCCAGAATACTCGCTTAGAAAATATCAATCAGGGGATTGGCGTTCTTGCGTTCAGTGCTGTCGTTTCCTGGTTTATAGCCAGCTATTTAAGTAAAGTTGCTAAACAGACAGACTCATCAGCGCTTGAAGCCGATTCACTTCACTTCAGGATGGACATCTACAGCAATCTAGGATTAATGGCTGGATTGCTAATGGTACGTTGGTTTGATGTTCACTGGCTTGATGCCGCGCTGTCAATATTGGTTGCCTCCTATATTCTTCATGAGGCACTTCAGTTGATCAAGCGGAGCCTGACTGACATTCTCGACCACGAATTGCCTGAAGAGATACAGCAACACGTTCATCAGCTGATCAGTTCTCATGAGGGGCCTTTAGCCGGTTACCATGGCCTGCGTACTCGGCGCGCCGGATCTCTCAAAATCATGGATTTCCATCTTGAAGTTTGTAAAGATATGACTGTTTTTGAAGCGCACAAATTGACCGACAGCCTGGAAAGAAGAATAGAAAGAGAAATACCGGGGGCAAATGTGATTATCCACGTTGATCCCTGCACTGCTGATGATTGTCCGGGAAAAGAAAACTGTGAAATCAATAAAAGTCGGATTCCGACCAGATTTCAAAATTTTGGAGACTAGGAAGGGGTCTTGCTCTTTAGTTCTCGAAGATTATTGACTTTCTTTTTTTTTATCAGTCGCAATAGCAAGATTCCCGAAACCCGCTTTTTTTGCAACATCCATCAACTGCACAACATTACCGTGCAAAGCAGCCTTGTCAGCCATCAATAAAAAAGTCATCTTCTCTGTTGTCATTCGATCAAAATCCATTAAGTGTTGCAGCAATTCTTCTCGGCTCACTTTTTCTCGATGCAAATAGATATCTCCGTTTTCAGACAAATATACCTGGACTTCTTTCTTGCTCTGCTTAATCTGTTCAGAACTCGATGCAGGAAGATTGATACTTAGCCCAGGACGCTCAATAAAGGTTGTTGAAATCATAAAAAAAATCAACAACAGAAAAACGACATCAATCATTGGAGTTAGATCGACTTTGGGGGATTCTTGGATGCGACGGCGAAAACCCATATTAATTCTCAACCAAATCAACAACCTGCATCGTTGCTTCTTCCAGTTCAAGAACCAGACGTTCAGAGCGACTCGACAGATAACGATGCAATAAAATCATCGGAACTGCAACTGTCAACCCAGCGGCAGTTGTGATTAAAGCTTCAGAAATACCACCGCCCAAAGTTGCCGGGGTTCCCATCCCTTCGGTTGCAATAACGTTGAACGCCTTAATCATCCCCAACACGGTTCCCAACAAACCAAGTAGAGGAGTGATATTAGCAATAGTCCCAAGCAAGCCGAGATAACGCTGAAGGAAAACAGCTTCTCGTTCACCTACTTCTTCTGCGAGTGACTTCAAGTAACTCCGTTGGCAACCGCGATTTTTAAGGACTACAATCAGAATTCTAGCCAACGGTGATTTATTTTGCGTGCAGAGGTCTAACGCTTCCTTGGCCTTATCTTTATGTAATAAATCTTTGACCGCGTTTTGCAATGGCCTCAGTTTGCGTCGCACCTTGATAAACGCAAAAATACGTTCCATAAATATTGCCCACCCAATCACCGAACAGAGTAGAATCGGGTACATCAGCGGGCCACCCCGGGTAAAAAAATCAATCATCTATCAGAACCTTTAGTGTTTCCAGAAAAACAATACAACAGTTGAAAGAATGTCAATCGATTCGAATAATCTCACCCGTCACCTCGGAACCAAGATTTAAAATACCGACGGTATGATATGGAGCCGACCGACGGTCTGTCGGGCTACCAGGATTAATCAATAACACAGAGCCAACCTTACGACAAAGGGGTTGGTGACTATGTCCAAAGACCAATACGTCAATATCATTAGCAGGAAAGCAACTCAAAACCCGTTTTTCTATTCCATTCGGACTTCCCCAACCATGAACCATCCCTATTCGCGTTTCTCCTAGAGTCACGACCCTTTGTGTTGGCAACCCAGCACACGATAAATCCATATTTCCGCGAACAGAATACCAAGGGGTTGGATAGAAGCAACTATCCAGTTCCCCGTGCACGTGATCACCAGCATGGAGAATCGCCTCAATGTCAGAAAAAGGGTCGTTCAGTAATTTTTCAGCTAAAATAAGTCCAGCTTCAAGAGAATGTACATGAGTATCTGATATAATACCTACTTGCATTTATTACCCAATCCCTGAACTTGATCCAGTAGAGTGTCAGACGCTAGCAGCCTGCCGAACTATCTGGACTGAAACGAAAAAGAGTTGAAATATGAGCCAAATGTACGAATTTGCAGTCAGCTTATTAATAGTACTACAGGCTGCTAGTAACATAGGTTAATAAGTTTGCAAGTGCCAGTGCCAGCATAGCACTTTTCACCCTGACTTTACTTACCGTTAAGGGTTAAGACCTACGTGAAACGGCGAGTTTTGGCCAATAAACACTATTTTTATAAAAAAAATACTCCCTGATATAAGAAATAAACAGGCGAAGCAAGCTAACCTGCTGTTTTAGTGTTATCTTTTAAAGTACTTATACTTGGCATTAGCATTGCGACACTAGCATAAGGGTTGTATCACGCTATAGATACAAATGAACTTGACTTTATTTTAGTATAACTATAATTTTTTAGTTTAAATAATCATCATCAAACGACTAAACCACTTGCTTATTCGCATCATAAGAGGTAAAACGCTCAGGAAAATACCTCATCTTGGAAACTTCTCTCTACAGGAGGACAAAATCACATGTCAATGCGTCAAGAAGCCCTCGATTATCACAGTTCAGGGCGAAAAGGTAAAATCGAAGTTATCACAACTAAACCCTGTGCTACCAGCCATGATCTTGCTCTAGCCTATAGCCCTGGGGTCGCAGAGCCTTGCCTGGATATCGAAAAAGATCCAAACGATGCTTATAAATATACAGCGAAAGGGAACTTGGTTGCCGTAGTTTCTAACGGTACTGCAGTTCTCGGACTCGGCGATATTGGCGCTCTGGCCGGCAAGCCGGTTATGGAAGGAAAAGGCATCCTATTTAAAAGCTTTGCCGATGTTGATGTGTTTGATATTGAACTAAACACAAAGGATTCAGATGAAATCATCCGAACGGTTAAACTTCTAGAACCAACTTTTGGAGGAATTAACCTGGAAGACATTAAAGGTCCAGAGTGTTTTTATATTGAAGAAGAACTCAATAAAATCATGGACATTCCAGTCTTTCATGATGACCAGCATGGCACAGCAATCATTTCAGCGGCAGGAATGCTGAACGCCCTGGAAATTGTCGGCAAGGATGTGGGTAAATGTAAAATAGTTGTTAATGGTGCCGGTGCTGCAGGTATTGCATGTGCCAATCTTGCTATCACCATGGGGATCGATAAAAATAACGTCATCCTCTGTGACACTAAAGGGGTCATTTATAAAGGCAGAACCAATGGCATGAATGAGTACAAGGAGCGTCTAGCGGCAGAAACAGAAGCCAGAACCCTAGCTGACGCCATGGTTGGTGCTGATATTTTCTTTGGTGTTTCAGCAAAAGGAGCGCTGTCAGCTGACATGCTAAGAAGCATGGCAAAAGATCCTGTCGTCTTTGCCATGGCCAACCCTGATCCAGAAATCACACCACCTGAAGCTCTAGAGGTTCGCGGTGATGTTATAATCGGAACTGGCCGATCTGACTATATGAACCAGGTCAACAATGTCCTCTGCTTTCCATTTCTATTCCGTGGTGCTCTCGATGTTCATGCAAGTGCCATTAACGATGAAATGAAGCTCGCTGCGGTTAAAGCTTTGGCCGATCTGGCCAAACTTGACGTTCCCGATTCTGTGCGTAAGGCTTATGCTGGTGAAGATATCCAGTTTGGTCGTGAATATATCATTCCAAAACCGTTTGACCCTCGGGTTCTCCTTCATGTTGCACCAGCAGTTGCACAGGCGGCAATGGATTCTGGTGTAGCAAGACGCCCAATCGAAGACATGGAAAAATATCGCGAATCTCTAGAAGCGATACAAAGCCGTTCAAAAGAGATCATGCGTACGTTGATCAACAAAGCCAAAGCAAATCCGAAGCGAATCGTTTTCCCTGAGGGTGAAGAAGATAAAATCTTACGAGCCGCTCAGATTTTGATAAAAGAAAATATTGCTACCCCGGTTCTATTGGGCGACGAAAATGAAATTCGTAACCGAATTACAGAACTGAAACTGGATCTTGGTGATGTTGAAATTCTTAATCCGATGACTTGTGATAAGCGTGGAGATTATATCGATGCCATGTTTGAAAAACGCCAACGCAAGGGTGTCACCCGCGCTGGGGCGAAAAGACAAATAAAGGTTAACAACAACTATTTTGGTGCCATGATGGTAGAAAAGGGTGATGCTGATTCGATGCTTTCAGGTATTAATCATCACTATCCTGAAACTATCCAACCAGCACTAGATATTATTGGCAAACAGCCTCAACTGTCGAAGGTTCATGGTATGTACATGCTGGTGTTCAAGAAGAAAGTTGTCTTCTTTGCCGATACCACTGTAACAATTGAACCAACTGCTGAAGAATTGGCAGAAACTGCTATCCTTGCAGCAGCAGAGGTTCGCAAATTTGATATCGAACCTAAGATTGCGATGCTTTCTTTCTCTAACTTTGGTAGTACCAATCATCCATCCACCACTAAGGTCAAGAGAGCAACCGCTTTGGTTAAGGAACAGGCACCTGATTTGATCGTTGATGGTGAGATTCAGGCAAATGTTGCCTTAGATCCAGAGTTGACTGAACTTCAATATCCTTTCTCAGCGCTTAAAGGTGATGCAAATGTCTTCATTTTCCCAGATCTTCAGTCGGGCAATATCAGCTATAAATTGCTCAATAAGTTAGGTGGGGCCGAAACGATTGGTCCAATCCTATTGGGAATGAGAAAACCAGTTCACGTATTGCAACGGGGTGACGATGTTGCTGACATTATCAATATGGCAGCAGTTGCTGTAGTTGATGCTCAAGAAACTGCTAAATAATGTAGAATATTTCAACAAACACGAAATATCGAGCGGGAATTTCTTTATCGAAATTCCCGCTTTTTTTTGTGCACAAACTTCCAATCAAATTTATTTATTGATATGATGCCGCGCGTTAAAAATAAATTTAAGGAAGCATTTTCATTAAGAAAAGAGATTTTTTATGAAATATTGTAGCACTAGAGGAAAAGTTAGTGGTTTAGATTTCACTGAAGCAGTTATGATGGGTCTGGCAGATGATGGAGGGTTGCTCCTACCTGAATCAATCCCTGAATTATCACCTAATGACCTACAACAGCTCAGCAAGCTACCCTACCCTGAACTAGCTTTTCAGGTTATATCCAAATATGCCACAGACGTCCCTGAATCCGATCTAAAAGAGCTCATTGACCGATCTTATGCAGAGTTTGAGCATCCACAAATCACACCAGTTGTTAAACAGGATGGTTTGTATATTCTCGAACTGTTTCACGGACCAACCCTTGCGTTTAAAGATGTAGCGCTACAGTTTCTCGGTAATCTATTTGAATACGTTTTGGCTAAAAGTGATCAACGGATGAATATTCTCGGTGCAACCAGCGGGGACACTGGTAGTGCAGCAATCTATGGTGTCAGAGGAAAAGATAATATCAACATCTTCATCCTTCATCCAAAAGGAAGAGTATCGCCAATCCAAGAGCTGCAGATGACCACAGTAACTGATAAAAATGTTTACAATCTGGCGGTTGAAGGGACTTTTGACGATGCTCAAGCTATCGTTAAGGAAATATTTGGCGATCTTGAGTTCAAAGAGCTACATTCTCTAGGTGCGGTCAATTCAATCAACTGGGCACGTATTCTTGCTCAGGTTGTTTATTACTTCTACGCCTGGTTCCAGGTAAGCAGTAAAACCGGAGCAGAACAAATCAATGTAGCTGTCCCAACCGGTAATTTTGGTGATATTTTTGCGGGATACATTGCTAAACGAATGGGGGTTCCAATCAATCAGCTCATTTTAGCAACCAATTCCAATAACATTCTCAGTCGTTGCATCAACACCGGAGACTATTCCATAGCTGACGTTCACCACTCACTCTCACCTTCTATGGATATCCAGATTGCCAGTAACTTTGAACGTTACCTTTACTACCTGCTTGATTGCAATGCAAAAAAAGTTGTTCTAGCGATGGACAGCTTTAAAAATAATGGAAATCTTGAGTTTACTGATGCACAAAAAGAGAGATTAAGGAAAGATTTCTCCTCTTCTTCAATCGATGACAATGAGACTTTAGAAACCATTCGTTCTTTCCATAAGAAAACCGGATATATTCTTGATCCTCACACAGCGACCGGCATCGCTGTGGGTGAAAAAAACAGTGATTCTTCCTGTCCATTAGTTTGCCTAGCGACAGCACACCCTGCAAAGTTTGGTGATGCGGTGCAAAAAGCTATCGGACTAGACCCTGAACTTCCAGCCGCATTTGTCGGTCTTGAGAAGCGCAAGAAAAAAGTTATCACTATCTCCGCAGATAAGGAGAAAATTAAAAAATACATTTCAAGTAATTCTATCTAAAGTTGTCATATTTTAGTTGTTATATTTGTTAACTCTGCTAATGTTTCTAATCAGGATATCAATCATCAGCGTGATGATTGATAGTTTCTTTAAAATCATAACAGACAGCAGGAGGGCAAAATGGGTTCAATCTCTTCAGACAAAGTAATAGAACTTGTTCAAAGTTATGGTCTACCAATCGTTTGGGCCATCATCATTTTTATCGTTGGACGGATGGTCGCACGTATAATCACAAATGTCGTCGTCAAGATGATGAAAAAGAGCAACATTGACGAAACTCTAGTCAAATTCACTAAAACAGTTGTGTACGTTGCGTTGATGATTTTTGTCATTCTAGCAGCTCTTGGAAAGTTGGGAATTGAAACAACATCCTTCGCAGCTATTCTTGCAGCAGCAGGTTTAGCCATTGGCCTATCATTACAGGGCACATTGGGGAACTTTGCTGCCGGATTTATGCTAATTCTGTTTCGCCCCTTTAAGGTTGGAGATTTTGTCGAGGCCGGTGGTGTTTCCGGCGTTGTCGAAGAAATTCAAATTTTCAGCACAAAAATGAAATCTGGTGATAATAAGGAAATCACTGTTCCAAACGGACAGATTGTTGGTAGCACTATTACCAACTACTCGGCGAAAGAAACCCGTCGGGTCGATCTGGTTATTGGAGTTGGTTACAATGATGACCTAAAAAAAGTCCGGGCGGTACTTGAAGATATCCTTGCCAAAGATGAGCGTGTTTTGAAAAATCCAGCACCAACAATCGGCGTATCAGAGCTTGCAGACAGCAGTGTCAATTTTGTTGTTCGCCCATGGGTTAAAAGTGGCGACTATTGGCCCGTTCTTTTTGACACACAAGAAAACGTCAAATTACGTTTCGATGCTGAGGGAATTTCAATTCCATACCCACAACAAGATCTGCATATTGTTAAAGAAGAATCAGCGGCATAATTTTTTCTATATAAGTAAACGCAAAAAAGCCTCCGGAATTAATCCAGAGGCTTTTTTGCGTTGAGTCATGGAATGGCTAAATCTTAGCAATCAAAATAGAGAGCAAACTCCTCTGGACAAGGACGCATCCGTACTGGATCAACTTCTGCTTCCCTTTTATAACTGATCCACATATCAATAACATCTTCAGTAAAGACATCGCCTTTAAGTAAGAAAGCATGATCTTTCTCAAGATTATCCAGAGCATTTTCAAGGGAAGTTGCAACGGTCGGGATATCTTTTAACTCTTCTGGTGACAAACCATAGATATCTTTATCAAGAGGTTGACCCGGGTCAATTTTGTTCTCAATGCCATCAAGTCCTGCCATCATCTGAGCAGCAAAGGCCATGTAACCGTTAGCAGATGCATCAGGGGTACGATATTCGATCCGCCTGCCATTGTCGCTGCTAGCAACTGGAATACGCAATGAAGCAGAACGATTACGGTTGGAGTATGCAAGATTGATCGGCGCCTCAAATCCTGGAACCAAACGCTTGTAAGAGTTGGTTGTCGGGTTGGTAAATGCGCACAGTGCTTTAGCATGCTTTATTATGCCACCAATGTAATACATTGCCGTTTTTGATAATCCACCATAACCGTCACCGGCAAACAGATTCTTGCCATCTTTCCAAAGCGACTGGTGACAATGCATTCCTGAACCGTTGTCATTAAAAATTGGTTTAGGCATAAAAGTGACTGTTTTTCCATTACGATGAGCAACATTCTTAACAATATACTTGAACCATTTAAGAGTATCCCCCATCATCAGCAGAGAATTGAACCTGATGCCGATTTCATTTTGGCCACCAGTAGAAACTTCGTGGTGAACTACTTCGACCACGATACCAACACTTTTTAACACCTGTACAATCTCGTTACGAAGATCAACATGGGAGTCAGTAGGAGCACAAGGGAAGTAGCCCTCTTTGTGGCGTGGTTTGTAGCCAAGGTTTGGAAATTCCTCACGCCCAGTGTTCCAGGCACCTTCAATTGAATCAACTGAATAGAATGATTCGTTAGCGCTAGAGGCATATCTTACATCATCAAAAACAAAGAATTCAGCTTCTGGACCAAAATAAGCGGTATCAGCAATTCCAGTAGATTTGAGGTATGCTTCTGCCTTTTTAGCAATAAAACGTGGATCACGACTGTAACCTTCACGGGTAATTGGATCCATAATGTCACAGATAAGACTTAGGGTTGTCACCTTAATAAAAGGATCAACCTTGGCAGTCGTTGGATCGGGAACTAAAAGCATGTCAGAATTGTGGATTGGCTGCCAACCACGGATTGAAGACCCGTCAAAACCGATACCATCCTCAAAGGTGTCTTCACTAAACTGATCAACTGGTGCGCTGAAATGTTGCCAGATACCGATAAAGTCGAGAAACTTGAAATCAACCATCTCACAACCATTTTCTTCTGCAAATTTGACTACATCACTTGGGGTCATTTTCTACGGCTCCTTTAAAAGTTTATTCCTTGATTATAACTATTCAGCAAAAGCAGGGTACTCCAAAGCTTTTGCAGCACAATCCGGTACAAATTCAAATATTAGATAGCATCTTCGCCACGCTCACCGGTACGAATCCGAACAATTTCATCAATCGGGGTCACAAATATTTTACCATCACCAATACGACCGGTTTTAGCTGCTTCAGCAATCGTATCGACCACCTGAGTGACAATTTCATCAGAAACTATAATTTCCATTTTAATTTTTGGGATAAAATCAACAACATACTCGGCACCACGATAGAGTTCAGTGTGCCCCTTTTGGCGGCCAAATCCCTTGACTTCGCTGACTGTAATTCCCTGGATACCAATTTCGTTCAAAGCTTCCTTCACCTCATCAAGCTTAAATGGCTTGATGATTGCTTCTACTTTCCGCATTGAAGTTCCTCCTTTTTATTAACTATAGACTTTAAGTAATCCCAGACACTCTAGCAAGGAGCAAGCCAGCACAGCAATAAAGAAATATTTCTTTTTTTTCAGCTAGATAGGATTTTCTTCTTTGGGCTCAGTGCTTACCCAGCACTTCGTTCTGCACAAAATCCAGGCAAATCAATACTGGAATGCATAGAAATAATGCACTTTTCTTTAAAATCGTAATCCTCACGAAGAATAACGTAACAGAGTAACACTCTCACAGTGATGTGTTTGTGGGAACATATCAACAGGCTGACTTGAGATCAATTCATAACCACCATCCACCAACAGCTTTAAATCACGAACCAGAGTTTGCGGGTCACAAGAAATATATATGACACTTTTGACAGGCGTTTTTAATAACTCTCTCATCGTCTCAATCGCACCGCTACGAGGAGGATCCAAGAGGAGCAAATCTATAGACTCCTGCTGTATAAAACGACTCAATGCACCTTCTGCTGTCTGACTATAAAATTCAGCATTAGTGATATCATTCAAAGATCCGTTTGACCGAGCCATCTTAATAGAAGCCAATGATTCCTCAACTCCAATAACCTGACCACAGCGACGAGCAAGTGGTAAAGAAAAGTTACCCATTCCGCAGTAGAGATCTAAAACCCGTTCACTACCTGTCAGGTCAGCCAGCGTTAAAACCATTTCCACCAGAGATCGGTTTTGTTCCAGATAAATCTGAACGAAACCACCAATCGCATAGCGTAAATTAATTGAAGGGCGATCAACGGTTATTTGCAATTCACCG
Organism: Desulfuromusa sp.; assembly: GCA_016744595.1. Taxonomy (GTDB): domain Bacteria; phylum Desulfobacterota; class Desulfuromonadia; order Desulfuromonadales; family Geopsychrobacteraceae; genus Desulfuromusa. Next base: position 22,421 of record JADGEB010000014.1, read on the forward strand.
TCTCCCTGAATATTCGATAATTGCTTACTCGATCCAGTTTGGATAAAAAGATCTGCGACAAGACTTTCTGCACGAAGCAAATCAGCAAGGAGATCAATGTCACGACCAGAATAATGGATAACCGCAGAACACTTCCTTCTATCATCAACAGCAAGATCAAGCTGCGAAATATGCTTGGCAAAAATGGTGCCACTGATGATGCTGCGCAATTGAACTAGAAGGGAGTTCAGGGCATGTGCAATAATAGGACATTGGTCAATAGAGACAACATGATGGCTTTTCGGTCGATAAAAACCAGTCACAAACCCTGCACTGGTATTACAACATTTTACCTGAACACGGCTACGGTAATTCCACTCGTCCGGCGCAGGGACAATCGGCAAGACCTTAGCTTGATTAATTCCACATTGTCGAACCAGAGAATCCCGATACAATGATTCCTTCCATTGCAGTTGCTCCTGATATGGAAGATGCTGCCACTGACAGCCACCACAATCTCCAGCAACTGGGCACTCAGATTGTCGGCGCAACGGAGATGATTGGAGTATTTCATCTATTTCAGCTTCGAGAAAATTCTTTTTAACTTTCGTCACCCTGCAACTGACGATGTCACCAACAGCCGTATGAGTAATAAAAACAACCCGCCCCTCATGGCGTGCCAACCCAGAGCCACCGTTAACCATGGTTTCCACGGTTAACGGTGAAAGGATTTTATCAGCCTTAAGTTGATTCTTTGGGGGCAAAGCTACTCCTCGATCTATTTTGGCGAAAAATGATTTTCAGTAAATTTCAAAGTGGCAAAATAGTCATCAAGCGTTTCTTCACGCCGAATCAACTCTACCGATCCATCAGCACGCAGCAACAACTCCTTGGTGCGTAATTTAGCATTGTACTGGAACCCCATTGCGTGACCATGTGCTCCGGTATCGTGAATAACCAGGATATCTCCGTCGTCAATCTTCGGCAACTCACGCTGAACTGCAAACTTATCATTGTTTTCACAGAGAGAACCAGCTACATCATAAACCTGGTCTTTGGGAGAACCATCTTTGCCAATCACATCAATATGATGATAAGCATCATAAAGTGCCGGACGCATCAATGCAGACATACAAGCATCCACACCGATATAGTTTCGGTAAATATTCTTATGATTGATTGCAGAGGTCACCAGGCATCCATGCGGGCCAGTCATGAAACGGCCACTTTCCATATACATACGTGGAACATAATTATGCTTCTCACGGAAAGCATTAAATAAGACTTCTATTTCAGCTGCCATCGAATCAATATCCAGAGGCGCTTGATCAGGGTGATATGGGATGCCGACACCGCCTCCTATATTGACGAATTCAAACTGAATTCCCAGCTCAGATTCAACTAGCTCAGAGATTTCCAAAACCATCTTCGCAGTCTCAACCATATAAGTGTAGTCAAGTTCATTCGAAGCCACCATTGTATGCAAACCGAACCGCTTTGCGCCACGCTTTTGAGCCAGACGATAAGCCTCGACAACTTGCTCATGGCTCAGTCCATACTTGGCTTCTACAGGATTACCAATAATCACATTACCGGTACGCCGAGGTCCAGGGTTGTAACGAAAGCAGATTAATTCTGGAAATTCAGGAACCTTTTCAATCAACGATATATCATCCAGATTAAGGACACAGCCACCCTCTTCCGCTGCAACCTTAAACTCTGCCTGATCAGTATTATTCGAGGTAAACATAATATCCTCACCGCGCGCACCAACCTGACGACTCAGGACAAGTTCTCCAATGGAACTACAATCGAAACCAAATCCCATATCAGACATCAATTTAAGGATGCTTGGATTAGGTAAAGCCTTGACTGCATAGTATTCACGAAAACCTTCTACACCAGAAAAGAGTTTTTTCAAATTCTCTCCCGTGTCACGAACACCAACCTCATCATAAATATGAAAAGGGCTACCGTAGTGTTCAACTAACTGTTCCGTAATAGGAAAAAGACGTTCTTTGAAACTTTGTGACATGGGCATAAAGAGACTCCTTGAGCTATAGTGATAAGCGGTTTAGATCTATTTTTCTGGTTTCTTTGATTGTATTCAGAACGATACTGGTTTTTGTCAAATGCACGCCATCCAGAGGGTAAATTTCTTCGGCAATGACTCTTCCTAATTCAGCGTTATCAGCGACCCGCAACTTGAGCAAATAACCGTCTTCGCCAGCAACTTGATGGACATCCTGAACTCCCGTAACCGTAGATAACGCAATCGCCAGATCAGCATGACAGGATGATTGAACGCTGACTTGCACAAATGCCATTAAGCCCTGGTTGAAGGGCTGAGGATTTAAACGAACCTCATATCCCTCGATAATGCCACGATCTTCAAGTTTACGAATCCGCTCCAAAACTGCCGAAGGAGCCATTCCAACTTGACGAGACACTTCAGCATTCGGAATTCGCGCTTTTTCCTGAAGAATCACCAGTATCTGATAGTCAATATCGTCTATTGTTCTTTTATTATCCATATTCAAAGAATATCATTCATCCAACTACAAATGTCAACCCAGTCGGCAGTTTTTCTTGAATTAATACCCACTAGGCATGAAACACCTTTAAACAACAAAATAATGAATATAGATTGGAAGGAGAAAAGCTTTTTTATGCTGACAGGAAAAAGAACAGACATCCAAGGGAAATTATTACGGTAAGAGGAATAGATAATACCTATGCTATTTAAACAAAACCGAGAACTTTGGAAATAAGATAACCGGAATAGCCAATGTAAATAGTTACGAGAAGAAGGCCCTGTCCACGAGAAATTTGCCTTTGTCCGTTGCTCCCAACTCGCACCAAAAATAAAGCCATAGTCAATAGCCCCATGAGCAGGCAATCACGATAGAGAACCTCAGAACCAATATCTAACGGGTTGATTGCTCCAGCAATCCCCACGACTGCCAATGTATTGAAAAGGTTAGATCCAATCACGTTACCTATAGCCAAATCGTGCTCACCTTTACGAACTGCCGCCAATGAAGATGCTAATTCAGGCAAAGATGTTCCAATTGCAACTACAGTCAAACCAATGATCAGATCGCTGACCCCGAAACCACGAGCAATTTCAACAGCTCCCCAGACCAGAATTCGCGAACTGATGACCAACAGAACCATACCGATCAACAGCCATGATAGGGCTGACTTCAATGACATTGGGTTATCTTCCAACATATCGCCAACATCAACCGCCAGACTATCTTGACGCTGCCGCAGCGCAAGCCAGATCGACCAACCCATGAGACAGGAAAAAACAATCAACAAAATCCAGGCGTCAACTCGACTCAGATGAAGGTCAAACAAGAGCCCTGCACCAAGAAACGTCACTGCAAGCAGAACCGGCAATTCTTTACGCAACACACTCGACTTTAGTGTTATAGGGCTGATCAATGCGGTCACCCCAAGAATCAGGGCAATATTGGAGATATTTGAACCGTAAGCATTCCCAAGCGCTAATCCTGGGTTGCCCTGCGAAGCAGAAATGGCAGACACAACCATTTCTGGAGCGGATGTGCCGAAGCCGATGACCACCATTCCGATAAGTAAAGGGGGCATTCCAGCATACCGGGCAGAAGCAGCAGCCCCGTCAACAAAGCGATCTGCACTCCAGACCAGCAGGATCAACCCACAGATAAGAGCAATTGCAGGTAGTGTCATTGACATAGAAGGCCCATACTTAAAGAAATAAAATAACATGGGGACAGAATTTGATTCCGTCCCCAGTAGAAAATACTTTTAACGCGTATTGAGATGCTGAACATAAAACCCAAACCGGGTTTCAGCGCCTAGGGCTTCAACCGAAAATCGGGCTACAAGCCTTCTTTGCCGCAAATTCTTTCAACCTCTGATTTTCGAGATACACCCGATCCTGTTCAAGGTGACATTTTTTATATTTAAGACCACTATCACACCAGCACAAGTCATTTCTCAGGGGTAATACCTCTGGTGGAACTTGTCCTTTATCTTCCTTAACTTTATTATTTTCTTTTTTAATAAAACGACTAAAAAAGCCCATTTAAATACTCCCGTTAATTTTGTGTCAACAGATTCTGGGAATATATAGAAAACTCCATAATTAGACAAGGGGCATTGCTGCCACATCATCACCACTAAAAATCAGTATGATTTCCGATAAATAGTCTGATGGCATTTTGGACACGGAGGAATTTTTGCAGTATTTTTCATATGAATTGCCTCCCCACAGTTTTTACAAGTCAAAGCTCCAGGACTGGTCACTTCACCAGTTTTAAACTCCAGATGTTGCTCCGACTTCTTCGCCCAATCACTCAATGTTTCTGCAGTATTCGATAAAATTTTAGAGAAGAGACTATGTGCACCCACAGCAACACGTTTAGGATCAACTGCTCCCTTGACGGTTTCTCTGCCCCTGTCAGTACTATCGATAGCATGCTGAATATCGCGTTTTACAAAAATTGAGATTTTTTCAGCCTGTTCACGAGTAAAGCTTCCTGCAGAAGAAAGATCATCCCCTGCCCGTTTCAATGCTTCATCCAGATTTTTACGACCACTTCCCAAAAGTTCTTCGGTACGTGCAATAATTTTTTCGTATAGACCAATTTCTTCCTGCTCGTTTTTCTCTTCATTATTTTCTGCCATAGCTCCGCTCCTTTTCAATTTTGGACGAAGAAAATTACAATCGGTCACCTACATATAAGATTATCAAAAAAATTACAGAAAGATGAAACAATCAAAGAATAAAAAAAACTACTTAATTTCTTCTCCAGGCAAACTCCCAAGAATAAAACCGACGATAAGACCAAAAAGGGCACCTGACCAGGGGCTAGATGTCGCACCTCAAGTACTGCCAACACATTGTCCCAAATAACCGAGCAGTGCTCCCAACAAAGTACCTGCCGAGGTCACAATGACAATTTTTAAAAACCGTTTTTCCATATGACATCAATCCATTCACACTCAAAAAGATAACTGAATTTAAAAATATGAACCCACCATGTTGAACAAAAACTCAACAGCGCTATAATAAAGACAGCAGGAAAGGAGGAACGCCTATCGAAGATGACACAGAGCAGTTGAGTAGGTTTTCCATTGATCCGGAACTGCGAAGTCCCGGATAATCCCAGGTACAGGGAAATTTACAATTCAGACAGAGGGCTCACGCAATGAGTGGTGAGCCCTTCACTGATTCTTACACAAGCTCAACTCATATAATCAGCGAAACAAACCAAAAGCCAGAGAGAGAAATCCCATAAAAATAGCGATTAAAGCAATAAAGAATAATGTCCTGGCAATTAGTTTAGCGATAAATTCTCTTACTGTCGGTGGTTTCTGTTTATCCAGAACAAACGACCAGATTAAAGCCAAAACAACCGCAACAGAAATACCAATAATATAAATATGTTCAGGGTTCATCAATAAATCCATATCGCCCGTTCTAAAAAAATAAACTGGGCACCAATAATACTGTTACTTACAACTTGAAACCGACAGTTATTCAAAATACGGCACAACCTTACATACGATTTAGATCATTTCAAGAATGATTTTCAACATTTCTTCTTACACAAGTCCATAATTGCTCAGTGCTAGTTGACAGCCGGACTCAAGAGCTTTAATATTAGATTAAGAAGAGTCGTAAGACTCTTCCAGGTTCCAGAGCAGCACCCCCCTCCGCTGCTCTGGAACTGTTTTTTTTTCATATCTTCATATCTTATTTATCCAGATTTCAAGAATAGTTTTTGTTGCACAAGTCGGCTCATATCTACATGAATACGCTGTGTTAAGCCAAGTACCATTTCAACTGCAATCCTTCACCCACCGATTGATCAAGTGCCGGGCAATGGCATCTTTCCTCGGTATCAGCAAGCCGTTTGCTGTTTCGTTGCTCCAATCTCCAGCTGCTTGAACCTCTTCGACAGAAAACCAGCGGGCATCAACAATTTCTTTTTCATCAATCACAATTTTATCTGTCACCGCTGTGGCACGAAAACCAATCATAAGCGACGCTGGAAACGGCCAGGGTTGGGAAGCTTCATAGCGAATGTTATTCACCCGTATCCCTGCCTCTTCAAAGACTTCTCGGGTAACAGCTTCCTCTAATGATTCTCCCGGATCGACGAAACCAGCCAAGGTTGAATAACGATTTTTGGAAAAATTGCCACTGTTACCCAACAGGCAAAAATGGTTGCCATCATCATCCAGTCGTTCGACCAGCATGATTACCACCGGATCTGTTCGTGGGAACGTTTCATGACCGCAATCTTTATTTGAGCATCTACGCATATGACCTGCATGTAAAAATATGGTTTCAGCGCCACATAAGCCGCAAAACCGGTTGTGTTGATGCCAGTACACCATCCCTTTGGCATAAGATGCCAATGCCGCATCTTCATGACTTAATTTTGGCATAAATGATCGCAAATCAATGTATCGATCTGTCTCAGCGCGAGAAACAGTCTTTAACTCTGACTCCACTAAGCTAGATAGATCCATCGCAAAAAACGGACGATCATCCTGTAATCCCAAAAAGACCTGCTCACCAGCCTTGTAGGAACGCGTCATCGGATGATCACTGCAGAGGGCTTGAAGCATCAGTTCATCATCGTTATCATCAAACAACACCAGATCATTCCACACCGATATGAATCGGGCATCAGGACTCTGCTGTGCTGCATCCAGCCAATCAGTATTTTCTCTGAGATTGCCTGCTCGATCGAGTGGGACACCTGTAAACTTCATCATTCTTCACCTTTATTCTAAAATCGTTATTTTTTATTCGGTAATATGGAACATCTCTTTTGCCCATTCCCTTGACCAATCGCCAAAAGGGCGTATGAGTGTAATAAGTTTATCGCCTCGTTTTGTCAGCTGATAACCATCAAGCGTCCGCTCTGCAATGTCAGCTTCTCTTAAATCCTTGATGCGACTGTTTAGAATAGACGGTGAAATCGATTCACACTTTTCCTGCAATTCTCTGAAGGTATAAGGACCTTCCTGTAACTGCCAGATGACACCCATCGCCCAACTTCTGCCGAGCAAATCAAATAGAGCCATAATTGGCACTCCGGTTTTAGAACCTCTGACTGGTTTACCTGGCGTTGGAATTGACATTTTTGCTCCATTACTGATTACAATCAAGTTGACTGTTTAAAGAAAGTAGACCAGTTACTTGCGTTCTTTATACAGATCATTTAAAGCACTGCTGCATCTATGAGTTGTCCTGCTTTTATCGTTCTGGCAGTTTATAGGTAGGTCTTGATACAAGCACAACAGGTGATATATTTTTCCTGATCAATTAAACGATTATTTCCAGAATGTTTTTCGAGTTAGTTTTCATTTGATATCATCACCGGCTCTTAGAGACAACAGCTCTTGCGTTGAACTGGCCAATAGCTATCCAGTTGATAGCATGCTATTGAATTAGTAGCAAGAGACGGAAGATCGACAACTGCACTAGAAACATCATGTTACTCAATTACGCAGTTACAACTCAGAATGCGATAAGGGATGACCTCTAGTGAGATCATCCCTTATTTGGTGGAGGTGGCGGGCATCGAACAACACAATTCATTTAATGATTTCAGTGATTTGAAAATTCTCAACAGAATGTTACCCATACTGTTACCCACTTGTTTTTTCAGTAAAATGGTTCGATTCCGAAATACAGAAACTATCAACTAACTTAGCCTGGAATGAAGTTAGTTATTTTTTTTTCACAACCATTTTCAGCATGCCCTTTATCTGATTAAATTTTTCCTGCATCCTCTCGTGTCGTGACCAACGGTCAACCTCTGCGAGATCGATCTTATTATCAGTGGCAACCAGAATAGCCTGTTCCAAGCACTGCTGGTCTTGCCAATGGTAATAGGCCGCAAGGCGATCTTTTATACAGTCCGTCGGGGATATAAGGCGCAACTTCCCTGTAGGAAAGTCTAATTCAACAATTTCCTTAACTGATTCACTTCCCACGGCCAATGGCCCGGTGGGAAATTCAACAAACCACTCAGATTCGGGATTGGTAAAATATTTGTTATTTTCGGAAAAACCAAGCTTCAAAAGAGCGGATTTGATGTTTTTGAGCTCTACTTCGTAGCCGCCAATAAAATCAAGATCAAAAAACTGATAACGATTGCTGCTATAGATCGTCACGCAACTACCACCACTTAATACGACATCGATTCCTTGGTCTCTTAAATAGTTAGAAACAAAGGCACCAAATTCACCTATAGTCATTTCTTGAATCGGCTTCATAGCGGTTTACCAGAACGTCTCGGTCGGCGTCTGTTCATAAGCAGTTGCTCTTTCATCTCTTCGGGATAAAAAACAAGAACCTTTTCTATAAGGGTTTTGAGTTCCTGGAGGAATGGGTAACGAGGATCAAAAGCATAGACACGTGTGCGCCCTACCTGTTTGCAGTAAACAACACCACCGTTCTCAAGCTTTTCCAGTTGTTTTTGAATTGGATCAAGTCCAACCTTGAAAAATCTTGCGATTTCTCTAGCATATCCATCATCGCGGGCAACAAGATAGATCATGACCCGTTCACGGTTGAGTGATCCCAATATTGACTCAAGCATTATCGACCTCCATAATATGTCATGTGACCTACAATAGATGTCAGTATGCTTCTTAGCAACAACCCTGGCAAGAAAAAAAGTAGCCCCGATACTCAGGATCTCAGACAATCTAATGCTCATCAAGCTGCCGTGCAATTAGCTGCAACACTCTAAAAATATAATTTGGTCCCCCTGGCAGCCATCCAACTCAGTGAATAATAAACTTAAGCAGGAAAAACTACTTCCACGTTTTTTCTGTGATTACTATGGGGACTATTGTATATAGAATATTATCCTAATAAATTGCAACATGCGGTCTACCAAGTTCATCGTGCGGTACGAGGCAATTTCCTAAACAAAAGAAAAATTGATCAACAAAGATACTACTGCAAGGATGATTAAACAGGTAGTTAAGACTGAATTTCTGAATTAGTTCACTAACCGCAAATCATAATAGTGCACACACTCAAACGGAGGGGCCATGAATATTAACCTAAGTGAAAAACCTGATAACTTCAACATTAGTATACAAGGCGGCATGCTGGAAGCTCTTGGCATCAACATGTATTCAACCTTAGGGAAATGCATTGTGGAATTTGTGGCTAATTCTTACGATGCTGATGCGTGCCGTATAGATATTTCAATCCCCTTTGAAACAATAAATCAAGAGCGTCAAAAAGTTCGTGAAGCAGTAAAAAAAGAAGTTGAAATGGGCCTTAAAAAAACCTTTACCCTGCTAACATTGCCGCTCCCTGAAAACATTGAAGTTGTTCTAAGGGATGATGGTCACGGTATGGCTCCAGTCGAGATTGAAAAAAAGTTTCTCCCATTCAACAGAAATAGAAGACTCGACGAGACAACCCATGAAGAAACAAACACCACATCGGAAAGTAAAAAACGCAAGGTCATGGGGCGTAAAGGGCTTGGAAAATTAGCAGGTTTCGGAGCCGCAGAGCTCGTTATAATACGAACAAAAAGGGAAAATGCAGATTTCTTCACTGAATTCAGGCTAGACTATGAAGATCTTAAGGCCAATGATAACATCTCCGAGGCGTCAATTATTCCTACCTACCACGCGGATCCAAATCTCAACACTCACTGGACAGAAATCACACTAGCAAAGTTAAAATGCGATGCAGTCAAGTATGGAGAGTCGTCATTTAAGACCACACTGCTATCTAATTTTTTTGGCGTACGTCCTGAAGACTTTTCGATGTTTTTAAATGATGAACTCATCAGTGAAAAGCCTCCAGTCTACGAATATAACTACCCTGAAACGGCAGACCACAGTAACTTGGCTGAGCATTTAATAGCAATTGATGGCATCGGAAATATTCCCTTCAAATACCTCGTGCAGTTCAGGCAAAGAGGCGACCATCTGGCGGCAACAAAAAGAGGAGCACGCATCTATTGTAATAACCGTTTAGCTGGCGGCCCGTCACTATTTAACATGCCCACCGGGATGCATGGCTTTCACAACCTCTCCTACATGGAGTGTATTGTACAAGCAGATGAATTTGACCGCATGGGCGTAGATCTTATTAATACAAACCGTACGCAGTTAAAAGAAGACAACGAGGCAGTGTCAATTTTTTTGGATGAAATTGGTGAGTTGATGAAAGCCGGAGTTGCAGGCTATTCGAAGTTTCGTGACAATATTGCCGAAGAAGAAATCAAACAATCACCGACGGGTGCCCCAATCTTCAAAATTCTTGACAATATGCCATCGAAAACAAGGACACCCGCTAAGTCCATCATTAAAAAGTTGGCAGCAGATCATGGAACAGAAAGCGACGCATTCCGTGAAATAGCTCCGCTGGTTATTAATTCCATGAACTCTGGGGAAGTTCTGATTCGCCTTATAGAATTAGGCACTAATCCGGAGGATTTTAGTGAAATTGCTGATACGTTAAAGGAACTTGCAGATATTGAAAAAAACGATGCGTTAAAACTATACCGAGGCAGAAAAAATGGAATCAAGGCACTCACAAACTTGAAAAATAAGGGTAAAGACCTCTGGAATAAGAAAGGAATTGAATCAGAGCTACAAGCTCTACTTAAGGATGCACCCTGGCTTATCAGACCGGAGTTTGGACAATACGCTTGCTCTGATGATGATCTCGAAAAGGTCTACTCTAGAATCGCCATTGATTTGAAAATTGATGAATACGCTAAAGACAAGAGTGAACAAAAAAAAGAAGAGCTCAGAAAACGACCTGACTTGGTTTTTGTTGCAGGCCCAGCTCACTCTGCGTTAGGAGGTGTAGTTGTTGTAGAATTGAAAAGTCCATCAATTCCACTAACAGATGAACATCTACAACAGTTAGAGCATTATGTGAATCGCGTAGAAGATTGGCTAACCAATGAGCTTAAAGTTAAGGCCCCGCCAGTTAAGGGGTACTTGATCGGAAAACGGGGTGAAGCCAAGTCGCAAGCCACGGGAGTCTACAACTTAAGAAAGAGAGAAGAAAAAGCCGGACCTGAGACGATGTGGGTTGTCAAGGACATGGAGCAGCTTCTTGACGAGGCGAAACAAATCCACCTAGAAGAAATCAAGGCACTTGAAAAATATCTTGAAGAAGAAGACGAAGCTTAAGCAACACTTCGAAAATCAGCTTTAGCTACTGCATCGGCTATGACTTCTGCGAGAGGCACAGGAACACCATTTCCAATCTGCCTAGCGACTGAAGTTCTAGAGCCCTCAAATTCCCACGAATCGGGGATACCTTGAATGCGTGCGCCTTCGCGCAAGGAGATCGCTCTATTTTTGCTGGGATGCAAATAACGCCCCTTTGACGGATTTTGGAAACAACATCGTAACGTGTTAGAGGGAACACTAGGATTCATACGCCCCCAAACGTCCGTAGCCTGCGTACCAAGCCTGAACCAAGACTCCGGACACAGCCCGGGATAACCAAGCATTAAATCCCTCTTGCCCCCGTTCGCAGGTATTCTTTTAATTCTCTTCTCCGCAATGCCTGTCGGTTCCGGCCATATATGCATGGAATCGGAAACGGCAATAGGCGTGTCGAAAACAGAAGAAGCAGCCACTCGCGGTCGAGCCAATGGCTTAACCGGCATTTCCCCCTTAACTGCAATTGTAAATGCACGTAACCGCTTCTGCGGGACACCGTAATCAGCCGAATTCAAAACCCAAGTATCGATTACAAACCCATCTTTTTTCAACCGGCCGGTCATCTCTTTCCAGTAGGGACTCTTAAGGAACTGCGGAACGTTTTCCACAATAACAGTTGATACTCCCAGAGAACTGGCCCAATCCGGGATAAGCAAAGAAAGCTCGTTTCTTTTATCGCGAGGATCACGACGGCCCAATGTACTGAACCCCTGGCAAGGGGGTCCTGCAAGCAAAACATCGGCCGATATTCCCTTCTTTATTTTTGCAACATCAGCAACTTCAGCAACTTCAGCAATATTACGTCGATAACTCTTAATGGCATCCGCATCCATATCCAAGGCCAAAACAGGCTCAAAACCAGCACGAAGAAAGCCCTCACTCAACAATCCAGCTCCGCAAAAGATGTCAGCAACACGCATAATAATCTCCCTCTTGTTAAACAAAAGAATATATGCAATTATGCAACTATGCAAGCATTAAAAGACGACGAAATAAAAAAGATCTCGGCTCGTACTCGCCATTTTCTAAAAAGTTCAAATATGAGTCAAAACGCTCTATCTGGCGCCATAGGAGTCGATCAGCCTTTTGTATCCAGAGTATTAAATATGAATTTCAAAAGGCAAAGTCCTAAATTACTTCTCCTCATCAAATACATAAATATGCATTTAAAAATTGTAAAAATCCCGGACGAACTAAACTCATCGATTTCCAACTATTTGGCCATAGGAGGGGATTCTTCGGTTATTACCGTTTTCGTAGAAACGCTGATCAAATCAAACATTTATGGAGGTGAGATAGAACAATCCAGCCACGACCAAACCTAATGCTATATAAAGCCTTGAGAATTTCCCGACACAGACCAGTCAACCTGGCCATAGCATAAAGGTCCATAACGGCACCACTAAGTCACACCCTAACTCCCACGATTTCACGTACAACAATTTCGTGACACTCAGAAACATCGCAACAAAACATCCAGGGAAGTCATATCTCAACTCAACACGATTGCTGAGTATGACTGACCCACTGAATAGCTTAACCAAATAGGACAGCAGCACCCATACCTTCCTAACTCACCCTTCCGTCCCAGCCTGTCCGTACCCAAGAAAAACAACCGCCGATGGTCTAACTAAATTATTTTCTACAACAATTAAGTAGTCAGATATTTTTTTTGAAAAAACTAGGAGAGTTGTTACTGCAATATCCTCAAATTTGATATGTTGCTACTGTTCAGATCCGGTGCATTATTTAATTGAGCTAATGAGGGCATATGAAATCTTCGAAAAGAAAAAAAAGAGAAAACAAATTAAAAGAAAAGAAGAAAAAGATCCTCACTAGGCAGCAACAGAAAAATTATTTACTTAACAAGGGTATTCTTCCAGGGGGATGGATTAAAGGCATAACAAAAAGGCAATTTGATGCTTTCTGCTATTCAAGGCTCCCATATGCACGGTTTATGACAACTGAAATTGAATGGTTTGAAATTTGCAATATTAAGTTGATTGCAGTGATCCTTCTAGATCATACCGATATGGATTATGGCTACATTCTCCTCGGAAGAGACACTAGAAATGTTTTTAGGTGTATTTCCGTCTGTAAGGAATTTTATTCTTCTATTGAAGTGGCTAGAAAAAATTTAATACTTCATGCTCAAAAATATTCAAATGATGGTTGTGATAACTATCCTCAACTAGATGAAAAGCTGATCACAAATGAATTATTTGAAGTTGTCGTTGAAAAAAATAAAATTCATCAGCACTTCGATGTACTTTCAAACGAATCACGGTATGAACCAGCAAGAAACCTTATAAAGGAAATTGTTTATAGTTTTGAGGATCCAGATGGTAATTACATTAAGGATTTTCAGTCTACCGGTTTTGATGGGCGATTATGGGAATTGTATCTTCATGTTTATCTCCACACTGCCGGATTTACACTTAAGAGAGATAAGCCTGCACCAGATTTCCATGCCGATTTTTTGGGAGATGAGGTCTTCATTGAAGCAGTAACCGTAAATCCAAGTCAGGACAAAGCTAGGCCAGATGAGCCCTCAAATCCAACACCTGAGCGAGCAATAGAACTAACAAAGGATTATATGCCAATCAAGTTTGGGAGTCCTTTATTTTCTAAGTTAAATAGGGAAAAAAAATATTGGGAGATGTCACATGTTAAGGGAAAGCCATTTGTGCTGGCAATCCATGATTTTCACTCCGCAGGATCGATGACTTGGTCGAGAATAGCACTATCCGACTATCTATATGGCAAAAGAGTACAGCTCAACAAAGATGAAGCTGGAAATCTATCTCCTTCAATTGAACACATTGAAGAGCACAAGTGGAATGGAAAAACAATACCATCTGGATTTTTCAATCTCCCGGATGCTGAAAACATCAGTGGCGTGCTCTTCAGTAACGCTGCAACTATTACTAAATTCAATCGAATGGGAAGAATTGCCGGCCTTGGAGGTGACGATGTTAAAATGATTCGTCGCGGTTCTTTATATAACCCAGATCCTGAGGCGATGGAGCCTATTCCATTCGTGGTAGATCTGGACGATCCGAACTATGAAGAATCATGGTCTGATAGCTTGGCAATGTTTCATAACCCTAACGCTAAACACCCTATTCCTGAACAGTTATTTAGTGATATATCCAATATTCATTATAGTGAAGAGGAAGGTTTTTTTGGCTACCATCAGCCGTATGACGTACTTGAGTCTATTACGTTAATATTCTCCACAGATAAGCAGAAATATCATGACTAAGCTCATCTCCCACCCCACTACCCCTTGCACAAGCGTTGCTACCAGACCCCTAGAATTTAGCAAACTAATGTGTGATGGACGATCAGGGAATACAATACAGCGTTAACCATATAAAATTATAGATTTAATCAATGCAACTTAAAATGTTACCCACTTTTTTACACTTTTTCATGCACCTCCACCTGTTTTTGGTTAATACCTGGATCAAAAATCGTCTTTTTTCTTTCCCTGTATCACACCACGAAACCAATCAGGTTTCAGCTTTTTTGGCTCATCATCCGGACCCACAGATAGTTGCTGTATTAATAGTTTACAGCCAGCACCGATAGCCTCTTTGTGCATGTACTCCGGAGGTTCACTTGCCATAAGAAGCGTAAGTCGTTCAATCAATGTTTCTTTCAAATGTGAATATGACTCAATTAAGACATACATTGAAAAGAAAATCAGGGTATCGTTGATTTCTCTATACTCAAGGTGTTGCTGTGACTCAAGGGCCTCAACTCTTTTAAAGAGTTGCGCTGTGACCTCAGCATGTCTAGTCAGGATATCCGCCAATCCATTAAGCTCTTTCATAAAAAGGTATGGGGGTCAAGTCTGCTGTTGACTGTTCTTGCTTTTGTTTAATTCAATTCGCACAACAACTTATTTCTTGTTTCTTGTTTGTTAATTTCGATAAAAAATCACTGCCTTATTACCCATCAAAACAACTGTTCAGCGGGTTCGTTTTCGAGAAACAAAATGGTGCTTTTGCCCCTCAAACAATATTGTCTCCATTTTTCAGCTGACTCTCAATCTGTCTAAATTCTTCCAACATGCCCTCATGCTCTGACCAACTTTCAACCTCAGCAAGATCAACCTGATTATCGGTAGCAACTAAAATTGCCTGCACCAAACACTGCTGATCTTGCCAATGGTAATAGGCAGCAAGGTGATCTTTTATGCAGTCTGTCGGCAATATAAGGTGCAACTTTCAAAAATAACTAGTGCAAGGTAATATCTGTGAGTGAAACTATGGTTCTTAGCAGAACCAGTGACGGAAGATCGCCTACTACGTTCAGGACTTCCTGTCCTTCTCTGCGTAGACTCCCCTCGCCTCACTTCCGTGGCCATCATTGGCCACTCTTCTGACATTAAGTCAGCGTTCGGCTCCCTTCGATTCCCACGACGACATCTCACAATTAAAAAGGGTCACCCCGATATGGGATGACCCTTTTTAATTGGTGGAGGTGGCGGGAATCGAACCCGCGTCCGAAAGCTTTCCACGTAAGGCTTCTACATGCGTAGTCTGTGTTTTAAATTAACCGGATGAGGCTCCCACAGACAGGATATCCACCAGGCGAGTCTGCTTTAATTTCGCTTCGGCGCCACAGACACTCGCTGAAACTAGCCTGCTAAATTAACGTCTCACCACCCACACAGGCAATAAATGAAAAGACGTAACAGCCTTAGGCTGCTAGTGCGTAACTAACGTCAGTATCTGCGTTTAGTTAAGTTGGGCTTGTTACGGAGCCAGCCCACTCCGGCATGCGACACTTCGCTTCTGTCCCCCGTCGAAACCTTGACACCCCCAATCGAAAGTTGTTGATTTTCAACCAGTTAAAAACTGATATGTGATGTATTGTCTCATATTTTTACAATAAAATCTACCGCTGCGCACTCTTAAGTGCCTTGGCCATTTCGCGATCAGCCTCTTTGCGTTTGAGAGTTTCCCGCTTGTCGTGCAGTTTCTTCCCTCGTCCAATACCGATTTCAAGCTTAACATAGTTCTTCTTGAAATAGATCTTGGTCGGCACCATGGCCAACCCCTTCTGTTCAGTCAGGCGGATCAACTTGTCGATCTCAGCGTGGTGAAGAAGCAGTTTGCGCATTCGAGTGGGATCATGGTTTTCCCGGTTACCAAAGTCGTAAGCTGCAATATTCATATTATTGATGAATACCTCACCATCCTTGATTCGGCAGAACGATTCTTTAAGGTTCACCTTACCTGCCCGAATCGATTTCACTTCGGTGCCGGTCAGGGAAATTCCTGCCTCAAAGGTCTCATCGATATAATAATCGTGATAGGCTTTTTTGTTAGTAGCAACTATTTTGATTCCCATAATTCAACCGATACTTGCCAAAGGTGCTTCCTTGTTTCCACAATCACTGCAACTGGCCACGATGATATATGTGGATGATGTCATCTGTGCAGCCGGACGAGATAAAATAATCGAAAACGTCAGGAACCGCAACTATTGTTTTGGGTCTTAAAACCTGAAAACTGGCTGCTTTGCCAATTGCCAAAGATCCCAGTTCATTTTCTACGCCCAGAGCTTCAGCTCCACCCAGCGTTGCCATATTGAATAGAGTTGGTGCATCCAGTTCACCATTAAACCAGCTGTGGGCAAAAGCCATCTCGTCCCAGACAGAGAGGCTATCACAACTGGCAAGACTATCAGTTCCCAACGCGAGACGAACCCCAGCCTGAAATAACCGACCTGCCGCAGCCCTGCCAACGTTGAGTTTGGCATTAGAACGTGGGCACAGAGCCAGGAACATCTTCTTTCGAGCTAGTATTTCGATGTCAGAAGAACTCAAGTGAACCCCGTGAACCAGAAGGTTTTCAGGAAACAAACCTCCCTGTTGTTGTAAATATTCAACGGGTCGTAATCGCGAAGGGTCTGGAGTGAATCTCTCCCAGCCAACAAAAGGATAAAACCGGGTTACCAGATCCCCACAGCCCCGCTCAATAAATTCGACTTCGGCAGCAGATTCTGCCAAATGAGTCGAACAACGCAACTGCCCCTGCTGGCAAAATGAATAAATCTGCTGCAAATAATCACGACTGATTGTATAGGGAGAATGGGGAGAGATTGCCAATGTAACTGATCCGGCAACTTCATCATCTAATGCTTCATCAAGGCCATTTTTGATTTTTCTAACTCGGACAGGATCATGTCCCAGCGTTTCTAGAAACAATGAACCGATTAACGGACTGCCCTGATAAACACTACGTGCGGCATGCTGAGCAAGGATATCTCCAACAGCACCGGTTCCTGCTGCCACAGATTGAGTCATTCCATTTTTTATGGAAGCTTGGTAATGGCCAGCCTGCAATTTTTGTTTGACTCGAATTAAACGCAATATCCAGTCGACAAAATTCTTCGGGGTCTCCCCTTCCCGATTTTGTTTTGCCCATTGCGGAAAATCGGTCAACTCAAGGTGAGTATGGGCATTAACCAGCAAAGGAACCAACAATGCATCAGCAAAATCAACAACCTTGACATCAGGGAAATGTCGCTTCACCTCGCTTAGAGTTCCAATGGAGGCAATTCTACCCCCATGAACCAACAACGCCCCACCCTCAACAGGTGGAGCGTTGCTTGTAATCAGACATTTTGCTGTATAGATACAATTCAAAATATTAACCAAATTGGTGTCAAACGATAATTTGTTTGATCTTTTCTATAAAACTCTGCACCTGAGTCTGTTTGACAATAGCACATTGTTCTTCAAGAACTGCAGTTAAAATCTCCGTTGTTGTCAGGGGATTTGCCAACACCGACCGGAAAACTGAAATTTGTTCTCCATGATAGCGTGCTAAGCGTAACCGTGTTCGTGAGACAAAAGTCTTTCCCGCTTCTCGTTGACGTTTCTGTACTTCCTGGGTAATAAAATCCAAAAGTAAATTAATTTGCTGCAACTGTTCCTTATCCAATCGTGCCATTTTTTCCTGCAACCAGGCAGGGTTATAGCGATAGGTAAGGATGTTTAACTCGGGTGCGGTTATGAGTTCAAAATTAGGATGTGTATTGATCAGATCTGCAAAACTAAGTGCTTTTTCAATCCCAAGATCAATCAATAGTTCGTACCCTTTTCGACCGATGATTGACAGCCCAGCATGTACCAGCATCGCCTTGCCGGGACGTGACCCTTCCAAAGTATGACTACCAAGATCTTTAGAACCATGACGTAAGATATAATTAGCGTGATGCTCAATAGCCGAAAGTGAATGTGGATCTTTAAACAACACCATGCCTGCCCCCATCGGCACGTAGAGTTGTTTATGTGCGTCGATAGTCACCGAATCTGCTCTATTTATTCCGTTAAGTAGATGACGGTGGGTTCTGGAGAAAAGCGTCGGCCCTCCCCAGGCCGCATCAACGTGGAAATAGCAACCTACTTCAGCGGCAAAATCTGCCAGTTCATCCAGCGGATCAACATGCCCAGTTTCAGTGGTTCCGGCAATTCCGACCAGCGCCAGCGGGCGAATATTTTTCTCACATAATTTAGAATATTCTTCCCTAAGAGCATCGACATCGATTCTGTTATCATCATCAGTATCCACCAAAACCAGATTATCACGGCCGATACCAAGGAGATCAACCGCCTTCCCAAGTGAATAGTGTGCCCGTTGTGATGCTAGAATTGCGAGACCATTGCAATTGAGATGTTGCAGAGATTTAAAGAGTCCCTCTTGGGCAATCCCGGCAAAAGAACCCTCCGGCCGACAAAGCTGATTTCTGGCAACCCACAGTGCGGTTGCGTTGGCGATAGTTCCACCGGAGCAGAAAGCGCCTAATGCATGTTGACTATCATGAATCCATTGTTCATAAAAACTGTCATCCTGACGATAAATCAGGTGGTGTAACATTGCGAGAACCTGACGTTCCATTGGCGTAAACGCCTTCGAGGTTTCTACTTTAACCAGATTCTGATTCAAAGCAGTCATAATTCTCGAAAGTGGCAACATAAAGTAAGGTAAAGCCGAAGTCATATGGCCGACAAATCCCGGAGCTGCGGTATGAACCGACTGGGCAACCAGTTTTTGTTTTACAAATTCAGTATAGGCTGAAACAAAAGATGGTTCTTCCGGGATTTTCGAGGTGGAAAAATCTTTTTCAATATCTTCCAGACTCCGTTCCAGCGCAACGATATGTTTCTGTAAAAAATCGGCTACATTTTCACTGATAGCATGATCAACACTCCCCAGAGTTGAGTCGGGAGCTTCCGGAACGGTAAAAATTCGATATAGATTCTGTAGATTAGCAAGAGCGGTTTCAGTCATGATTTTGCACCAGATAACCATTATCTATCAAACGTGTATTACCGACATAGACTGCCAGCAGAAGGACTGAATCTATATCAATATGGTCTTGGTCTGCCAATGTTGACTGGTGGCAGATTTGGACATAATCGATACGAGCATCGGGTTGACAAGCTATGCTTTCTCTCAACCTGGAGATAACAGTGGCACAATCGGTTTCACCTGATTCAACCAACGCCTTTGCCTTTAGCAACGATTGTGACAAAACTAATGCCTGCTTGCGCAACTCCGGAGTCAGGTAAACATTCCGTGAACTCATCGCCAAACCATCAGACTCACGGAAAATCGACATCCCGACAATCTCGACAGGCATGTTCATATCCAGAGTAATCCGTCGAATGACAGCCAACTGCTGAAAATCTTTATTGCCAAATATTGCGACCTGCGGCTGAACGATATTAAAAAGCTTACTGACGACTGTACATACTCCACGAAAATGTCCAGGACGGCTGCGACCACAAAGGTTATCAGTTATCCCTTCCACATCGACGTAGGTTGCATACCCATCTGGGTACATATCAGAGGCTTCTGGGGCAAAGATAATATCAACACCCGCCTCTTGAGCCAGGTCACTATCCTGCTGCAAACCACGAGGGTAATCCTCAAAATCTTCCCCTTGCCCAAACTGAGTTGGATTGACAAAAATGGAGAGAACCAGGAGATCCCCCTTTTTACGTCCTTCTTCAATAAGAGACAAATGACCTTGATGGAGAAACCCCATGGTTGGTACAAAGGAAATAGTTTGGCCTGCTGCTTGTGCAGAAATGGCTCTCTGCTGCATCTCACTAACTAATCTGATAATATCCATAATATCTACTCAAATGAATGTGCGGTGGTTGGGAAATCGCCATTCTTGACTTCCTTGATATATTGTTCGATTCCCGTGGAAATTGTGGCGGAAACATCTGCGTAGCGTTTTACAAATTTCGGCGAATACTTATCACAGAGGCCGAGAATATCGTGAATTACCAGAACCTGTCCATCACAACCGGCACCGGCACCGATACCAATGGTCGGTATACCAACAGACTCAGTAATCTTCTTTGCCAATCCACTCGGGATTCCCTCCAAAACCATAGCAAAAGCTCCAGCATCCTCCACGGCTCTGGCATCGGCAAGAATTTCCCTGGCCTGCTCTTCTTCACGCCCTTGAACTTTGAACCCCCCCATACGGTGTATTGATTGAGGTGTTAAACCAATATGTCCAACGACCGGTATATCCATATCAACAATCGTACGAATAGTGCTCGCCATATGTTCCCCCCCTTCGAGCTTAACCGCCTGGGCACCCCCTTCTTTGATTAAGCGACCAGCATTCAGACGTGCATCTCGTTTATCAATCTGATAGGACATAAACGGCATGTCTGTCACAATCAGTGCTTGTTGGCTGCCACGCACCACTGCTTTAGTGTGATAGAGCATTTCATCCAGAGTGACTGGTAACGTATTGTCATATCCAGAAAAAACTGATCCGACTGAATCACCAACCAAGATAATATCAATGCCTACATTATCCATTATTTGCGCAAAAGGATAATCGTAAGCAGTCAGAACAGAAATTTTATCTTGCTGTTCTTTCATCAGGCCAATATCAAGAATTGTTTTACGCTTTTTCACAGTTCTTCCTCACTAGCAGCCAATGACTGATAGACAGACTGGCGACTAAAAACAGAAAATGCCCATCGTCGAAACGAAAGGCACCGTCAGGGCACTAGTGCCCCGTGTCAAACAAATCACCTTCCGTCCCAGTCCGTAGATCCAGGCGGTATTTAAGTCTTCCGTAATAACAGTTTGGGTGACTCCGGTACCTGTCCCGGGTCAACTATCATATTCAGAAAACGAAATGGATATAACACAGTTATTTTTTTGTGTCCATCCAGAAACACACATATTTTCAGAGAAAAAGTCTGGGGGCGAATTCAAACAAAAAAGGGGCGGGATTTACCCGCCCCAAATCAATTAAGCTAACAACATTACATCAATTTCATACTGACAATAAACTTTCTAGAGATCGCAGCAAAACGGTGAACGGATGAAAGTTGCGAGGTGTTTCACTGATTAAAGACTGTCGCAATCCTTCAAATGTCCGCATTTTTTGCCGCCGTTGAGAAAAATATTTCTGCGGGCGATCAACAGACTCAAATGCGACTTGCTGTACGAGTTTTACATTAACAGCATGAAGCGAGCTAAGTAGTGACTCACGAGCACGGCGATCCCAACTATCCAACACCGAAACATTCTCCAGTGATTCATAAATAGCCACACTATTAATTTTTTCCTCAACCAGAACCTTTACCTGTGCTAGTTGTTCAAGGTTCTGACCTGACGATTCAACCATACAAATCAGTGGCAAGAAATCAACTAAGAAATCGAGTACAGCATACTTATAGGAAACGTCTTTACTTAAGCCTTCTGCCTGCAGTTGCACCTGCAACTGCTTACATTCTTGCCAAGAATCATCAGGTAAAACTTTAGGCAGCAGTTCTGCATATTGCTGCAATTGTTGGCTGATCCGCTTCAAATCCTGTTCTGAGGTTGGAATAGCCATATTGTTACTTAAAGCATAAGAGCAAAATGAACTAAGGACATCTTCAAGCTTCAGCAATAGTGTATATTGCCGATTTGCAGTCATCTTA
This sequence comes from Desulfuromusa sp., assembly GCA_016744595.1. GTDB lineage: Bacteria > Desulfobacterota > Desulfuromonadia > Desulfuromonadales > Geopsychrobacteraceae > Desulfuromusa. The sequence continues at coordinate 44,616 of JADGEB010000014.1, forward strand.
TTGTCTAGAGCAAACACTGCCTGTCGGAGTTCAGATCCAGTGAGCAAATTATCAAAAATAAGATAGGCATTCGCAACATCAACTTGCGAAGAACCAGTCATGCGACTGATCGTCTGGAGGAAGGTACTACCCGCCTGGTCAATGACTCGATTGGTTAAAATGGTTGCAGAAATTTCTTTGGCCAAAGGATGGCGTGGTAATGAGTCACTGTAACGATCAATTGCCTGCTGTGGGAAATAATCAAAAAGAAGCTGTGATACGACCATATTGTCCGGCAAATCAGAATCGAGTAAAGCTTTGAACAAGAACATTTTACTATAGGCCAGTAGAACCGAGAGTTCCGGGCGCAGCAGACGGCTTGGCTGGCGTAAAGAAACCTCCTTACGGCTGGGCAAAAACTCTCCACGTCGATCAAGAAGTCCAGAACGACCTAAACGATCCATCAATTCCAGATACGGTTCTACATCATTATCACAACGGATTTCATCTAATGAAAGAGAGAGCGTTTGGGTATAGTTGTTAGCAAGAACATCCTGACAAACGGTTTCTTCCATTTCTTCCAGAAAGGCATATCCTTCTTCTAGATCCTTAACGTGTCCTTCCTGTCGCAGCAGTCGTAACAGAATTTTCAAATTGACTTCATGGTCAGAACTGTCAACACCGGCTGAATTATCGATTGCATCGGTATTGATATGACCACCATGCAAGGCGTATTCAATTCTCCCTAACTGTGTCAAGCCGAGGTTTCCACCTTCACCAACAACCTTGGCTCGCAACTCAGTAGCGTCGATACGAACTGCGTCGTTGGCGCGGTCGCCAGCATCCTCATTACTTTGTGTTGACGCCTTAACGTAGGTTCCAATACCACCATTCCAGAGGAGATCAACCTCAGATGTCAGTAACAATTTAATCAGACCAGGAACATCAATACTCCCCTGCCGAACTCCGAGCCACTCAGCAACCTGCGCTGAAATCGGAATTTCTTTCAATTGTCGAGAGAAGACACCGCCACCTTCAGAAATGAGGCTTTTGCCATAATCCTCCCAGCTGGAACGGGGAAGCTTAAACATTCGCTCTCGTTCGACATATGACTTTTCTGGGTCAGGATTTGGATCAAGGAAAATATGGCGATGATCAAATGCCGCAAAAAGTTTAATTTTTCGTGACAACAACATCCCATTACCGAACACGTCACCACTCATATCACCAACACCAACTACGGTAAAATCTTTAGTCTGAATATCATGATCCATTTCACGGAACAAGCGCTTGACACTTTCCCAAGCTCCGCGTGCGGTAATTCCCAGTTTTTTATGATCGTAACCATGTGAACCACCACTGGCAAAAGCGTCACCAAGCCAGAAATCATACGACTCACTGACAGCATTTGCAGTGTCGGGTAAGTGGGCAGTTCCTTTGTCAGCTGCAACAACCAAATAGGGATCGAGATCATCGTAAGTAATAATTCCAGCGGGTTGAACGATATCATCGCCGACCCGATTATCAGTCAGATCAAGTAAACCGCGCATCAAAGTCTGATAGGCTTCCTTTACAATTTCACCCATTACTTCCCTATCAGAGCTGAAGTGTTTGGTAATAAACCCGCCTTTTGACCCTTCTGGAACAATCACTGCATTCTTCGTCATCTGTGCTTTAACCAATCCAAGGACTTCAGTTCTGAAATCATCGGGTCGATCCGACCAACGAATACCGCCACGAGCGACTTTGCCCCCGCGCAGATGTAAACCTTCCATTTTTGCCGAGTGGACATACACTTCATAAAGTGGTCGTGGCGATGGCATATCGATGACACCGAGTGTATTGATTTTAAAAGAGAAGAAATAATCATCTTGCTGATAGCGGAGAAAGAAGTTTGTTCTGATGGTTGAATCAATCAGATTGAACAAGGTACGCAAGATTTTATCTTCATTCGGATCACTGACAACTTCTAGTGCCGTTACAAGTTCTTGACGAATCGGCGATAGAACTTCAAGCTCACGAGTCATCGCATCTGCAAACTTCGCGGATGGTTTGAAACGCCCCTCAAAATAACGATAAAGAAGATGTGTCACCTTGGCATTATTGACCAATGCATCAGCAACACGTTTTTTGGAAAAAGGGCTCCCTAACTGAAAATAGTAGCTACGATAACCGCGAAATACATCAATTTCACGCCAGGAAAGTCCGGTCAGTGGTTGCAACCGATGCAAATAGTCATTTTCTACTTCCTTGTTTTGCAGTGCCAGCAAGGTGTCCAACAATAGAGGCTTGATCTGCTTAAACGGTAAACTGTTTTCCGCAGTAGGTTTAATAGCAAAACTTTTGATGAAAACCTGCTCAGAATCTACCTCAAGATCTGAATCAACTTCGTGAAGCACACAAAGATCCAAATTTTGTAAAAACGGCATTAGATCATTCAGATAACTCCGTTTAAAGCTATAATACTGCAGCCGGTAATAATTATCCTCTTCATGAAAGGGGCCCCAAAGATCAAAGGAATCCTGCCTGTCGCGCAACAGTTGCTCAATATTAAACACATCCCGCACAGCAAAACGTGGATGAGTTCGGGTACGATAATCTTTATTAAACGCCTTGCTGTAGCGCTCCCAGGTTGAAAAAGAGTCCTCTGCAAAGTTTTTCTCAAGCAAGGCTCTGAACTTCAATTTCCAGGGCATTGTAATCCGGGTTAACCCCTGCTCCAATTGAACAAGATCAATCTTCACTTCTTTTTCTTGCAGCTGTAGATTTGCATGTAAACTCAGATAATCAGAGGCCATATGAATCAATCTTGACTCAACAGAATCAGCCCGGAAATAACGCCTTAAGTAGATCTCCATCCGCTCAATATGTTCGGGGAGATAATAATCATTCGGCATAATCAACATCAAGGTTAAAGCCGATTCAGAAGCACTTGGGGCAACAACTACTTTAATCCCTGCCTGACGATGCATCTGGGTAAAAGAACGCAGCATTCGCCGCAACTCAACATCCCCCATCAGGAATAATTCAATTTTTGGAAAACTATTGATGATCTGTATCGCCTTGCGATAGTTGTGACTATGATGCGGGATTTTCAGTTGCTTCAGTACCGGCTCGATCCGTCGTTTCAGTGCCGGAATGGAGAAGGAACTTTCATCAGCACTTTTCTGAGTATAAAAACCCAAAAAACAATGTTCCCGATAACGATCACCTGCCAGCTCTTCACGTAATCCGATATAAGTTAAGCGCTCAAACCGGTGTAAAGAACAGCGAAATTCGGTTTTTTCCAGGTCAACATTTTTGCCATGTCCTAGCAGTGAAAAAACTTTCTCAGGAGTTAAAGTGACTGGTTGTGCTCCCTTATAAAATGCACCATCATAGAACGTATTCAGCCCTAATGACTTTTCAGTCTCTTCAAAAAACTCAGTTACAGCAGCACCCTTTTTATAGGTATAGCTGCGGGTTGTCATCGGGATGAAGTTTTCCTGTTGTAACCATTCATATAGATCATGATATTGACTCAAGCTGTCTATTTTCTGAAGGTCAGCAATCTTCTGAAACATTTGCGGTCGATCTTTATAAATTGCAACAGCAGAAGAGATGATTGTTTCTATCGCCTGCTCCAAATCATCAATCATACGGGCTGGAAAACGTTCTAACTCCATCCAGACAAATGATTCCTGAGAAAGATCGTTGTCTCCCTCGCCTACCTGTCTCAGCGTACCATTTTCGCGTAAGACCGAAAGAATTGGATGACAAATAACTCGAAAGTGGAGCGAACGTCGGTGTAAGTATTCCTGAAGTGAGAAGAATATATGGTTTGCATCTGGAGCGTTGGTAAAAAGATAATAATGACCGGGTCTTTCTTGTGCCTGTAATTTAACCTTGATCTCGTCGGTGCTACGCTGAGAGAGAAATTCACTTGCCTGAAGTAGATTTTCGATCAACTCCGGCAAAGAAAGTGGAGATAAGAAGTTCTCCGGTATTTCTAAACGCAAAATATTTGCCAAATCCAGATAAGCAGATAAACCTGCTGTCTGACCCTGACGGATCAACTCCTGTTCAATTGTTTCACGTTGATAGAGTTGATCTCGCTCCTCTGACGTTCGACCACCACGGGCCACAGTCACTTTCATGTTTGTCTCCCTAATTCACCAAAAAGGGGCATTAATTCGTACTCAACCAGGGACAGAATTATCTATGGCAGCACAGCAAAAGAATAAACCAGAGATTCCCACTTTTCAAGAGTATTTTATAAAATTTTAATTTATTTTTTTAAAAAATATTTGGTGAGATCAGAGAAATTCTGTAGTGCAAGTGTCTCACCTCTACAGCCGGGAGAAACCCCCGCCTGCTCAAGTGAATAATCGATACTTTCAGCAGAAAAACCACTGGCTAAAAGACTATTACGCAAGGTTTTACGTCGTTGGGTAAAAGCTCCTTTAACAACTATCTTAAACAAACCTTCGTCCATTGGATCAACTCGAGGATTTAGCAGCGGTTGAAAATTGAGGACAATTGAATCAACTTTAGGTGGAGGAGTAAATGCCCCCGGTTTAACCAGGGTCACTTTTTTAACATCGTACCAAAGCTGACAAAGAACAGAGAGAATTCCATAGTCTTTTCCACCGGGGGTGGCGACCAGGCGCTCCCCTACTTCACGCTGAAACATCAATACCATCTGCTGAAATAAATCACGATGTTCAATAAGGCGAAAAACAATTTGACTGGAAATGTTGTAGGGAAGGTTAGCAACTAAAGTATAGGGTGGCTGCGTGAAAAGATCCCGCCAAGGCAATTTAAGGACGTCACCTGAGTGTACGGTTAAACGCGGATCGTTGCGTGCCTCTAACCGTTCTATCAAATCCCTATCAATTTCCATGACCTGAACATGGGCAGCACGGGGCAACAATTGATCAGTCAAAACACCAAGACCAGGGCCGATCTCGATGACTGGCTTTTGTAAGTCGAGACGTGCAGCAGTTACAATTTTATCAATAACGGCTCGATCATGCAGAAAGTGTTGGCCAAAGCGCTTTTTAGTCCGATAAGTCATTTTTCTTATACTTTCTGGAAATAATATTTCGCGGCCAACGTGGTATCTTCCATTGCCGCAAGCTGGGAACAAAACGAACCATCATCGAATAACCAATAATCGCAGCCGGAATTCCCAGGACCAGACTACCGAGTAACATGGGAGCCCCAACTTGAACCCCCATCTCCCAGTTAAATTCATATTTAAATTGAGCTAAGCCGAGAGGAGGAAATCCCAGCAACATCCGACCAATTTGATATTCCAGACCATAGATCAAAGGAGCGGTCAAAGGATTAGTGATCCAAACACCAACAAAAGTTGCAATTTTGTTCTGACGCAGTAAAAAAGCAAAAAAAATGGCCAGGAAAATCTGTGCACCAAAAGTCGGTGAAAAGCCGATAAAAATGCCAAGAGCCATGCCGCGGCCTACAGCATCAGGTTCAGAACGAAGTCGCGCCAAGCGGATTATATTCAACTTAAACTGTCTGAAAAAACCCCAGCGACGCCACATAAAGACTCTACTCTACTTGCAACAAACCTGTTCCAACGGCCAGTTGGAAACAGCATTCAAATCAAGGGAAGACGAAAGTCCCTTCGATAAATAATAATCACCAGCGACAGCCAACATAGCAGCATTATCGGCACAAAGAAGTGGCGAAGGAAAGAACACTTCTAAAACTGAAAGTGCAGACAACTCCGCAAACCTTTTTCTTAAACCAGAATTGCAGGCAACTCCACCAGCGACAACAATACGACTTAAACCTTCTGATTCAGCAGCACGTATTGCTTTCTGCGTAACAACATCAACAACAGCAGTCTGGAAAGCACAGGAAATCTGACTAATTTGAGCGTCATCTAGAGGCTCTTCAAGGCGGTGCAAATAGTTCAAAACTGATGTTTTCACCCCGGAAAAGCTGAAATTAAAATTATTTTTTTTCAACATCGGCCGGGGAAAAACAATTCCGCCATCATCACCGGAACTAGCCAATTTATCGATAATTGGGCCTCCCGGATATCCGAGACCCAACATTTTAGCAACTTTATCAAAAGCTTCACCTGCCGCATCATCAACAGTTCGTCCAAGTAAGCGGTAACGACCGATTCCGTCAACACGAAACAAATGGGTGTGCCCCCCTGAAACAGCAACAGCAAGAAAAGGATATTCTACTTTTTCTTCTAATTGGATCGCCTGAATATGACCCTCAATATGATGAACACCAATTAACGGGATATTCAAGGCGTATGCATACGCCTTGGCAAACGAAACCCCCACCAGAAGAGCGCCAACCAAACCCGGCCCACGCGTGACCACAACCCCTTCCAAATCGCTTTGTTTAACACCTGCGGTACTTAGTGCTTCTTCAACCAAAGGATTAATTACTTCAAGATGGCGCCGTGATGCCAACTCTGGCACGACCCCACCGTAAACAGCATGCAGATCAACCTGAGAAGCGATCAAATTGGACAATACATGTTGACCGTCACGGACAACCGCAGCTGCCGTTTCGTCACATGAGCTTTCAAGAGCAAGTAACAACATAAATAATCATCATATCGGTTAAAGAGAATAGCGCAGCATTAAAGCAGGTTTGCTGCAAGCTCAGCAAGCAAAGAACGTTCACCCTTACTCAGGGTCGTATGTCCGGTTATCTCCTGCCCTTTCAGACGTTCAACAGAAAACGACAAACCGTTACTGGCAGAATCCACATAGGGGTTGTCAATCTGATACGGATCGCCAGTGAGGACTATCTTTGTCCCTTCACCAGCCCGGGTAATAATTGTTTTAATTTCGTGAGGGGTCAGATTTTGTGCCTCATCGACAATCATATATTGCTTTGGAATTGAACGACCACGAATGTAGGTCAGAGGTTCTATCTCCATCAAGCCAAGATCAATCAGCTCCCGATAACCACGTTTTCGATTTCCCCCCTCATCATACGATGACAATAACAGCTCAACATTATCAAAGATCGGTTGCATCCAGGGAGCAAGTTTATCCTCAATATCTCCCGGTAAAAAACCTAGATCGCGCCCCATAGGATAAACTGGTCGTGAAACAAGCAACCTGTTGTAGGCGCTTTCATCAGCCGTTTTCACCAAGCCCGCAGCAATTGCCAGAAGGGTTTTCCCTGTCCCAGCCTTACCAACCAGGGAAACCAGTTGAATTTCATCATTAAGAAGGAGGTCAAATGCAAATTGCTGCTCACGATTTCGAGGATGTATCCCCCAAATCCCTTCTTTTTGAACTTTGATTAAACCGACAACTGACTTTTTAATTTTGTCATAGCGACCAATTGCTGTGTGAGACGGGTTGGTATCATCGATTAAGGTGAAACCCTGATTTGCAAAATAATCACCCTCAAGCTTCAAGTAGCCCTGATCAAAAAATTGGTCTATCTGCTCTTTGGACAAAAACAATTCACTAGAGCCGGTATAGAGGTCTTCAATCGGAACCTTGTCACTCTGATAATCTTCTGCATAGAGACCAATAGTATCCGCTTTAATTCGCAGATTAATATCTTTAGTAACGAAAAAAACAGTCCCTTGTGGGAGGCTTTCTTGCAGATCTTGGGCAACGGCAAGAATTCGGTTATCGCCTTGATCATTTCTTAGTTCTGGGGGTAACTTAAGTAGAAATTCCTGTTTATAGATTGCGACTTTAAGTATTCCTCCATTATCCAATGGAACACCATCGACCAATTTTGCCTGAAAACGAAATTCATCAATCATGCGTGAAATCTGACGCGCATTACGCCCTGTTTCACTTTGATCTTTCTTGAACCGATCAATCTCTTCAATTACGGTTAAGGGCAGTATCACTGTATTATCGGAGAATTTAAATATTGCCTGCGGATCATGCAGTAGAACATTCGTATCAAGAATATAATTTTTCATCAGATGTAATCCTTGCTAAGAATTGATAGCAAAAAAGTTTATAGGCTCTTCAACTTATTTTCAGCAAACCGTTGAATAGCCAACAGAAAACAATCAATTTCTGTTTCAGTTGTAAAATAGCCTGGACTAACACGAATGGTGCCGTGTGGATAAGTTCCAATGGTTCTATGTGCATCAGGAGCGCAGTGTAAACCAACCCGAACTGAAATTTTCTCCTGTTGATCCAAAAGAAACCCAACTTCAGAAGGGTCATATTTCATAAGGTTAAATGAGATTGCTCCAGCTCTCAGCATAGCATCATCAGGCCCATAAAGCTTGACGGTTTCTATATTTCTAAGCCCGGAGAGGATTTTCTCTATTAATTCAGTTTCCCGTGCACGAATCTGTTCAATACCTGTTTGTTGGAGAAATTGCAGAGCAGCATACAATCCAGCCAGTCCAGGAAGATTGAAAGTTCCTGATTCCAAACGTTCTGGTAAAAATTCTGGCTGAACATCTGAATGAGAATTGGCTCCCGTCCCTCCGTAGAGTAATGGAGTCAGTTCAATTCCTTCATTAACATAAAGGAATCCTGTTCCTTGGGGACCCAGCAGCCCTTTATGTCCCGGGGCGGCAAAAAGATCGACCTCAAGAGCTTTTAAGTCAATCGGTATCGAGCCTGCACTTTGAGCGCCATCAAGCATAAATAAAACATCATGTTCTTTACACCAGCGACCCAAGCCTGTTAGTGGCTGAATTGAACCAATGACGTTAGAGCAATGATTCACTAACAACAATCGAGTTGTTTTGCAAAGACAAGCATCTTGCAATGCTGATTTTGTAACGATACCAGTGGCTGGGTCAGCAGCAACCTTTACCACTTCAACTCCCCGATTTTGCAACTCCCGCAGAGGCCGAACAACAGCATTATGCTCTATCGTTGTTGTCACAACACGATCACCGGGTAGCAACAGACCAAATAAAGCCTGATTGATTGCAGTGGTCGCATTTGAGGTAAAAACAAAACGATCAGAACTTTCAACATTAAAGAGCTTGGCTAAAGCTTCCCGTGTGGCAAAAATTAAATGTTCTGCAGCAATAGCTTGATAGTGACTGCCCCGCCCCGGACTGCCACCAGTACGCAAAGCTTCCTGCACCGCCAGATAAACCGAGTCCGGTTTCGGATGACTGGTAGCAGCATTATCTAAATATATCGAATTCATTGCAGATCAACTCATAAAAAAATGTAAAGAATGCGAAGCAAATTAATCACCCGTCAGAGATCAGAGATCGCCAAAGGTGAAGATGCCCAAGATAGTCTAACTCTAGCAACCTGTCGGACAATCAGTGAACTGGCTGCAAATTCGTCCATTTAACCCAATTTTTCGCTTCAGTTCAGATGCCTGACAAACTGCTAGAAGTAAGATGCGGCAGAATACTCAATATTCTACTTCGCGACAAGTAGAACTCACAGAGTAGAGAAAAGAACGTTTTATTCAAGTAAATAAAATTGTAAAAACATATCTAATCCATTCATCATTACGGCAGTTATTCTATTTTTCATTAAGCAACTATATTATATTTTTCATCTTGACAGATACTAGATGTAGTGGTCTATATTCACGCTCTACACAATATAAGCAACAATCAAATACAAATCTGGTTATATTTCACAGGCTTGACACCGCAGCATGTTTTGTGGCTCAGGGGGATAAAAATAAACCAGGGAAGGAACCACAAATGTCTAATAAGAAAACAGCTGCAAAACTAAAACTCTCCAAAAATGCGTTGACAGTTCTGACAAAGCGCTACTTGAAACGTGAAGGCGATGGGACCCCTACTGAAACCCCCGAAGATATGTTCCGTCGGGTCGCTCAGACAATTAATGGTGCAGAGCCAGGTGATAAGAAAAATGGTAATTATGAGCAACAATATTACCAAACCATGACGAATCTTGATTTTTTACCTAATTCTCCGACACTGATGAACGCAGGACGTGAGTTGGGACAGCTATCAGCCTGCTTTGTCCTACCGGTTGGTGACTCAATGGAAAGCATTTTTGAAGCTATCAAAAACACAGCATTGATTCACAAAAGTGGTGGCGGAACTGGATTTTCTTTTTCTCGCATCCGCCCGGCCAATGATGAAGTGCGTTCAACCAGTGGAGTTTCTTCTGGGCCAATCTCTTTTATGCAGGTTTTTGATGCCGCAACCGAAACCATCAAACAAGGTGGCACTCGGCGTGGCGCCAATATGGGAATTCTGCGAGTTGACCATCCTGATATTATGAGTTTTATCATGGCCAAGAGAGATCTGACCATTCTAACCAACTTCAATATTTCAGTTGGTGTAACAGAAGCCTTTATGGAAGCGGTTGAAAAAGGTCAGGACTACGACATTATCAACCCACGTGATGGCAAGGTCATGAAACAGCTCAATGCAAGCAAGGTTTTTAACCAGATAATTGATATGGCTTGGGCTAACGGTGAACCAGGAATTGTCTTTCTTGATCGCCTTAACCGTGACAATCCTACCCCACTCGTCGGAGAATACGAAAGTACCAATCCGTGCGGAGAACAACCGCTGCTCCCCTATGAATCATGCAATCTCGGTTCTATCAACCTGGCAAATATGGTTGTTGATGGGAAAATTGTCTGGGACAAACTTGAACAGACAACAAAACTGGCAACCCGTTTCCTTGATAATGTCATCGAAGCAAACAAGTACCCTCTGCCAGAAATTGATGAAATGACTCGAGCCAACCGGAAGATTGGTCTCGGGGTCATGGGCTGGGCCGACATGCTGATTCTGCTTGAAACTCCCTATAACAGTCAGGAAGGTATTGCCCTGGGGGGAAAAGTCATGCAGTTTATCAATGAAAAATCGCATGAAGAATCCAAACAATTGGCCAAAGAGCGCGGTGCTTTCCCAAATTTCAAAGGAAGCCTCTTTGACAATCCCGGGTTGGGTCCAATTCGCAACTCTACTTGCACGACGATTGCCCCGACGGGTACGATTTCGATTATTGCTAACTGCTCCAGTGGCGTCGAACCACTGTTTGCTGTTTCATATATTCGTCAGGTTTTAGATAAAAACAAACTTATTGAAGTCCATCCGCTGTTTGAAAAAATTGCTAAACAGCGCGGTTTTTACTCTGAAGTTCTCATGCAGGAAATTGCCGAAAAAGGGACTATTCAGGATATTGAAGCAATCCCTGCAGATATCCGCAGGATCTTTGTCACGTCACATGACATTACGCCCAAGGATCACGTTCTGATGCAGGCAGCGTTCCAGAAACACACTGATAATGCAGTCTCTAAGACAGTCAACTTTTGTCAAGATGCAACGAGGGAAGACGTATCAACCGTCTATCGCCTGGCCTACAAAGAAGGATGCAAAGGTGTCACTATTTACCGCGATGGATCACGCGATATGCAGGTTCTTTCTGTCGCAGGAAAAGACGGTGAAGAAAGAAAAGTAGACACTACGGTGCCAATTGAGAGCAAAAAAGCATCTCGTAAAAGAGAACGGCCGCGCGCATTGACTGGATCAACTTATCAAATGGAAACTGGCTGTGGTCCGCTCTATATCACTATCAATGAAGATGAAAATGGTCTTTTTGAACTATTCACCACCATGGGCAAAGCTGGCGGCTGTGCAGCATCTCAATGTGAGGCAATCGGCCGTCTGGTCTCCCTTGCCTGGCGCAGCGGTGGACAAGCCAGACAAACGGTAAAACAACTTATCGGTATCACCTGTCATAAACCTGCTGGGTTTGGAGAAAACAGGATAACTTCCTGTGCCGATGCTGTCGCCAAAGCAATTGAACTACACATGCTAAATGAGGAAGACAGTCCAACCCTTTTCACAAATAACGGTGGAGCCTGCCCAGACTGTGGAGGCCCGGTCGAACATGAAGGAGGCTGCTGTGTCTGTCATTCCTGTGGCTATTCTGAATGTGCGTAGGAGATGACTCAAGCTGAATGGGAAGCAATCTGTCAGCGTTGTGGCACTTGCTGCTTCGAGAAAAAGATTGATAAGCAGGGAATAGTTCATACTACGGCGATTCCCTGTCGCTTTCTGGATATTCACAACCGTTCGTGCCGTATCTATTCACAGCGCTTACAGGCTGAAGAAGACTGTATTAAATTGACTCCAGAACTAATTACTGACCTGAAATGGCTACCTGATGGTTGTGCATATAGAGATTATATAAAGTGAATGAAATCAAATAAAACAAACAGAAGCTCTTTTAGGGGCTTTTGTTTGTTTTATCGATTAACTTATAAATGAATCACGATTTTCAGTAAAAACTTCTTCTACTTCAATAAGTGCATTCTGAATTTCATCCTCTGTCAAATCAAGAGCTTTAGCCCCAAGACATAGAGTCAAATCCAACTCATCATTTGGCTCACGTTGGCCAATCCCCAGTTTCATACAAATATGCCCCGCAAGATTCACTGTTGCGGTTAAACGCATTAATGCTTCACCATTCTCCTCTTCATCAACCGAAATGACCAGATCTTCGTGATGTAATGTTGACATCACTAGAGAACGGGCAAAATTCCACTTATCCAATACGGCTGCACCAACAACCGCATGCGCATAAGGGAAAAATCTCCCTTCCAATTCAGAGGAACTGCCCCCCTCAGAATAAACCATTTCGACCAGAGAACGATAGACATCAGGGTCACTGTAATTCATAACAATCTTACCAAGGTGTCGAAACAACCCTGCCAGAAAAGCTTCTTCTGGGTCTGCCGAAGCAAACCGACGTGCTAGAATTCGGCATCCAATGGCACAACCCATGGAATCTTCCCAGAGCATTTTTTCCAGTAGTCCATAAGATTTATTCATCCCCTCGAGACTGGCGGCCAGAACCAAACTTCGTAGAGTCCGTTCTCCAACAATGGCAATAGCGTGCTCAAGGGTCTTTATTTGACGTTTCATACTATAAAAGGCTGAATTTGAAACTTTCAACATGCGTGCAGATACTGCAGCATCATTGGAAATGGTCGCACCTAATTTTTCATAATTCACATTGGGGTCATTCAGTAACTCAAGCACCTTAACTGCAACGACTGGCATCGGTGGCAAATCACGGATAGAACTGACGACTGTCTTAAAATCTGTAGACATGAACCTCTCCTCAATAATAATTTAAAATAATTAAACAATCATAACAAATTTAAACAAAGGAATCATGTAAAAAATCAATCAATAAACAAATCTTGAAAAAGCGGTTCACCGGCAGTGACCGCATACGGGGAAAAGTCGGAGATACCAGATTTACGCAAGACATCTTCATCGATATAAAATTTTCCTGAGGATTTACGACTATCTTGGCAAAGTATAGCACAGGCGGCATCTGCCATAATTTGTGGAGTGCGGCAATTCTTTGGATCAACCATCCCACCCAGCATTGCTAATGCAGCAGTATGAATAACAGTTTTCGGCCAGAGAGCATTCACCGCAACCCCTTGATCAGAGAACTCAGCAGCCAGTCCCAAGACTGTCATACTCATACCATATTTAGCCATCGTATAAGCAGTATGATTCTTGAACCAAAGAGGGTTTAAATTAAGTGGTGGTGAAAAAGTCAAAATATGTGGATTGGTTGATTTCAACAAGTATGGGAGACAAACTTGGCTCGCCAAGAACGTTCCCCGGACGTTTACCTGATTCATTAAATCAAAGCGCTTCATCGGGGTATTCAAGGTACTTGATAAAAATATAGCGCTGGCATTATTGATCAATATATCGATCCCGCCAAATGTTTCTGCGGCCTGATCTGTTGCTGCAATTAATTGTGACTCTTCACGAATATCCACCTGAAGAGGAAGAGCCTTCCCCCCAAGTTCTTCAATTTGTTGTGCTGCAGTATAAATGGTTCCTGGCAGTTTTGGGTGAGGATCAGCTGTCTTGGCAGCAATAACAATATTTGCACCTTCAGAGGCAGCTTTTAACGCGACGGCTAATCCAATTCCTCGACTTGCACCGGTAATAAACAGTGTTTTTCCAGACAAACGACTCATATTAAATATCCTTTATATATCTCTAATCACCATCCAGCATGCGACCGATTCCACCTAACAACGAACCTTCACCTTTTTGCGAACCGCCGGCCTTGGGTGCATGAGCTATAATGCGATCTGCTAGACGACTAAACGGCAAACTTTGTAGCCAGACACGGCCGGTACCGCGTAACGTGGCCAAGAACAACCCTTCACCACCAAAAAACATACTCTTCAGATTCCCGGCACGTTCGATACTATACTCAACACCAGGTTCAAAAGCGACCAGACAGCCAGTATCAACCCGCAAGGTTTCTCCCTGTAGTTGACGCTCCATAATTGTTCCACAAGCATGCATAAAAGACATTCCATCACCGTTGAGGCGCTGCAGAATAAAACCTTCGCCACCAAAAAAGCCTGTTCCTAATCGACGTTGGAAAGCAATACCAATCTGGGTTCCATGCGCAGCACAAAGAAAAGAATCTTTCTGACAAAGGACTTCGCCCCCGGCAACCGTTGCAAGATCGAGAGGAATTATTTTCCCTGGATATGGTGCTGCAAAAGCGACATGCTGCTTCCCCTGCCCTTGATTGGTAAAATGGGTCATAAAGATTGATTCTCCGGTAAGAGCACGCTTTCCAGCACCGAGTAGTTTACCAAATAACCCCTGATCCGGCTCAGAACCATCACCCATTCGGGCTTCAAAACTAATTCCTTCTTCCATATAAGTCATAGCGCCAGCTTCAGCGACAACAGTTTCTCCTGGATCAAGCTCAACTTGAACCATCTGCATATCATCACCTATAATTTTATAATCAACTTCGTGGCATTGCATGGCAACCTCCATTCAAAATGATATTACTAACTTTTCCCCGTGTATGATAATCGAATGTAGTACAAAAATGTTCAACAAAGCGTAATTTTGCTTCAACCATATTTACAGGTCGCCGCAACTCACGGCTTAAAGATGTCACCACCTCATCAGGTCGACCACACGGAACTATCATATTAAAAGTATCGAGTGAATTATTCAAATTCATGGCAATTCCATGTGAAGAAACCCATTTTTTCAGAGCAATTCCAAAGCTGCAGATCTTTCGCCCCTCAACCCAGACACCGGGCTCCCCGTCCTTTAAATATCCGTCGATATCATAATCACCCAGTAAATCGACAATAACCTTCAAAAAATGGTCGGCAAACCAACGTAAATCTTTTTTCTTTAACTCTATAAGAGGATAAACAACCAGTTGCCCTGGCTCATGGGCTGTAGCTAAACCACCACGATTGATTTTTTGCAGAGATATTCCATATTCGGAGTATGTTTCTTCGGGAAAATGTAAATCTGTCTGGGTCGCACGACGACCAAGAGTGATCGTTGTCGGGTGCTCCACAAAGACTAGAGTATCAGTACCTTGTCCTTCAAGGTGTGATTGAACCAACTTTGCCTGACGGTCAAAAGCAAATTGATAATCAATCAGCCCCCAGTCTTCAATTGCTAAGAGTGTTGTCTCTTGGTCGTTCAAACTCATGATGATATTATTCCTGATTCTTCTGTAGTTCTAAAGGAAGAAGATCTTTACTAAAGTTTTGATAACATACTGGCCGCAGAAAACGTTTAATTGCCGAAGTTCCGACAGAAGAGAAACGGCTATCAGTGGTTGCCGGATACGGCCCTCCATGATGCATTGCACCACAAACTTCAACACCGGTTGGAAAGTCATTAAAAATTAATCGACCCGCCTTTTTCTCTAGAATAGTGAATAGCCGACGACAGAAATCTTCTTCACCGATTGCTGCATGAACCGTCGCAGACAATTGTCCTTGTAAGTTTTCTGCCAAAAGTAACATTTGCTCTTGTGATTCACATTGGACAACAATAGATGATGGACCAAAAACCTCTTCACTGAGACTCGGATCACACAAAAAATCGTCTGCCGTAAGGAATAATAAAGCGGGCGAAGCAAAACAATCCAGGGATGATTGTGCTTCACTACCAACAATTAGATTCACACCCTTTGTATCTGTCAGTTGCTTCAACCTGTCATTAAAGTTCTTCTTTATTCCGAAATGCAACATGGGTAGAGGTTTCAACTGACCGAGAGAATCTTTCACATCAGCGACAAAAGCATTTAACTCACTTCCCTTAACCACAAATAACAAGCCCGGTTTGGTACAAAACTGACCTACCCCTAAAGTCATTGATTCAATATACTTTGTAGCCAATGCTTGAGATCTTTCTTTAAGAGCTTGTGGCAATATAAATATCGGGTTAACGCTGCCCATTTCGGCAAAAACTGGAATTGGATCTGGGCGTGCAGCAGCTGAATCGAACAGGCTACGACCACCTGCTTGCGATCCGGTAAAAGCAACTGCTTTGATTTGTGGATGCATAACCAAAGCTGTTCCTACGCTATAATCACGACCCTGAATCAAAGAAAAAACGTTACCTGGCAAGCCTGTTTTTTTGACTGCTCTCTGGATTGCCAACCCAGCCAATTCAGAAGTTCCTGGGTGTGCAGGGTGTCCTTTAACAACAACCGGACAACCAACCGCCAATGCTGAAGAGGTATCACCACCTGCTACAGAAAATGCCAACGGGAAGTTACTCGCACCAAAGATGGCAACTGGTCCAATAGGGACTTGAGTCAAGCTTAAATCTGGTTTGGCAAGAGGCTGCCGTTCAGAAAGGGCTTGTTCAACTCGTGTCGATCTATATTTATCGTTTTTTACTAATTGTGAAAACATTATTAACTGATTAATAGTACGTCCGAATTCACCCTCCAAACGAGGCAACGGCAAGCCAGTTTCAAGATGTGCTCTTTGTATTATGGGATCTTTCAGTGTCAGTAATTCAGTTGCAATAGTATCAAGCAATTCACTTCTTACTAAATGACTAGTTTGCCTGAACTCATCAAAACATTTTCCAGCCAAATTAGCTGCAGCTGAAACCTCTTGTCTACCACCTTCGGAGAACGCACATTCCAATGGTTCACCTGTTGCGGGGTTCACTGCTCTGAACTTATTTTTAGTGGTAACAAGAAGGTAATCAAAGATAAGATGTTGACCAGTCAGTTGCATGTTTTGACCTCCACTGAGTTTGGTTAAAACTTGTTCAAACGAAAAGAGGCTAACCATCTCAGGGTTAACCTCTTGTTTTTATTGGTGGGCGGTACTGGGATCGAACCAGTGACCCTTCGCGTGTGAGGCGAATGCTCTCCCGCTGAGCTAACCGCCCTTATGTAAAATATATAACAACATCAAGCTGACGTGTCAATTAGTGTGTCTTCAATAACAGAAGTGGAATAGCTCTTAAATTGATTTCTTTTTGAAAAATCCGGCGATGGTTTCACGCACTTCTGGAGTTTCCATCCTGTCATTAAATAAATCGAGTTCTCTCGCCATAGCGGTACTTACAGCATCATCCATTCCATGTTTAAGTAACGCTTTAGTAGCTATAATTGCATCTGAATCCTTGTGAGCTAACTTTTCAGCAACTTCCAGTGCACGTTCCATCAAATCACTGGCAGAAACGATTCCATTCACCAGCCCAATTCGCTCTGCTAACTCAGCTCCAAACGGTTCACCAAGTAAAATGATTTCAGCCGCCTTCTGATAACCGATCAGGTGTGGCAAGATATAACTGGTCCCACCCTCTGGAGAAAGGCCAAGATTTAGAAATGGCAGAGAAAAACGGGTTTTGGGGCCGGCATAAACAAAATCACAATGAAATAACATGATAGTGCCAATCCCTAAACAATATCCATCAACGGCAGCGATAACTGGTTTCCGTGCATGCCGCAAGGCATCAATATAAATATTGTGTGGATATATTCTGTCAGGTGATGGTCCATTACGGAAACCAGATAGATCATTACCACTAGTAAAACACCCTTCCAAACCATGAAGAATAATTGCGCTGATACTATCATCAGCGTCTCCACTTTTGATACCCTCAGCTATTTCTTTATACATTTCAGAGGTGAGAGCGTTTTTCTTCTCAGGTCGATGTATTTGAATGCAAAATGCGCTATCAATTTTTGTGGTAATAATATATCCAGACATGGTGACTTAACTTTCTCTTTTGCAATTAACAGCCATTTAGACGAAATGCAAAGCGCATTCAGTACACAACGATATAAAAAAGGCCATATCAGGATCGCCTCAAATGACCAATTTACTAGTATTATTCGCAACCCTAGAAGGATTCTTCAACTTCATCTCGGACTTCATGTCCTCGCTTACGCTGACTCCCCTTCTCTCGTTGTCGCAACCATCCATGGCTGCTTTTCTGACATCAAGTCAGCGTTCATTCTGCTTCGAACTCTACGTTTCTATTTGTCGAGGTCAGGGTGACCTTCTTCTTTTAATTTTGGCGACCCCGGGAGGATTCGAACCTCCGACAATCACCTTAGGAGGGTGCCGCTCTATCCAGCTGAGCTACGGGGCCGTGGGATGCTTATAACTTAGAGTGTTGTATTTGACAAGTTCTTTAGATGCACTTATCGAAATAGAATAATTAAAATTTCAACAAACTGTAAACCTTACCTTCAGGGAGTTTACTTCGCCCATCGAGAAACTCTAATTCCGCCATAAATGCACACTCATGGATCTCTGCCCCAAGCTTTTCTATCAGCTCAACCACCGCGGTCATAGTGCCACCAGTTGCCAGCAGGTCATCGGCTATAATGACTCGATCTCCTTTTTGAAACGCATCTTCATGAATCTCCAGAGAATCACTACCATATTCGAGCTCATAATTGATACTACAAGTATTGTAGGGAAGTTTTCCGGGCTTCCGCACCAAAGTAATACCGGTTCCAAGTTTGTACGCTAAAGCTGCACCCAAGATAAATCCACGAGCTTCAATTCCAACAATTTGATCAATTTTTTCACCAACATATCGATGGGCCAAAAGGTCGACCATACGATTGAAACTTTTGGCATCAGACAACAAGGTGGTAATATCTTTAAAGACAATCCCTTTTTTAGGAAAATCGTGTATATCGCGGATAATCTGCTTTAACTGATCCATTTATAGGCTCCAGATTGAAAGTTATTGGTGATCTTCATCAGTGAGACAATTCTCCATTGACTTTTTTAACTTAATTAGGCTTTTTGCTTCTATTTGACGAATTCTTTCGCGGGTTACTCCAAATTTTTTCCCGATTGTATCAAGAGTTTGCGGTTCACGATCATCAAGACCGAAACGTAGCGCAAGAATCTCACGCTCATTCTCATTTAATTCAGTCATCCACTCTTGTACGTGGGCAAAACGATCCAGATCCTCAATTTTACTTGCTGGATCGACAAGCTTCTTATCTTCGATGGTATCAATCAGACTATAGTCGTCTCCTTCGCCCATAGGGTGCTCAATAGAATACGTTTTCTTAACCAGAATCATCATTCGACGAACGTAACTGGCATCAACCCCCATCACCTCGGCAATCTCTTCCACCTCTGGATCACGCTTTAAACGTTGTATCAGTTCTCGACTGATTTTAACCAGTTTATTAATATCATCCGCAACATGGACGGGCAGACGAATCGTACGACTTTGATTAACGATAGACCGTTCAATAGATTGACGAATCCACCAAGTTGCATATGTAGAGAAACGACAACCCTTACTAACCTTAAATTTCTCTACCGCCTTAATCAGGCCCATATTCCCCTCTTCAATCAAATCGAGAAAGGGTAAGCCGCGGTTCATATAACGTTTGGCTATTTTAACGACGAGGCGTAGGTTAGATTCTATCATACGATCTCTTGCAGCAGCATCACCCTGCGCAATCAGTCCAGCGAGTTCCCGTTCGTCTTCAGCAGTCAGTAATTTACTTTTTTGAATTTCCTTAAGATAGAGTTTGATAGCATCAGCGGTCGCATGATCATCAGTGGCAGAGTAGTTTTTTTCATCACTTCGTTGTTTTTCATTGCCACCCTTGAGCTTAACTTCCTTCTTGTTGTTCTCTTGTTTTGAGTTGAAACCATCCATCCCAACCTCCATAACACCTGATAGCATAGAAATATATAACCTAAAGGCAAAAAAATTATGGCAAGTACAAAATAGGGTTTACAGCAAGCTTCCCCTTACGCACTTCAAAATGGAGTCGTGGCTTCCCCCCTGACGGAGGAGTGCCAGATAAGGCTATTTGCTCTCCCTGGCTGACGAAATCCCCCTGTCTGACAAGATTTTTACGATTAAATCCATAGACAGTAAAAAGATCATTTTCATGTTGCAGAATAATAAGAAAAGCGTAGCCATTGACACCGTCCCCACTATAAATAACTTTGCCGGCTTCCGCTGCTGAAACATCACTTCCAGCACGTACTGCTATTTCAATCCCTTTTCCACCACCAGTTTTAACTTGGCTACTGAAAGAGCGAACTATTTTCCCGCGCAACGGCCATTGCAGATTTTTGACCTGCGTTGCTTTTATTTTTGGTGATAGGTGTTTAGTTGAAGTACGTCTAGTTGTTTGAGACTTGGATTGTTGCCGAGGAGGCGAAACCGTTCTCTTTTCAGGAAGAACAGGAATAATTTTGCTAGTCTTTTGTGGCTTAACGACCTGAACCTGCAATACCCTTTCAGCTCCAGGAACAAAGAGCCGCGTTCCGATCGACATCTGTGAGGGATCCGAAATACCATTAACACGAGCAAGATATGATTCATTGATTTCATAGGTTCGGCTGATACGGTACAAAGTCTGACCAGGCTTAACAGTGTGATAAATACCTGCATTACAAGCACTAAGCAAGAAACCTGAAACTACCAAGAGAAAAAAGAATGACATACGTATTTTTATCACAGAATTTACTGCTCTCAGTAATACTGTCAAAGAATATTTATGCATCCTCAAACACCCATAAAGCCATCAAGAAAAATATTTATATAGAAGAATGACACCAATCAAAGCAATGAGCAATAAGATAGATAAAAGATTAAAATATTTTTCAATCAACTGGCGAGCCGGCTTGCCAAAATAGTAAAACATTACCGCGACAATAAAGAAACGTAGACTTCGACCAACAAGGGAAGCCAACATGAAAATTGGGAAGTTTACACCAAACACGCCGGCAGCAATGGTAAAAATTTTATAGGGAATCGGAGTGAAACCGGCAGCAAATATAATCCAGAAGTCATATTGCTCAAACAACCCGCCAACCTGATCAAACCCAGCAACAGTGACTCCAGGAATATATTGATAAAAATAGGGGGCAACCACATCCCAAAGTCCCCAACCGATCACATAACCCAGTGCCCCCCCTGCTACAGAACCAATCGAAGCGATCAGAGCAAAACGGAATGACTTTAGGGGTACCGCTAAGGCAAGAGCCATGAGCAAGACATCAGGTGGAACAGGAAAGAAGCTAGCCTCGACAAAGGCCAGCGCACCTAACACAGGAACACCATAAGGAGTTTCTGCCCAAGAAAGAACCCAATCATACAATCGGCGAATAATTTTCATACCATTAAACCAGTATCACAGCATCATATAATAGATTCAGGGCGCCAACCCTGCTCACCGATCAGCGGAACAAAACGACATCCCATCAACTGCTCACGCTCAAAACTGTCACCTTCCTGACGAGTGATCCGCATCAAGATTTGCTGTTCCTGATCACCTACTGGCATGACCAGTTTTCCACCAATATCGAGCTGATCTAAATATTTCGTGGGGACATCAGGAGATCCAGCCGCGACAAGAATTCCGGCAAAGGGAGCTTGATCATTCCAACCAATTGTTCCATCACCAATTTTTATGTTAATATTGCTAAGTTGTAGCTGATCAAGAATTTTTCTGGCTCGCCCCGCCAGGATCGCAATCCGCTCTATAGAATACACCCGCTTGACCAATTTAGACAGTACAGCAGTCTGATATCCAGAACCAGTGCCTATCTCAAGAACTCTCTCATCCCCTTTCAATCCGAGGGCAGCTGTCATTGCTGCCACCATGTAGGGCTGAGAAATTGTCTGTTTTTCACCTATTGGAAGTGAGGCATCACCGTAAGCATGACCTTGTAAGCCAGCCTCAACAAATAAATGACGTGGGATCGTCGTCATAACCTCTAGTACTCGTTGATCCACAATCCCTCGTGCAACGATCTGTTGCTCAACCATTCTTCGCCGAGACACTGAATAATCCATCAAATTACACCAACGATACTATCAAACGACCAACGTTCCATGTCTGCATAGGTTTTCTCATTCGTCATGTTTGTACGCAGAGGTGTGACTGAAATTGCCCCTTGTTGTAATGCGTTACAATCACTGCCGGGAATATCCTCAAAGCCCACTTCTGAACCACCAATCCAGTAATAATTACGCCCACGTGGATCCTGATTACAAACCACCGATTCTCCATAGTGACGCTTCCCTTGACGCGTTAATTGAATACCAGAACAAGGCCCTGAAGGGATATTCACATTCAAAAAAGTCTCATCCGGTAAACCTTTTTGAATAATCATTTGAGCCAGTTTTTTTGAAAAGGATGTTGCAAGAGCTAAGTTTTCAGTGCTGAATTGATCTGTATCCAAAGAAACAGCAAAAGCTGGTAAACCCATTAGAGTTGCCTCCAGTGCAGCACAAACGGTTCCAGAATAAGAAACATCATCGCCCATGTTACTGCCACAATTGATCCCTGAAACGACTAAATCTGGCCGGTGCGGCAATAACCCATGAATACCAAGGTTAACACAATCGGTAGGAGTTCCATCAACTGCAAACACTTGAGGCTTAATCTCTTCTGCACGTAATGGATGCTCTAGCGTAAGTGCATGACCAACAGCACTGCGATTACGATCTGGAGCAACAACTACAACTTGCCCTAATTCACTTAACGCCGAAGCAAGAGAGCGTAGACCAAATGAGCGGACACCATCATCATTGGTGACTAATATTAACACGGAGTCTCATTATTCAAGGTGTGTGTTAAGTAAATAACTACGGAGCTGGATTAGGTCAGCTTTGATTTCAGCAAGGATATTCTCTGGAGACTGCGGGTTGGTCAAAGGCAGACCAAGCTGTTTCTCTGCCTGCAACTTCTTGCGTGCACCAGCAATAGTAAAGCCCTGCCGATAAAGTAATTCCTTTATCAACAGGGCAGTTTCAACATCTTTGCGTCGGTAAAGTCGCTGATTAGTGCTACTTTTAATCGGCTGTAGAGCAGAAAATTCAGTTTCCCAATAACGCAATACATGGGTCTTTAATTGCAACAACGCTGCAACTTCACCAATTTTAAAATAGAGCTTATCAGGTATCTGAGGCACCGGTTCAGCTCGACACAAATTAAGGGGTTTCGTTAATTGCAACCTTAAGCACCTGACTTGGTTTAAACGTCAAGATCTTACGGGCTGAAATTTCAATTTCACTGCCAGTCTGCGGATTTCTGCCCCGTCTGGATGCTTTTTCTTTGACAACAAAATTACCAAAACCAGCAATCTTGATTTTTTCGCCTTGTTCCAAGGTAGACTTCATCAAGTCAAAAACCATCTCAACAATTGCTGCTGATTCTTTTTTGGAAAAACCGGTTGTCAGGTAAACACTTTCAATAAGATCTGCTTTAGTCATGATCCCTCCCTCTTAAGCTTTATATGGAGTCTACTATCTATCTGATTTTTCTGGATTTATACCATACAGATTGTGAGTCTGCAAGTTCAATTAACGAATTTCTGCTTCTAACAGATGGCAGATAGAACGAATTAGCTTATCATGAGACTTACTGACTTCAGCCTCAGTCAAGGTTTTCTCAAGCCCCCGATAACAAACCCGAACAGCAAGGCTCTTCTTTCCATCAGGAACTCCCTTCCCAGTATACAGATCAAAAATAGTAGCACTTTCAACGAACTTAACCTTGCTCCTATTCACAATTTCCATAACCTGCTCAGCTGAAATTGCATCCGACAAAAGCAGAGCACTATCACGCTTCACATCTGGAAAACGGGATAAAGGCTTGAATTGTGCGTGTTTTCCAGCTACAGAGATGATACTTTCAACATTAAGTTCA
The DNA here is from genome assembly GCA_016744595.1 of Desulfuromusa sp. Lineage (GTDB taxonomy): Bacteria > Desulfobacterota > Desulfuromonadia > Desulfuromonadales > Geopsychrobacteraceae > Desulfuromusa. Next base: position 68,522 of record JADGEB010000014.1, read on the forward strand.
AACAAATAGACAGTCTGCTCAATATCGAACCGGGTTAATACTTCAGGGTGGACTTCTCCAATAAAACCAAGTAACTGCTTGCCAAGCATCAAACGACACGATTTACCTGGATGCATATAAGGCTGCAAGGAGTCAGCCTCAAAGGAAACGTTATAAACGTTTACCTTAGCTAGTACTTCTTCAACAACACCTTTAATATCATAAAAATCAACAGTAGCAGAAGATTGAGACCAACCTTCTGGTTCACGCTGCCCCGACATAACAGCCGTCAGCGACAGCTTCTCAAAACATTGATCTTTTTCCGGATCAGTTAAAAAGACCGGGCGCAACTCAAATAAACTTAAATCGGAGCTACGATAATTTAAATTTCGCGAAACTGTTTCCAGCAAACTGGGAACCAAACTGGTCCGCATAACTGATTGGTCTTCTGATAATGGATTTAAAATTTTGATTTGTAACGAACGACTATCATCTGCTGTGACCCCTATTTTTGCCAAACTATCAGAAGCCACAAATGAGTAGTTCATTGCCTCAGAAAAACCAGCAGCAACGATTGCTTGGCGGAGAGATTTTTGCAGTAATTGACGTTGCGGTGGCAATTTTGCATCAACAGTACCAACTGGCATACTCACAGGAATTTTATCATACCCATAAAGCCTAGCAACTTCTTCAATCAAATCAACTTCACGCTCAATATCGGGACGAAAGCTCGGTACATTAACCTTTAAACAATCGGAGCAGTTGCCAGGTTGAGTTTGCAAACCTATTGATTCAAGTAAGTTTTTAATAATTTTACAATCAACAGGTATGTCGAGTAAATTCTTGGTTTTTTCGGCACTAATTTCAAGAGCCACTGGATCTAGTTTCCGCGGATAGCTATCGATAACTCCAGATAAAACATGACCACCGGACAACTCAGCAATTAAACTTGCAGCTCGATCAAGTGCAACCGGAATCATATCTATATCGGCACCACGCTCAAAACGATGCGACGATTCGGTATGTAAACCAAAGCGCTTACTGGTTCGTCTAATCATGGTCGGCTTAAAATATGCGGCTTCCAACAAAACAGTTTCAGTTTCGTTCTTTACCTCAGAATCAAGGCCACCCATAACCCCAGCCATTGCAACGGGCTGCTTGCCATCATAGATCATCAGATCATCAGAAGACAAAGTGTGTTCCTGATTATCTAGTGTCGTAAACTTTTCACCTTGCTGGGCAGATTTAACAACTATTTTTTGATCCTGTAAAAAATTGAAATCAAAAGCATGCAACGGATGACCAAGTTCCATCATCACATAGTTGGTCACATCAACAACATTATTTATAGATCGCATTCCGACAGCTTCAAGGCGTCGAACCATCCAATCGGGAGAGAGCCCAATTTTTATATTTTTAATCATCCGAGCAGCATAACGCGGACACCCATCATTATTTTTAATAACGACAGAGGACTGCTGTTCAATTGAATCGTCAGTTTCATTCATTTGAGGAACTGGCAATTTCAATTCTTGACCACACAGAGCGGCGACCTCTCTGGCAACACCAACCACGCTGAGGCAATCAGGCCGATTTGGCGTCAAACCAATTTCAATCTGAAAATCTTTCAATCCAAGCGCTGCAAAAACCGGCTGCCCTAGGACTAAACCTTCTGGAAGAATCATGATTCCGGGAGAATCCTCAGCCAGAGCCAGCTCTTTTTCCGAACAAAGCATTCCCTGTGACACCTGGCCACGGATCTTCGACTTCTTGATTTTAAATTCACCCGGCAAAACCGTTCCCGGCTGTGCCAAAGCAATATGGTCACCAGTTTTGTGGTTAGTTGCACCACAAACGACCTGAACAACTTCGTTACCATTGTTAACCTGACAGACAGTTAAACGATCGGCGTCTGGGTGTGGTTCGACAGACTCAAGACGGGCAACGATAACCGAATCGAGGTTGCCGCCTATCTCTTCAAGTGCATCGACTTCAAGGCCAACCATTGTTAATCGGTCACAAAGGTCTTGCGGAGAAAATTTAAAATCTACAAATTCTTTCAACCAGTTATAGGTTACTATCATGTATCGAGATCCTTACAAATATTAAAAATCAAAACTGCTTCAGGAAGCGCAGATCATTCTCAAAGAACAAACGTAAATCGTTAACACCATATTTAAGCATCGCCATACGTTCCAGCCCCATACCAAAAGCAAATCCACTATATTTTTCCGAATCATAATTGACTGAATTGAATACTTCAGGATCAATCATTCCGCAGCCAAGAATTTCTAACCAACCAGTTTTTCCACAAACTCGACAGCCATCACCACCACAGATCACACACTCGATATCAACTTCTGCACTTGGTTCAGTAAATGGGAAAAAAGAGGGGCGAAAACGAACACCATGCCCTTCACCGAAAAATTCGTTCAAAAAATGTGTAAGAATCCCTTTAAGATCCCCAAAAGTCACCCTGTCATCTACCAAGAAGCCCTCAACCTGATGAAACATCGGACTATGCGTTATATCAGAATCACGGCGGTACACAGTTCCTGGAGCAATAATTCGAATCGGAGGTTTATGTTTCAGCATTGTACGAATTTGTACCGGCGAGGTGTGTGTACGCAAGACTCGGTCATCACTGATATAAAAAGTATCTTGCATATCTCTAGCTGGATGGTCTTTGGGTATGTTCAGAGCTTCAAAGTTATAAAAGTCCTGTTCAATTTCTGGACCCTCAGCAACCGCAAAACCCAAACGCGAAAAAATCTCAATAACTTCGTCTGTGACAAGAGTTACTGGATGCAAACTTCCAGATCTGGTTCTCCTTCCAGGAAGAGTAACGTCAATCTTTTCATTAGCTAGTTTTGCAGCAATATCCTGTTGCTGCAACTCTGATTGTCGAGCAACAAAGGAATCTTCAAACAGAGTTTTTAAAATATTAACCAAGCTACCTATGGTTGGGCGTTCTTCTGCAGTGAGGTCTCGCATCCCTTTCATAATCTCGGTCAACGAACCTTTTTTGCCAAGAACTTGCACCCTTACATCTTGCAGGGATTTAAGATCTTCTGCCTGCTGCAACGCAGACAATGCCTCTTCCTGTAGTTGCTGTAAACGATCTTTCATGTGTCATATCCATAATCAGAATGATCCTTTTGTGCTGGACACATTTTGATCTTAATATTTTTAAAGAAATTAAACCAAAAACAAAAAAGGGAGATGAAGCATAGCACTTCATCTC
>JADGEB010000015.1 GCA_016744595.1 Desulfuromusa sp.
CAATAATAGCACCTGAGCTTTCAACGATATTGTGTAATTTCCACTCTGGAAGTGCCATGGGCGTTCCGCAAATCATAATCCGGGTGGTTTCTTTGGGGGCGACAGCGCTGTTGTTCTGAATTCGGATTTCCAGTTCGTTGCAGAGCTGATTAACTTTGTCAGTGAAACGCTCCGGAATATCGTAAAAAGCAATCTGCTGAATCAGTAACATATCGCGCCCGCTGACAGGTGAAGGGTTGTGATGGCGCAGGTCGTTGAGTCGTTGCAGGGCTTTACGTTTAGCATTCAATGTGTCAATAGCAGCCTTTAACTCGGTTTCAGTGATGTTTCTATCGACCATTTTTTCGATCTCCAGCTTGAAGTCTTTGACCTCTTCAATCCAGAGCTTTTTATCCCGTTCCCGTTTCATTTGCGGAATTTCCATCACATGGGTCGGAACGTGTTCCCCAAGTAGTTCCCAGGTTTTTTTCTTGGCATCGCAGGTCGTTTCGCCGTAAACAAAATCAAGAGCCTGAAAAAAAGGGCACATCCTGCTGACTTTGAAACCGAAGGCCGATTTGACCATTGGACAGATGTTTCGGGGTAAGGTTTTTTCCGCATCTGGAACTGTTGCTTGAGATCCACCACATAAGCCAATACAGAGTCCACCAGCCGCTTGAATGATTTCCTCTGGAACATAAACACAGAAGGTTCCAATGACTGGATGCCCAGCTTTTTTTGCATCAACCATTTCCTGAATGCGGCCTGTATAGATATTACTGATCATGTCATCAAAATAAGCCATCGATTCAGGGCGATTTATCTGACTTAAAAAAATATCTTTATACACTTGTGTCAAAGTAGGAGGGACATTCTTGAAACGTTCGACATCCATATCAAGTTCGGCCCAGAGATCAAGATCGGATTTAACTTGGAATTGTTCAGACATGTAGGCATCCTCCAGCAAAAATAGTTTAAAAATCAAAAGTGGCAGAAACTTTGAGTAGTGATATGAAATTAGCCAAATTAAGTCAAATGGGTAATTTAAATAAAAACGATAGTCGTAATCGTTTTTATAAATAGCCAATAATAGGAAGCAATAAGTCCCATATTGGCAAATACATTGGCTGCACTTGTGTCCATTTAAAATATCAATTTAACAAATCGTAAAAATTAATATATTATCCACCATACTTATTTAATGAAGGAAGAGTTGGTGATATGGGAAAGCAAATTAATAATATTGAACGGGTACTTGACCAAGGTTCGGGTCAGATAAATGAAGATAAGCTGGTTTGCGCAAGTAATCTGTTCGGTGTGTTTGATGGGGCATCAAGCCTTGTGCCTGAGCTTTATCATGGAAAAACCGGAGCCTGGTGGGCTTCCCATCTTGTGAGCTCCACATTCTCCAAAAATGATGCGTCACTTTTTGATCTGGGCAAGCGTGCTAATAAAATGCTGCATTGTACAATGACTGAAATGGGAGTCGAAGCAGAAGATAAATTACAGTGCTGGAGTACGAGTGTTGCAGCATTTCAGGTGAAGGAAGACAGCATGTCATGGATCCAGAGTGGTGACAGCCAGGTTTTGGCTATTTATGCTGATGGCAATTTCCAGCTGCTGACTCCCTACCATAATCATGACAAGGAAACCTTGCAACTGTTGAAAGATCTGTACCTGCAAGGAGATCCGGATCCACAAAGCAGCCTCAGACCTCAAGTGGAAACTATTCGCAGACAGATGAATCAGAGTTATGGTGTGTTGAATGGTGAACCCGCTGCTCTTGACTTTTTGCGGAGTGGTTCAACCCCTCTCAAGGATATTTCCCATCTTCTTGTGTTCACCGACGGTTTGTTTCCCCCGGGTGAAGACCCTGAATATCAGCCCAACTTTCGTTGGGTGACGAGCCATTATCTGCAAGGGGGATTACAGCAGGTCAAAGATGAAATTCGCGCTCTGGAAGTCAAAGACCCTGATTGTCAACGCTACCCCCGGTTTAAGAAACATGACGATATCGCAGCCATTGCTGTTTCTTTTGCCAGTTAGTGTCCCTGTGTTTGATCGTGGTGCAGTTGTTTGTAGAGTTGTTCAATTTTAAGGAAAACACCTTCCCAAGTATAATTTTTCAGTAAAATTTGAATTTCATCAGGAATGCCTCTGATTTGATGTGGTTGCTGAATTTGTTCGAATTGTTTGTGTAGAGCGCTTGTTAGAGTATCAATAAACTTTTTATTTTCAGAAGCTTGCGGTACGTCGACAGAAGCCATTTCAGGTAGATCCACAAGCTCAATCCAGCCGGGAGATAACCCGTATAAAAGTTCGATGACCCCAGGAAGAGCGGTGGCAACAACCCGGCATCCACAGGCTAAGGCTTCCAGAAGAACAAGTGGTAATCCTTCATAAAATGACGGTAGCACAAATAGGTCAGCCTTGCGCATCAAGTTAGACAGATGCTCCTGCTCGACTTTTCCATGAATCCTGATCCTGCTACCAAGCTCATCTGCCAACGCTAGAATTTCTTGTTGTTCTGCCCCTTCACTATCCCCAACCAAGTGAAAGATAAATTCATTCGCGGGTAATTTTCTGAGCGCTTTCAATAACCATGGAACCCCTTTGGCACGGCTTAGCTTTCCAGCATAGAGGATTTGCACTGGCGTTGGGTCAATTTTTGGTTTTGATGTGTAAAAGCGTTCACTATCGTAACCGGCACCAACAACATGAATTGTCTGCGGATCGATACCATAAAGTTGTTGAATCTCTTGCTTTTGCACCTGAGTTAAAGCACAGACCGCATTGATGCTCCGACAGCCGGCTAATACGGCTGGTTGCAGGTGAGGACAGTTTTGAAATTGGCGTAGATCTGATCCGTGGCAACTGGTCAGCAAGGGAATGTCTGGAAATATTTGTCGAGCTAGCGAAGTCAAGAGCCAGAGGTGATGGGAGTGAATCAGGTCAGGTTTCCAGTACTCGACTACTTCGATTAATTTTTTTTTAAAACACGTTTCATAAAGAGACAGCTCTCTGGATGAAAGGTCGCAGAACCGGATGCTGGAGTAGGGCATGACATCGCTCATACCAACAACTGGGAAAGGAAGATCTCGCCCAAAGTTGACAACCATGTAACCATTGCATGCCAGCTTTTGAAATTTTCTGTGCTGTGGGAAGCTTTCCGGGATTCCGGCTAGAAGATAGTTCTGAAAACCACGGCTGGACGCATGCTGCAATGCTGATTGCAGGTAAATACCGCTTCCTGTTGCTTCGGGAATTTGGCTGAGAATATGCAGGATTTTCATTTTTGTTCCGGTTAAATATTACTGGTCCAATAGACAGTTGTCCAAACAGCTAAGTCTCTTCTGCAAACAATTCTGAACTGTTAGTTGGTTCTTGGCAAGGTAATCGTGAAATGGAGTCAGAAATTGTTATCAACCCCGTTTGATTTCACCGAAGTTCTATATGGTCATCTAAGGGGACAGCAATATTTTGTAAATTGGCAAGGTTATGTGATCAATCTTGAATTTTACGGGACTTTGGATGTTTATAAATAACATCTGACAATGATGCCGGTCTGGTTGCCTGTCTCGGTGGCATGGTACTTCTGTTAATATATTGTGGTTAGTTGAGCAACAAAAACGGGTACTTCATAATCGAAGTACCCGTTTTTGTTGCTTATTGGCTTACGGCTCAACCACTGCCGTAGGAATGTAGCCCGGAAAGAACCAGATTCACTCCCAGATAGCAAAACAGGGTTGCTGCAAAACCAAAAACCGACAACCAGGCAGCGCGGCGGCCGACCCACCCGCGAGTAAAACGGGCATGAAGAAATGCTGCGTAAAGGAACCAAACAATCAGACTCCAGGTTTCTTTTGGGTCCCAACTCCAGTAGGTTCCCCACGCGTAATAGGCCCATGCGGCACCAGTGACAATTCCAAGGGTTAGCAATGGAAAGCCGATCATGATTGCCTTGTAATTCATGTCATCAAGAACCTTGGTTGGTGGGAACATCCCAAGGATTCCTCCCATAGGTCCGTCTCCCTGATGTTTTTCTTCCTTGCCAATCTTAAGCAGGTACATGATCGATACCCCGAAAGCGACGGCAAATCCGGCATAACCAAGGAAACAAGTAATAACATGATAGGTGAGCCAGTTACTCTGTAGAGCGGGAACCAGCGGATCGATGGAAGCATGTAAACTCATCTGTGCCCAGAGCATGCTGAACAGGGCAATCGGGAGGACAAAGGCACCGATAGTGCGTTGTTTGTATTTCCAGTCCATCAATAGATAAATCAGTAAGATTGACCAGGCAAAAAAGACCACTGATTCATATAGATTGGTCAATGGGGCTCGCCCATCTACACCCAAAATCTGGTATGACTCATACCAACGCAATCCTAGCGCAGCAGTCTGAATCAAAAATCCGGCGAGTGAACTTAGTGTCGCAACCAGTGCGACGGTATCATTTTTTGTTGCAATATAGGCAAAGAACAGAACCATTGCAGCAAAATAGGCGATGGTGGTCAAATTGAATAATTGTCCGCTATCCATGAGTTATCCCTCCTTCTTTGGGGATTCGTTTGTGGCTGTTGCCTCTATCTGTTGTTGTAGGTCGTCGAAGGCCAGGGAAAAGCCAGGTTGATTGCGGTGTGCATTACCGGCAATTAGTACTTTGGTCTTTTTGCCATCATCTTCCAGGCAGACCCAGATTCGTTTATGAGAGAAAAAGAAAGCGGTTAACGAACCAAAAACTATCAGAAAACAGCCTGCCCAGACAATGTTGACGCCAGGATCTTTGGCGACCTGAAGGCCTGTATAATGTGGCTGGTCATAACCGAGCAGAACAAAACTGAAAATTCCACCCCGTTTAACATCAAGTTGAGGGTGATTCTGCCAGACAACAAATGGCGCCCCAGATTTATTGTCGGGAGTGTTGACGTGCAGTTGCATTGCCGGTCCGAAGTTTCGATCACTAGTGGTGAAATTAGTGACGGCAAAAGCATAGCCACCAGGGAGTTGAACATTCTTGCCTTGATGTGCTTTGAGCTCTACTGTTTCACCAGTTGAATTTTCAGTTACTCTAACCTTAAAGAAAGCGTTACCGGCTGATCCATAACTGGATTGGTAGAACTTGATCCCTTTGTAGGTTAACGGGTCATTGACTTCAATGCGTTTATGGACAATCTCTTTGCCATCTTCAAGGATGACTAGGTCACTGTTGTAATCTTTGGGACGGTTGCTGTTTGGGTAATAGCTGACATCGAAGTCATCGCAGCGCACGGTAAAGCCAAGGTCGATTAGGCCGGTACCATTGCGGGAACGGACCTGATTTACTGAGTCCCCTTCGACAATATTAACAAAAGCTTTATATCCCCAGACATTGCCGATAACTGCCCCGGCCATGATAATCAGGATTGACAGGTGGGTTATGTAGGCTCCAAATCGTGAATAGATTCCCTTTTGCGCAAAAAGATAGAGTTTCTCATCTTTTTCGGTCAGGGTGGTTTTAGCAAATTCCTTGTTCAACAGGATTGAGATCTGCTCAGCAACTTGCTGCTTTGAACCTTTGCAACGAAATTCAGCCCGATTTGCCGATCCTTTGAAGATCCCTGAGCTGGCAATCAGAGTTGGTTCTTTGACGAACTTCCATACTCGAGGAAAGTTTTTTATCGAACAGCAAATTAAATTGACACTGAATAGAGCTAGAATGCAAATAAACCAGGTTGAATGGTACATATCAATGAACTGTAATTTTTGAAACAATTCATAATTTGCTTGACCGTATTCACGGATATAATCAGCGGCCGAACCATTCTGCAAAATAATTGTTCCGATAATAGAAGTCAGAGCCAGTAGCAGCACCAGAATGATGGCTAGTTTCAGGGAACAGAGAAAGTCCCAGGTACGATCAATAAAAGGTTTTTTTGTCTCAGCCAAAGTAGAAGTCTCCTTATAGCAATTTGTCAAAATAGATGACAAATTTGGTCAATATAGCCAGTGATCCTGACTGTCGTCAACCGGTGATGTACGGAGAATCCTAATTCAAAAGGACAGTAGTTCGAAGGCTATAAAGGGATTGAAGAGGAATTTGGGACACCCTTTTTAGTGCAGAAAATTGTGGCAGAACGATATGATTGGCTATAAAAGGTTTGCCAGCTTTAAATTGAGGAGTTAGCGGGCGTGACTCATGAACCAACGAATGCGAATCTTTGAATTGGTTGTGATATTCTGGGCTGCCCACGTCTTGTTTCTGAGAGGCAGATTGGTGACATACTTCAATTTGGCAACAGGGAGCCGTTTTGTTCTGATCTATGACCAAGTGACAGCTGTCAACTCGGATCTCTGAGCTGTAGATTTGATCTCCTGGCAGCAGACAACTGAAAGCTGATTGTATCCCACCGCAAAGAAGCAGGAACGCTGCAAATAAAAAAATCAGTCGAAGATTACAGCTAGAATTACGTTTAGTCACAGTCGTCCTTTTTGTCTACACAAAAACATGCTACAAAAAAATCGGGCTTAGTATAGCTTGTATGGCAGTTTGTCTGCAAGCTGAATACCATTTTTTCATCCAGAGGCTAAATAGGTCGCCTGTCTGCCCCGAATCGGTAACAAGACAAGTGGGGAAGCTAGAGATCAACGGCTTTTAGTTGCTCCAATAACTCTTTTTGTTCAGTGGTCAGATTGTTTGGTACAACAACCTCGATGAGCGCAAACAAATCACCGGCTGGTCTTTTTCCCGAAGCTGCTACGCCATATCCCCGCAACCTGATCTTTTGGCCTGGCTGCATTCCGGCAGGAACCTTAACCCGCTTCGGGGTTTCGAGGGTTGGGACTTCAATTGTGGTTCCCATACAAATACCGCTATAGGGGATCTCTGCTCTGACAAGAAGGTCGTATCCATCGCGTGTAAATGTTGGGTCTGGTTCAATGTCAACGTGCAGATATAGATCCCCTGGGGAGCCACCAGTTGGGTGAGATCCCCCTTTTCCAGAGACACGTAGTTTACTTCCTTTTTCGATGCCTGCAGGGATTCGTACTTTAATTTGCTCCACCTTGTCGTCACTGCGGTAGTCAACGCGCCTTTCGCCACCTTGGACTGCCAGTCGGAATGGAATGCTGATTTGCATCGAATAGTCTTGTCCTTTGGCTGGAGGTCTGGGGGATCGACCTCGACCACCCCCACCAAACAGTTGACTGAAGATGTCCTCACCTCCGCTCGTACCACCACCGAAACTGCCAAAAATATCCCCCATATTCATGTTGCGGAAAATATCTTCCTGACTGAAGCGTTGGTGGAATCCGGCATCGCCATATTGGTCGTACTGTTGACGTTTTTCTTTGTCGGATAAAACGGCGTAAGCCTCAGTGATCTGTTTAAATTGCTCTTCGGCTTTTGTGTCCCCCGGGTTTTTGTCGGGATGATATTTTTGTGCCAGCTTGCGATAAGCTTTTTTTATGGTTGCCGCATCGTCATTTCGTTCTACGCCAAGTACGGAATAGTAATCTTTTGCCATGTTTTAAACTCCTCCATTTTTCTTGATTGGGGAACTACTATAGGAGTCGTTTTATATAGCGTCAAGAAGAACTGAAGAAGAAGCGAACTGTAAATTCACCATCTTGACCTGATCTGAACGACAGGCTACGATGGCGTATTAATTTCCTACCATTTTACTTGTTTTCAGGAGTCCTTATGACCCGTATTGCTATTGTTGGAGCCGGAATTTCTGGGCTTGCGACATCCTACGCTATTGAGCAGCAGGCTAAGCAGACTGGCCTTGAAGTTGAGACGCTGGTGGTTGAAAAAGAATCACGAATCGGAGGGAAAATTCTTTCGGTTCAGGAAGAGGGTTTTCTCTGTGAGTGGGGACCAAATGGGTTTCTCGATAACAAACCAATGACTCTGGATCTGTGTCGACAGCTACAAATTGATCAACAACTGTTGCGATCTGATGATAATGCCCGTAAGAGATTTATCTATTCTGAGCAGATTCTGCACCAAATGCCCGAAAACGGATCTGCATTTCTCAAATCGAAATTAATCTCCTGGCCTGGTAAGCTTCGTCTTGCTGGTGAAATGGTCATTCCTAAACGTCAGCCCGAAGGGGATGAGACTCTGGCTGATTTTGGTCGGCGACGGTTGGGGGGGGAAGCTCTCAATAAATTGATCTCTCCAATGGTTTCTGGAATTTTTGCCGGTGATCCCGAAACAATGAGTTTGAAGAGTTGTTTTCCGCGAATCTATGAGCTAGAACAGGAATATGGGGGGCTGATCAAAGCAATGCTTCGATTGGCCAAAAAGAAACGTGCTGAAGTCAAGGCTGGTAAGGCAGTGGCCAGTGCTGCTGGTCCTGGTGGCGTGTTAACTTCTTTCAGTGATGGTATTCAGGAGTTGACCGATGGGGTTGCTGCCGTTCTCTCCGGCAAGGTGGTCGCTGGTCATGCAGTCATAAAGATTGAACAGAAACAAGGTGGTTTTCTCCTTAACCTGGATGACGGCCAACAGCTTGAAGCGGACATGGTTGTGACTGCTGCACCAGCATATGCTGTTGCCAATATGCTGGATGGGTTGAATGATAAGAGCTCTACAATTCTGCGGCAAATTCCTTATGCGACCATGAATGTTATTTGTTTTGGTTATCAACAAGAGCGGATTGCTTTCGATTTGAATGGCTTTGGTTACCTGATTCCTAAAGCCGAAGGGTGCCATACTCTAGGAACCTTGTGGGATTCGAGTATTTTCTCTAATCGTGCCCCGGAAGGGATGGTTCTGTTGCGTTCAATGATGGGTGGAGCCGCTAACTCCGCTGCCATCGATTTATCTGAAGAAGAAGTCAAGGCTCGGACAATGAACGATCTGAAACAGATCATGAGGATTGATTGTGAACCGGACTTTGTAAAGATTTTTCGCCACCGTCATGCGATTCCACAATATACACGCGGGCATGCTCAACGGCTGCAAGAGCTGGAGGATTCTCTGCAAGATTCTCCCGATTTAATTCTGACCGGGAATTCTTTTTATGGGGTGGGATTGAACGATTGTGTTCATGCTGCAAATCAGGCCGCAGCTAAAGTTGTTTCTCGCTTGGGGAAGAAAAAGAAGTAGTATTGTGGAGATATGTACTTGTTTCGTGTCCCCCGCAATACGGTTTATCTGTAGAATTCGAAGGACAAAGTTCATCTGCCCGCCCTTTAAAGTGGGTTTTCATTTTTCAGGCTTTCAGCACCCACTTTGAGTGGCGAATAAGTGAGATAACGGAACCCACCAAGCTGAGGATTTTCGATAACCGAAACTGGTCCTGATATTTCCGTGGCTATTTCCTCACTTGATTCCCCTAGATTGATAGATGCCCCCTCTTTTATTGTACCAAGAACATTAATTTTTGGATTTGCTGTTGGGTGTTCATTAACGGCAAAGTTAAGCAACTCCTCAGCTAGTTCTTCTCGCTCTTCATCAAGGTTGACCTGTCTCTGGGTTAGAATTCCAATCCGTAATTCAGTTGCTTCACGAAGTGCTTTTCGTTGTTTTACGACCGGTTTTTTGATCAGGGTATTCAGGGTGGTTCCTATTTTTTTAATCTGATCAACGAGACTTTTTATTCGGGTGCGTAGGTATTGAAGTCGATCTGTTTCGGGAAAGTAAATTCCGGAAGTGGCGATAGTTTTTGCTCCCGCACGGGCACCAAGAATTTTCACCTCAACCCCTTCAAGGGCAATGAGTTCCCCTCCTGTCACCAGTCCTTTGGGAATATTGATGCTGCCAGTTGCCTTGATGACTGAGTTGCGAAGTTCGTGGGAGATATTGATATCGCCCCAGCATTCGACTTCGACCTGGTTCAGGTAGCGGGCTTGCAGGGCTCCTTTGCAGACAATTTTACCAGACCCCATGCCAGCCATGGTTCCAACAGTGACTGGGCCGTCAGAATTGATCTGGCAAACACCTACGGCACCGGTAATATTGATTCCTTTTGTGGCCGTGATGTTAAAGTCGTCCAGTACATCTCCTTTGATATCGACAAAACCATTGAAGCTGATATGGCCAATATTCAGGTCGACATCACCGTTAACGACGAACTCTTCTGCTATCGAGAGAACATTATTGTCAAATACGGCACGTCCAGCTTGTTCAGCGATAGCTTGGCTTCCGTCATCACTAAAACGGACGCCGTTTCCGGCGATAATTCGGCTTGGTTTTCCCTCTATTGCAGGGATTGTTTTCCCGGTAATGGTTTCGCCTGGTTCCCCTGCGGTTGGAAAATAGATGTTACCAATTTGCTGACCTGGTTCAACGTTTGAAAAGCTCTGTATCGATTTAAAATCGACTTTGCCGGATTTATCTGCAACCAGATCCGTTTCTTCTTTTCCGGTTGCAACAATCAGCTCAAACCAGCCATCCTTACCATGAGTTGCTTCCCTTCCTTTGGCTATGACAAATTGTTGAGGGTCTTCTCCCTGGGCAGCTTCAGTACAGAAAATAGCGACTTGCTCAAGATCAACAGTTGTTGCGATATCGTGGTTACGTAAAATAGAAATAAGTTCAGCGGGAGGGATACTGTTGGCGACATTGTGGACGGTAATATTGGCACGACATTCAAGTTGGTTATTGTGTGCCTCAATATGTAACGTATAGGCATCATTAACGAATTCTCCGATCAGCTTGGAACCGATATCAACGCTTTGATTCGACCTGAATGCAGTCATGTCTATCCTGTTTTGAGAAAAATGGCAAAATACAAGTTTTAACTGTAGCATGTGTGTCGGCTAACATGCTAATTTTCTTAAGTTAAAAATCAATATTTTAAGAGAGTTGATTGTCCTCAAATGGCATGTGAAAAGGAATATTATGTCGGGAATGGTTGAAAGTTTTAAGCGTGATCTTGCTGAAGTAAACTGGCGAGAACTGAAAATTCACTTGCAGAGAGATGCGATTATCGTCGTTACTGCAGATCTTGATCTGGTTGAGGTTGGAGTCGCTGTTGCTGATGATGACAAATTTGCAGTCGAAACGTGGATTGCTGCAAATCAGCTAGGTAAACCGACAGAAAAACAGTTGGAATGTTGGGAGCGGGAAGAGGATAAGCTGTTTCGGATGTTGATCGTGCAGCCTTTTATTCTGGTTCAGGATGTTTACGATGCCTGAACAGTTTGTTGCTTCGCTTAGTCACTACCAGTCGGCAGCGGTCTTCAATCCCTGGGGGGATGTTGACCTGCAGTATGATTGTGGTGATCGAGGGCCGGAGATACGCAGGCAACAACTTCTCAAGTATTTGCAAGAACGGATTGGTAGCGCCGATCATCTGCTTTGTGCTGAAGCGATTGGTTATCAGGGGGGGCATTTTACTGGTATCCCGATGACGTCTGAACGGCTTCTACTGGGTGGTTTGCAACATAAGAATTTGCATCCTGAGATGGTTTTTAAAGATATCTCTCCACAGCGGACAAGTCGTGTCGATTTGAAATCCCAAGGCTTTACAGAGCCAACAGCAACAATCGTCTGGGGCTTTCTGGCCGAGCACGGGATTGATCCACGGCGGGTGGTTTTGTGGAACGCTTTCCCTTGGCATCCCTATCATCCCGATAAGGGGTTGCTCAGTAATCGAACCCCCAAGGATGCAGAGCTAGTGGCGGGTCATAAGATGTTGAAAGAATTGTTGGAATTGGGGCAGTTTAAGCAGGTTGTTGCCATCGGAGAAAAATCGGCGTTGCAGCTTCGAGAATTAGGAATTGCAGCAGAAAAGGTGCGCCATCCAGCCAATGGGGGAGCCGGAAAATTTAGGTTGCAGATGCTTGAACTGATCAAGAGAGTATGATGGAGTTACCAAGTGAGTTTTACCAGTTGTCGCTTTTTTGTAATTCGGTAGTTGAAACGAGGGATTATGTCGATTGATACTTTAGAAAATCAGATCGGTCGTTTTCTGGCGAGTGAAGCACCAGAAGTGATGTCAATTAAAGGTGCCTGGGGGGTTGGTAAAACCTATGCTTGGACAAAATATCTGAATAGTGCAAAAAATCAGCATAAGATTTCCTTGAGAAGATATTCCTATGTTTCGTTGTTTGGTATTAATTCTCTGGATGATTTGAAGTTCTCGATTTATGAAAATATGGTCGATCGAAAGTCAATTGGCCGAAAACCGACGGTAGAAAGTTTTAAAAGTAATACGGTAGAATTACTGCGTTCTCTTGGCAAGAAAACACTCCCATTGATTTCATCCAATGCCTCTATTGACCACTATCACTCAATGCTCAACTCTCTGACCTTTCTTTCGCTGGAGAAGACGATTATCTGTATTGATGATTTTGAGAGGAAAGGCAAAAATATCGAAGCACAGGATGTTTTGGGATTAATTACTCAGTTGAAGGAGCAAAAAAAATGCAAAATTATCCTGATACTGAACGATGAAAGTCTCAGTACAGATTCATCAATTGATTACATTAAACTGCGCGAGAAAGTTATTGATACCGAATTGAGGTTTTCACCCACAGCTGAGGATTGTGTCCAGATTGCTCTGAAATCTGACAAGGTTTCACGTCAGCTCGGGGAAAATATTGTCAAACTAGGAATCAATAATATCCGTATCATAAAAAAGATCGAAAAGCTCTCAGAGTTATTTGTTCCTTTATTGAAAGATTATGACGATCAAATCCTTTCGCATGCTTTACAAACAATCACCCTTTTGACCTGGTGCTATTACGGGCAATCAAACAACACCCCTGATTACAATTTTGTCGTCAGCCGAACTAGTACATTTGGTGATCTTGACGATGAGGTGGTTTTGTCAACCCAACAGCAACACTGGTGTAGCATTCTGCGTCAGTACGATAACTTTTTTGTTGGAGAGTTTGACCTTCAGATTGCTCGATTGGTGGAGAATGGGTATGTCGACGAAAAGGCATTGCGTAGGGAGGCTGTTGAGCTAAATGAAAAGATCTGTGCGGCATCTTCCGAAAGCTCATTTCAGGCGGCATGGAAGAAATTCAACGAGTCATTTGATGACAATGAGCAAGAGGTAATTACTTGCTTATCTGATAGTTTCAAAAATAATGCAAAATATATCAGCCCGGTGAATCTGGATGGTGCGGTTCGTCTGCTGCGCTATCTTGGAAAGGCTAAGCTGGCGACTAAAATTATTAACCTGTATATCGATAAAAGGAAGGAAAACACTGAGCTTTTTAATCTCAATTCTTCTGCCATACCCGCAGAGATAAAGGACTGGGAAGTTATTAGTAAGTTCAGGAAAAATTACATATCGCTCAGTGCAAAACGCTCGATCCTTGAGATTTGTGATCAGCTTCTTACTGGTGATAATTGTAGTGAAGATGAAGATACTCATTTGTCTCAAGCGACGGTTGAAGAATATGTGAAATTGTTCAAATCTCAAAAAGGACAGAAACTTTCACAATATGTCGATCTCTGCCTGAGGTTCAGTCGGCTTGGAGGGACAACAGAACATCAGGAATTGATTTCTGATAAAGCAGCGGAAGCACTCAGAATTATCGGCAGAGAAAGTAAATTGAATGCCAGTCGGGTCAGACGGTTTGGGATAAAAGTTGACTAACAGCCAGTTCATTGATAGCCCAGCAGGCTGCTAGTTATATCCATACTTTTTTAAGGAGCTACCGATGTCGAATTTCCTGAAAAATCTTATTCTTTTTGGGCTGGTCTTTTGTTTTGCTGGTTGCAGTGGGGTTTATTACGGTGCAATGGAGAAGATTGGTATTCATAAACGGGACATTCTGGTTGATCGAGTTATTGAGGCTCGGGATAGCCAGCAGGCGACCAAGGAACAGTTCGCTTCGGCTTTGGAACATTTTAGCAGTGTGATCAATTTTCAGGGAGGGGAGCTTGAAGATAAATACCATCAGTTGAAAAAGGAACTGAATACAAGCGAAGAGCAAGCTGACGATGTTCGTGATCGGGTTGCTGCTGTTGAAGATGTTGCTGAGGCGTTATTTGATGAATGGTACGTGGAGCTGGATCAATATAGCAGTGCCAGCCTGCGGCAATCGAGCGCAAAGCAACTGAAACAGACCAAGATCCATTATTCCAAATTGATCGGCGCAATGAAAAGAGCTGAGTCCACGATTGATCCAGTTCTTAGGCCGTTGCGAGATCAGGTTCTGTACCTCAAGCATAATCTGAATGCTCGTGCGATAGCTTCTCTGCAGACTGAATTGACTCGGATCGAGACCGATGTTACACGTCTGATCCGGGACATGGAACTAGCAATGAGCGAAGCTGATAGTTTTATTCAGACACTAAAGGCGGAGTGATAATACGCAGTATTCGAGTTCTATTTAAGAGCCAGCAGCGAATCAGAGGCCAATTCATAGAATCAACGATCATCCATATCTGTAACGGTGGCTGCCTTTTTCGATTTATTCTCTTTTATGTCGCGAACACATCTGACTTTATGGTGATCAGATTCACTGGCTTTGCGGATTTTACATTCTCCTTGATTCTGATAGCCCACTGTTTTGCCGAAGAGAGATGTGCTTCCATACCAGAGATCATTGTGGGATGAAGAGTTTTTCAAAAAGAAAAGATTCTTTGCAATATGACATGGGAGCTTTTCCAGTATATCTTTTTTGGTTGGAACTCGCCAATCATCATAGCCCCCAAGGTTGAGGTTTTTACAGTATTTGACTGCACTGGCAAAAGTTATACTGGGATCGTTGAAGTAACATTGTTCCGATGAGATCATATACCTGTCTTCCACCATAATTTTATGATCTTTCCATTTAATGATCTGAGACCTATTATTGAAGTAGTTATCAAAAGTCTCTTGATTGTCCATCCGGACACACATAATTGCTGTGGGGCCAGCAGCATTTGTTACTTCGGTTCTGACGGCGTAGATTTGATTTTTATCATATGAACGGTCCATATTTGAAAATTCAGGACTGCCCCAGACCCATATATGGGTATAGGGATCCTTTCCCCAATCTATAACCGAAAACCTATTTCCTTTTCCGATGATGGTACTGAATTCTTTCAGAGTTGGGATGCGCCAGTCATCGTATCCTACCGTCAGTCCTTCACAGTAGGATTGTGCTTCTTGTTTTGTTCCATAGGTTTTGGCCTGAATAAAAGGGTTGCCCCGGAATTTCTTCGGAACTGGGAGTGTCCACATTAATCCTGTGGATGGGAATTTTTTATCGATTTGTGGTAGCGACGAAAAATCTTCGGCTTCTTTGCGTAATAATACTTCTTTCTCATGCTCTTTTTGTGCACGCAGTTCAGCAGCGATGCGTGCTGCCTCTTGGGCTTGTTCACGAGCTATCTGTTCCTGTTCTTTTTTTTCATTTTCTGTGTTGTAGGTATCCTCCGCCTTAACCAGATAGGCAATTGCCTGGTTGTAATATTTGGCGCTTTTACCAATATCTCCGACATAATTTTCCAGTTTTATATAGGCTTCATATTTCTGTCCCGATTCAAACAGCGCTTTTCCCTCAAAGTAATCCAGCGATGCTGGAATGGGGATCCCAAGGGCTTTAATCTCGTCCATTGTTTCGAGAGCTCTGGTGAACTCCTGCGCCTTAAGCTGCTGTGCCAGCTTGGTTTTTAACATATCGAAACGGATTTCTGGTGAAAGGGCAAAAAGGTTTGGGGTGCAGAAAAAAAGGATGACAATAAGTCCTGCCATGGTCAGTTTTTTATTCACGTGTTTCTCCTCAGTTTATTTCCAGGTCATATGCGTGCCATCTCGTGCTTCCTGAGAGATGGGATCGTTCTGTTGCTACCAGCCGGTTGTCCAGATAGACGTAGAGGGTGACGTTGCCAGAGTTTCCTCCGTAATGCTTGATATCGACTCTGTAGGTTCCCGGATGCTGATTTAGCTTGACCGAAACATTCTCTGGGCCGTAGCCGGAAGTGTTGTCGACATCCAGTCTCATGTTGGAAGTAGTTTTGTTGCCGTATGAGCAATGGTCTCCGTCGGGACCATAGACGTGAAGATCCATGTCAGAGCTGCCATTGTCCCAGGTTAAGGTGAATCTGGCTTTAACCGGCGGAGTATTGCTTTTGACGTGAATTGTTTTGCTTTCGTTTTTTGCGGCACTACTGTAATTGATATCTATCTGATTCTCCCCGTTGAAAAGTACCACCTTGTTACTGAAAGAACCGTCCCGGGCAAGGTAGACAGGTTGTTCCAGGCCGTTGACCTGAAAGACAATTTCCGAACTGTCGATTGATGAAACATTTTCTACTTTGCCGCTGACCGTAATAACATTGGCATTGATGATGTGTGGTATTGCATTGATGGTCAGCTTGATTTTTTCCGTCTCTTCTAGCAGATCCTCAAAGGATTCCACTTCACCTGAAGCTTCATCGGACAGGAGATCGCTCTTCTCGCTTGCACTAGCCTCTGTGTCAGCAAGAGCTGCCTCAAGCTCGTTAGCTTGTCGATCTTTTATTTTTTTTGCCTCTCTATTTTCCTTGTTTTGCTGGGTCTTAATTTCTTTTTCTAGGGTTTTCAGATAGTTGTAGATATGTTTATCGATGGCACTGGTATCGACTTCAATTTTGAAAATTTTATGTTTGTAATAGGATGCGTAATAACGATCTCTCTTTCTGGCAGCAGAAGTTAGATCGATAAAGTATTTTTTTGCCTGCTGTTTATCCTCAATATTAGTAAACAACTTGTCCCAGTTCGGGCTTCCAGAGACGTTGAAACTGTGGAATTGTTTGAATAAATTCGTATTGTCCAGCAGGGCTCTGCTTGAATGTCCAAGATAAGGGGTGCCGGCAGAGCCGGCATCAATGACAAGTGTGGCTCCTTTATCAAAAGCTCTTTGTCCTGTTGGTTTTAGAAACATGTGCACTTTCATCTTGAATTCAGAAACGCGGATCTTTTTAAACAAATCATTATTTTGGAATGTCTCGAAAAAAAGTGCCGAATTGTATGGGGAGATGTTTGTCGGCTTGTAGGCTAGCCAACCGATGACGACCGGTTCGCCCATCAGAATTGACAGTTTCCATTTAAAAACATAGTCAAGATCAACTCTGTAGCCGAGTTGAAGAATCTTGGGGGCGGGATTGTCAGCTGCACTCAAAGATTCATCAAGAAGGGTTGTTTGATATTTGTACGATTTATCAATTGTTAAATTTCCGGTTTTATACCCGGTGATTTGAGGATCGGTGGCAGCGGTTGCTGTTGTATTCACCAATAATAAAATAAAGATACTCAGGGTGAAATGAATTTGTTTCATCGTTTATAGATTACTTTCTGCTTTTGAGTGGAGACTCTTCTCCAGCGAGTAGTGTACAGTTGGCACGACCCCCAGTAGGGTCTCCATCTCTCCCAATACCAATAATAGTCATTCTGGTTTTTGCTTAGCGAGAAATAATTTGTTTATATTAATGATATGGAATATATATACATTTGCATGGCTTGGCAAGAAGTATTCAGTTTAGAAGTTGTGAAACGAAGCAGGAGAGAGTTTTAATTGTTTTAAGTAGCCGCCCATAAGACAGGGCGGCTGCCGATGGAAAAGAGTTCTTAGTCTATTTTTCCAATGGTAAAGCCCGCACCTTTCCAGGCAAAGATGCCACCGGGGTAACGGTAAACATTCTTATAACCCAGTTTCTTTGCCCAGACCGCACCATTGTGGCTACGAGTGCATTTAACAAATCCGCAGTAAATGACGATTGTCTTATCTTTGTCTGAGCCGAGAAGTGTTTCGAAGTCGGACTGTGATTTGCCTGCAGTTTCTTTTTCATCCCAGATGTTCATATCCGGGATTGGAAAGAGAAATTGTCCAGCACCAGGGACGTGAGCTTTCTTGTAGCTGGACTCAAAGGGCATGGTATCAACAATGATCATCTCTTTGCCCTCATCCTGCCACTTTTTTAACTCATCAGTGGTGACAACATCATAACCGCCGCGCTGAATTTCTCGTACAAGTTTGACTGCTTGTTGCTCAGTCTTTACTTCTTTTTCAAACTTGTTGTCCCAACTGAATGCTGGGGTGCTGATCAGTAGAAGGGTGGCGAACAGAGTGGAAAATAGCAGTAAACGATTGCACAACATTTTAAATCTCCTTGGATATGGCCTGACGCTGATTGAATTTCAACCAGGAATATGGTGTCAGGTGGTTAATAAAACGCCACAGATATAAATAACCAATGGCAAGAATAAGCAGTAAATCACGTTGAAACGCACCGCGTAGATCATGGAATGCCACTGCCTCGGGGTCATTTGGCCCGAAACAACCACAATCTATATCGAGCCCAAGGTAGATTCCGTAACTTAAAACTGCCAGAAAAAGAATCATCATCAGGCTTATCCATGCCAGTGCTCCACGTTTTTCAAATAACAATCCGATAGCTGCAATAATTTCGAGAACAATGAGACAAATTGCCGCCGGCAGGGCTAATGCGTCAGGTAATAATCCGTAGGCTGCAACTATTTCAGAAAATTGGAGAGGGTGTAGAGCCTTGGTTATCCCTGACCAAAGGAAAACACCAACCAGAATCATGCGTAGAATATGGTAGAGATATTTTGTGAGTGATGTATTTAACATTTGTCTATACTAGCTTTCAAAGTGTCCAAGCTTTTAATACGAGAATTAATGACGTCATCAATAGAGATCCGATTAAAAAGGCTTTTTGTGCTACCTTTTTGGTGGTTCTTCCTGTTTGTTTAAGGGGGGGCTGAAAGGTTCGCTCACGAGATGTTGCGACCTGAAAAT
This sequence comes from Desulfuromusa sp., assembly GCA_016744595.1. Classification (GTDB taxonomy): domain Bacteria; phylum Desulfobacterota; class Desulfuromonadia; order Desulfuromonadales; family Geopsychrobacteraceae; genus Desulfuromusa. Next base: position 18,658 of record JADGEB010000015.1, read on the forward strand.
GACTCTGTAGATATTTTTTCAGCCTGAGACGTTTGAAATAAGTCAGCGGCGCTTTAGCAACTTTGACCTGTCCAGTCAGTGCTGAATTTGTTGCAAAAAGCAGATCGAGAATATGACTGGTACGAGTTTTCTTACCTAATGTTTGGGTACATCCCGCACAATAGCTGACAATCTGTTGTCCTTGTGTTGCTTCAACTCTTTTTCTGCACCAGTTTTCTGCCAGCAAAGGTGATATGCAGTTGACCGCACCCCCTTCTCCACAGCAGAGAGTGGTTGTTTTACTGTGTTTTTGTTTTGTAACCGTTAGCCCTTGCCGTTTCAGTATGTTTCTCACCGCATTTTGTGCTGAAACATTAAACCGTGCTGTACAGGGATCATGAAGTGCGACAGTTTCTGTTGATTTTGTTGTTGTCGGTAAGTTATGAAGCTCTAAAGTTTCGTAGATCGTACGAGATTCGAACTCTGTTCCGTATGTACTGAAAACGTTAAGGCAGTTTGGGCAGGCGGTAAGAATGGTTTTAATCCCGTGTGCGAGAAGGTATGTTTTCATTTCGTTAAACATCACGTTGAATTTTTCTTCGTCTCCTAAATCGTGTGATGGTTTCATGCAACAGTCGAGGACGATTCCAATCATTGGAATTGTTTTTTGTAGTTGTTCAAAGGTTTTCAGGGTTATCTCAGAGCGAGACCCACTTAAAGCACAACCGGGGAAAAAAATTGTATTACAGTCTTCTGGCAGGGCATACCAGCTGAATCGCTTTGATGTCCCTCGTTTCTCAAAATGACGTAGATTGCGATGCTCTGGAAGGTTGGCCTCTCCTTGATCAAATGCTTCACGGCGCATTTCCAGAAACATTTCTTTTGGATTAACACCATGTGGACAGATGGCGGTACAGAGCTCACAGAGACTACATTCAAAGGGCATCGTGAAAGAATTCATTTCACCGGGAGCATAATTGTCCGCAATTTTTTTTGGATCACCGTAATTTGCCAGAAAGGTACATTGGCTGACACAGGTTTGACATTGGCAGCAATGAGATGAAATTAACTCGAGCTGATCAGTCAAAGTTGACCTGATAGGAGTTAGTAATTTTTTTAATTGTGAATGGTGTGTCATAATCCTAATTGACTCATTCATCATAAGAGGAAAAAGCGAAAATCATAAAGTTTCAATATCGTTATGGATAATGGATTGACACTGCCAAGTCAAATGGGTAATTTCAATAAAAGCGATTGCACATATTTAAAAAATAAATGGAGGTGTTATGACATTACGACAACTTGAGCTTTTTGTTGCCGTGGCCGAAACTGGAAGTTTCTCTCGTGGGGCTGAAATAATTGCTTTGACTCAATCTACGGTCAGTCAGCATATTGCAGCTTTGGAGCGGGAGACAAATACTCGCTTGCTTGATCGAACCAGCAAGGGAATTTTTCTTACGGCAGGAGGGGAAGTCTTTCTGCAACACGCCAGACGAGTTTTAGCTGAGCAGGAGGTATTGAATCAGGCAATGGTGGGTCTACATGGGCTGGAAAAAGCGACTCTCAATCTGGGAGCCAGTAATATTCCAGCGAATTATCTAGTCCCTTGTTTTTTGCCAGCATTGCAACACGAACATCCCGGAATATCACTCAATATGAGGATTGGAGATAGCAGAGAAGTCCTTGGTGAATTAAAATCCGGCCAAGTGGAATTGGGGATTGTTGGTGGACGTATTGATGATGAAATCTATAGCTACGAGCCGTTGTTGAAAGACCAGTTGGTTATGATTGTTGGTCCTGGACATCCTTTAAAAGAGCGCCATTCGATCACGATAAAAGAGTTGTTGAAAAGAAAGTTTATTGCCAGGGAAGACGGTTCTGGGACAAACCAGGCTTTGCAAAAAGCTTTTTTATCGGCAGGTCTTGATCCAGACTCATTCAATGTTATTGCTCGTCTCGGCAGCAATGAAGCAGTACGACGGGCAATTGCTGCTGGACTCGGTTGTGCTTTTGTTTCTGATCTCTCTATCCAGAATAACCTTCGCCACGGAGAGTTGATTAAAATCGATGTTGAGGGGTTAACCATCGAACGTCAGTTATGGTTGGTCCGGTTAAGTGAACGTACCGCATCTCCAGCTGCAATTGCTTTCTCTGAATTGTTACAACAAGGGACAGTACTAAATAATCTCGGCCAATGCTGTAATGTCTAATTTTACCCACTGATTCAGCTTTAATATTGAAAGTTTACCTTTATGGCATCTCCACAAAAAACATGGCAACGTCCTGAAGTATTGCTCTTTCTTATGGCTTTTGCTGTTCCACTAAGCTTTGCTGCCTGGCAAGCACTACTGAATAATTTTGCTATTGAGCGGGCTGCTTTTTCTGGCAAAGAGATGGGGATGCTACAGTCATTGCGTGAGGTTCCCGGATTCCTCGCCTTTGGCGTTGTCTTTCTGCTTTTGATTGTCCGGGAGCAATCTTTGGCAATTATTTCGTTGCTACTGCTTGGTTTGGGGACAGCTCTGACGGGTTTTTTCCCAAGCGTTATTGGTCTTTATTTGACAACGATATTGATGTCAATCGGGTTTCATTATTATGAAACGATGCAGACATCTTTAACTCAACAATGGATTCCCAAAGGACAGGCTGCCGAAATTTTTGGTCGCCTGATCGCTGTTGGTTCCTTTGCAGCTATAATTACTTTTGTTCTGATCTGGGCGGGGACGAACCTGTTGGGTCTTGACTATCGCTGGCTTTATCTTGGCTTTGGTGGATTGACGGTGGTGATTGCATTGACCGCATGGGTCATATTTCCTCAGTTTCATCAGCATACAGTTCAACACAAGCACATGGTGCTACGCAGTCGCTATTGGCTTTACTATGCACTGGTTTTTATGTCGGGAGCCCGACGACAGATATTTATGGTGTTCGCCGGTTTTCTCATGGTTGAAAAGTTTGGGTACTCAGTCAGCAATATTGCGTTACTGTTTCTGGTCAATGCGTCGTTCAATGTGTTGTTTGCCAGAAAAATTGGTCGGTTGATTGCTCGGTATGGCGAGCGAAATGCGTTGTTGCTGGAATATACCGGTTTGATCATTGTCTTTGTGGGCTATGCTCTGGTGGAAACCGCCTGGATTGGAGCAGGCCTCTATATTCTGGATCATCTGTTTTTTGCTTTGGCAATCAGCCTGAAGACCTATTTCCAGAAGATCGCAGCCCCTGAAGATATTGCCTCAACTGCTGGAGTCAGTTTTACCATTAATCATATTGCTGCTGTTTGCCTTCCGGTCATCTTTGGATTGATCTGGCTCAATTCTCCTTCTCTGGTTTTTTATATTGGCGCAGGATTGGCCATGATTTCCTTCTCACTTTCACTATTGATACCCAGATTTCCAGAACAGGGTCGAGAAACTTGTTTGAGCCGATAGTTATCTAAGACTTAAATTCTACTTTCCGATATTTGCTTTGCAAATGAGCAAGGTTGCAAGCTGTGTTGATACCCCGTAGCTTGCTGCGGGGTCGTTTAATATCCAAGCAATTTGAATGAACCGAACAGCATCTGTCCACAACTGATAGCTAAGAAGATCAGCACTCCCACCAGTGCAAACAACAACCACTGCTTTTCAACTGAATCAATTTCCCGTTGCAAGCTTTCATACTTACGTAATGGCTGGCAGATCCCTGGCAGCATCCCATACAGCGTGGCAGAGAACAATCCGACATACAGGGGGTAGCCAATATAATTGTAATTTGCCTGAAGCATGTCGAAAGGGCAGTGGTGACTCGGCATTTGGTAGATATAGAGGGAGATAAATGAAATGACCGCACCGATAGAGACAAAAAACATCAGCACGGAAGCAATGAACAACAAATGACGTAGAGCCGCCATTTTGGAGATGATACAAGCAACTAAAATGATCAGGTAACTGCCAAGAATCAAGAAAAACAGCAGCATCGACTGTTTCACCGGCATTCCAGCCAATTCACTGGCTACACTTTCCCCTTCAGCACTGAACAACGAACCACAACAGGAGGTAATGACTTCTGGTTGGAGTCCACTGAAATACAACCATTGTAGATATAGATCGAGTCCCACCAAGGGGGTCACCAAAACCAGGGCCAGATATTTGGGACGAACCAGCGGACAATCCTCGGTGCGTTGATCGAGACGATTCAGTACAACCCAAAAGGCTGCAGCAAACAGGAGAATTCCTTTAACCAATAAAACCAGCCAACCGACCAGATTGGCATTCAGGGAACCGGTTGCACACATGGCTCCGACAAAGAGTTGATGAATATCTTCCGCCGTAAAAACAAACAAGACTGCTGAGAAAACTTGAAAGCCTAAAGCATAATTAAGCAGTGTGGAAATCAGCCAGGTTTTTCTCTCCAATAATAACTGTTCTTCAGAGCTGCTCTCCATGTCCCAACGTAACAGAATTCTTACTCCCAACCAGCTGGCAAACAGCATGACCAGGAATGTGATTAGAGAGCCACAAAGTAGCGATAAAATGCCCGGATGGAGAATCAACTGCTCTGACCCTCAACTAGTTGTCCATGACGCAAGTTGAATCGACGCTGGATCAGAGAGGATTGATATACGCCAGGGTCATGAGTTGCAATAATTATGGTTTTGCCAGACTGATTCAACTTGGCCAGAATCTGTAAGAGGTCTTGAGATAGCTCGCTGTCTAAATGTGCTGTTGGTTCATCTGCAATAATAATTTCGGGATTGGTAACCAGAGCACGTGAAATGGCAATCCGTTGTTGTTCACCGCCTGATAGCTGTTTGATTTTCTTCTTCATCATGCCTGCTAACTCAAATTGCTCCAAAATTTTGATAGCAGTTTTTTTCATTTCACCTAGTGGCTGATTGGATGGATAAAGCGGCAACATCACATTTTCCAGAACACTGAGGTCACGCAATAGATGGTACTGCTGAAAAACAAAGCCGAATGTTTCCCGCCTGATTTGTGCCAGAAAACGTTCAGGAAGTTTAGAAACATTTCGATTCCGTAACTGAATATTTCCAGATGTTGGTCTGGACATGCAACCAAGCAAACTGAGTAATGTTGTTTTTCCCGAACCACTCGGTCCGGTCAGTGCGACCACCTCACCCGCTGAAATTTGCAAAGAGATCTCACGTAACGCTGCTATCTCATCAGGTTGATGGCGATGATAAATTCTGCTGAGTTGCTCTACAATTAATATTGACGACATGATTTCTCAGCCCCTCATGACATGCTCTGGATCAGTGACAGCAGTTTTCCAGGATGGAATTACAGTACAGGCGAGATAGGGAACTATTGTCAGGAATGCCAGAGTGAAAATTTGATAAAAATCGACTGCAGGAGTTAATTGAAATTCAGGGAAAAGAACTGACCAGCCTTTAAGCAAAGGAACCAAAGCCGGAGCACCAAAAACAAATATGTGGATCCAGGCTGCAAGTATTCCTAAGATAAAAGAGGTCAGTGAAATGACCAGTCCTTCCCAAAATTTGACCGCCAGAACATCAGATGTTTCCCAACCGATGGCTTTTAAGATGCCAATCTCTTGCTTTTCTTCGGCACTGATTCCGGTCGCTTTATCCCAGGCCAGAATGCAGAAAGCAATTAGTGCTGCAACTGCAACTGCGAGCATCATTCCACTACGCCAGTTAAACAGGGTATCGTAGGTATGTAAAATTTCTTCTCGTGTGATTGGTCGGGTGTCAGGCAGGTGATATTTAATTTTTTTTGCCAGGGTTTTAACTTCCCTTTGATTGTGAACCTGAACAACCAGGTCGGTCGCCAGTTGCGGACTCATAGTGAAAAAATCCCTGAGCGCCATTTCCTGTAAAACCACCAGATCGTTGGTTAACAGGTTAGACTCAGCACGAAAGATCCCAGTTATGCTAAAAACGATACGGCTCTTTTTACTGTCTTCAAGAACCAAATTATCTCCGATGGCTGGGCCAAAAGCCTTAGAAACACCTATTCCAATGGCACATTCTTTGGGATTATTCGGCAATCGCCCTTCAAGTAAGTCCAGTTTGCCTTGGTGACTGTTAGTCCCGACGAGAGTCAGATTGGCTTTAATCAGCGAATCATAGTAATAACCCCAAATCCTGGGAGTCACCGATTCGACCCCTGGTAGTTTTTTGATTACTTCTGCGTACTTTGTTGGGATTAAATCATGCCGTCCTGCTGCAACCCGCTGAATAACCAGGTCAGGAGCGGTTGTCAAGCTGCCAGTGGCCTCTAATTTTAATGCGTGAGTTAAAAATAGAACTGAACCCAGAGTTGCTATTGTGAAGGTGTAGACAGCAATTAGAGATAAATTTTTGTGTTTTCTCCGCAGGAGGCTGGAGAGAGTGAACTCAAGGATTTTTAGCTGCCGTAACATCAGTTTTGTTTTCCTGATTGGTGTTGAATTTTGACCCGACTGGAAAAGCCGGCAGGTTTTGGTGAAATAATTGACCCCGTTGGAAAATGTTCAAATGCGGCCGGAAAATCCTGAAAGGGAGAAAAAAGGTCAGCCTGGCTTGGGTGTCGCGTGTATCGTGCTTCACTGGAAAGAGAAAGATCGGTGATGCCAAGGATATGTACTAGCTGACGCTTTTCGGCTAGACCAACAGTTCCAGCCTGGTTTGCTATAAGCAACCAAACAGTCAAAAGTGAGGACACTGAAAGAAATAGCAGATAGATAGCTCCCCGTGTCATTAGTTGGCCGGTAATGCTTCAGGGGTTATGTTTTTGAATTTAAGAATCTGCGTGCCAGAATGGTCGCGCATGAACGTTTCCGCAAGGTTTTTATCGGCAACAGGAATCAGCTCTTTGCCCATCGGACCGTAGACATCACTGCCAAGGACGAAAAAAACATCTTCGGCGGACACCAACTTAGTGCTGTAGTATTCTGTCACATAAATCTCAGAAATTTCACCCCGGGTCCCCTTATTTTGGCCCTCGGGAAGGTCAAAATAGTAGCGAAATAAATCTTTACAACCATCGAAATAAACTTGTCTATTATCTTCAAAGACAATTGTTGCGATCCAGTCGGGATAGGGAGCAACAAACATTCCACAGACTGGACAACGTTCTTTTTTTTCAGGCATTTTTGGCTCAGCCGCCGAAAGCGAGCCAACAAACAGGCCGAAAGCACAAACAAATATAACGAATACCTTGAACAGAAATCTCATAGCATTACCTCATTACTCTACTGCTTTTCCATTTTCATCTTTTTCATTGCTCTCATTTTACGAATTCGCTGGGTGTCCTGATACATATCTTCGTAACTAGCTTTCATTGCCTGGTCAAAACTAACAATATCACCACCATGTTCGTTTATAAATGAAACGGCAGTAGTTCGCTCAGAAAAAGCCCATTTTGCCCGAGAAGTCATCACTCCACGTAGATCTCCTCCCAAGACCCAGATTGCTTTGTCTACATCAATCAGTTCCTGAGTCCCATAATCAGCAACCAGAATTTGCTTTGGTGTGCGGTCAATTGCATTGGCAAATTCAAGAGCCATACAGTGAATACTGCAAGTACCCACCTCTCCACCATCTTGGTATTCAACTAACATCCGGCTATGGCCAAATTTGGTACGATCCATTCCACAATAGCTACAAGCGACGTGCTCAATTTGATCATATTGCTGTGCTGCAAACGTTATAACGCTTGTCAAACTGAGAACCGAAACAAGTAAAACCACAAGTATTTTTTTCATGTAATCGCCTTTGGGTTCATTGGTGTATTTTAGTGAGTTTCTTCAGATAAGCAATCTATCCAGGATCAAGATAGTGAATAATAGAGCCATCGAAATATTAGTGAGGTGGAATGTTTGCATTATCGACTCTGGATTATTTGTATCGGCAGCCCTCTTAAATATTGCAATAAAAATCATAAATAGCCCTGTAATAAAAAGATATATAAGGGGCTGGCTTTTAATAAAATAAAATAAAGGGAAAAGCAAATAGCAAAGAAACAGGCTTGTCAGCCAGTAGTTGTTGATTCTCAGTAATCTTTGTGTCGGTATCGCCTGAAAAATATTTGGTAACCCGCTACGCTTCAAATCATCACGGTAATGACAGAGGAGTAACCAGGTGTGAGGAATCTGCCAAACGAACAGCGTTCCGGCAAGGATCAATGATTTTTGTGTGATCAATGCTCCACCTGCTGCTGTCCAACCGATTAATGGTGGTAGTGCTCCACAGATCGCTCCAGGGATAGCTGCAAAAGGGGTGCGGCGTTTTAGAGGGGTATAAATCGCGTTGTACCAAATGACCGAGAGTAGCCCGAGTAATAGAGGTATGCTCTCGGGGAGAGATGATAACAACAGCGAACCGCAACTAATCGATAGCGACGCCAGAACTAATGCCGCCGCGGGGGACAGTTTACCTGTCAACAGCGGGCGCTGTTGAGTTCTTTCCATGCGGCTGTCAAGATCCTGCTCTTGCCATTGGTTCAAGGCGGAGCATCCGGCAGCCAACAATCCAACCCCGAATGTCACCATAAAGGCTTGCATCTGCCAGAGTCCGCCAGCAAACAGGTAGCCGGCCAGCGCTGACAATGCAACCATCATTGATAATTCAAGTCTGCCAAGTTGCCGGAGCGATTGCAGTCGCGATAGAACTTGTTCCGAGAATATCTGGGGTGAATTATGTAGTGTTGGTGTCGGCACTAAGTCAGCTCCATTACTGTTGTAAAAGATGTTGAATCATAGCGTCAATTTCTTCCGGACTCAGATAGTCCGCAGACGGCATTATTGGCGAGTAGCCTTTAACCAGATCAGCATTGGGTTTCAGCAGTGCCCTGCGCAGGTATTCGACATCAATTTTAACGGTGATTTCTTTGCCGTCACGTTCGATGGTTACTTCCCGCTGGCCGATGCCCTTGAAGCTCGGAGCGATACCGTCACTGCCATCTGTCGAGTGGCAGCCGAGACAACCGTTTTCATCCATTAGTTGCGCCCCGGCTGATGGAGTTTTTGCGGCTTCTGCTTTGCCCATCAGATAATTCACGACAGCTTGTAGGTCTTCATTATTTATTGTGGCTTCATCGTAAGGGGGCATCATCGGATTATAGCCATCGACCATTTCAGCTTCCGGATCGCGGATGGCCAGCTTCAAGTACTCTTCATCAATGATCAGTTCTTTCGACTCTCTATTGATTGTCACCTGTCGCGGCTGCCCTGCCATTTCAAATAAACTTGGCCCAATTCCATCGGTCCCATCCAGACTGTGGCAGCTAAGACAACCTTGCTCATCTAAAACCACCAGTCCCCTTGGAGTTGCGGACGGTTCGAGAGGTTGTAACCATTGGGCATAGTCTGCCTCGCTCAGAACTTCAACACTGGTGGTCATGTCAGCGTGTCCAACACCACAATATTCCGCGCAAAAGATATCGTAACTACCAGGTTCTGGTGCTTGAAACCAGACATACGATTCCATCCCCGGAACGGTGTCGCGTTTGATGCGAAAAGCTGGAACAAAAAAACTGTGTAGAACATCTGTGGAAAAGAGAAGAACTTTGATCGGTTGATTGACCGGGACGTAAAGTTTACTTTCTTTTCGACCATCCGGATATTCAAATTGCCACGACCACATCCGTGCTGTGGCCTTAACCTCCAGCGCTCCTTCAGGAATCTCCCGCAACCCGACATAGTTGGTCCAGCCATACCAGAACATGGTCAGCACGATCAAAATAGGAAGAACTGTCCAGATGGTTTCTAATAACCAGCTGCCATGCACCTGGGAGGTTGGTTCAGGGTATTTTGAACGCCGATATTTGACCACGAAATAGACGGTGACAACGGTAATTCCCAGCAACAAAATCAGGGAAAAACCGAAAATATAGATCAGGACATTATCGACCGCCTGTGCAGTTGGATTATTCAGTTGGTTCACGCGATATCTCCCTAACGGTAAAGCACATCTGTAAAGGTCAGCCCGATAAATATGGCCACAATGACAAGCAAGGTCACTAGCCCGATTTTAAACAGTTTGGATTCCTGTCTCAGGTGCATAAAAATAAAAACAACCAGGCTTGATTTTATCGAAGCAATAGCCAGTGCAACCCAGATATTCAATGCGTCCAGCTGTATTCGGGAAACAGCTATAGTGACTACGGTCAATACCAGTAAAACGACCCAGATCAGAATAAAGGTTTTGTAGGGAACCGGTTCATGTTGATGTTCTGCCATAGGTCACCTCACAGAATCAGATAGTAAAGGGGAAACAAGAAAATCCACACTAGGTCGACCAGGTGCCAGTAGAGAGCACTGTTTTCCAGTAATGTGTAACGATCGCTGGTCACCTTGCCTTTAGCAACCATTGCGGCGACAACCCCGATCAAAGTGCCACCAATCAGGATATGGACACCATGCAAGCCCGCAGTGAAGTAGTAGAGGTTAAAAAAAGCGGTAATCCCAGGGCCCAATTCTGCCATATGATTGGAACCGGGATAAATTCCGTGACTGATCTCAGCAGACCATTCAAAGTATTTGTTGATCAAAAAGACGATTGCCAGAACAATAGTGACAATACATAGGGTCAGGGTTTGTTTGATTTTATTTCGTTGAATGGCTGTAATGGCTAAAGCAATGGTTAAACTACTGGTCAGCAGGACGATAGTGTTAATTGTCCCAAAATAGATATTCAGTTTATGACTGGCTTCGGCAAACTCTTGGGGATATTTAGCCAAAGCCATCGCGTAGAGGATAAATAAACCGCTGAAGAGGATAACTTCGGTATAAAGAAAGAGCCACATTCCGAAGCGAGCGCCGGTATCATCACGATGTTCAATACTCATCGGCAATCACTCCTTTATAGTCATAAGGTCCTTTAGTGACGACCGGGTCTTTTTCGCCAAAGTTTTCCAGCGGCGGAGGTGACGGTATCGACCATTCCAGAGTTGCACTTCCCCATGGATTTTTACCAACGGGTGTTCCCTTACGAATACCATTCCAAAGGTTGACGAACATCATGATCAGTCCTACTGCAAGAACCCAGGAGCCAACAGTGGCAACAACGTTCAGAGTCTGGAACTCGGGCAGGTAATCGTAGTAGCGTCTTGGCATGCCTTGAATGCCGACTGCCTGCATTGCCATGTAGGTCACGTTGAAACCAACGAACAGCAATGCCCAAGCAATCACAGCAGGTTTGTGGCTGTACATTCGTCCGGTAAATTTAGGTAACCAGTAGTGCAAGGCCGCAAAAAAGGCAAAGCCGGTGCCGCCGAACATGGTGTAGTGGAAATGACCAACGACAAAGGTGGTGTCGTGCAGATGGATATCACTTGCAGCAGCACCCAGAGCCAGTCCACCAAGTCCACCAATGGCAAAATTAAAAATAAAGGCTAGGGCGTGTAGCATCGGTGGAGCCAATTGGATAGAACCTTTGTAAAGGGTTGAAACCCAGTTGAAAATTTTAATTGCACTGGGGATGGCAACGATGAAGGTCAAAAATGAGAAGATTAGGATAGCAAAATCGCTCATGCCACTGGCATACATGTGATGAGCCCAAACCAGAGATCCGGCAAAGGCAATAGCCAGACTGGAAATTGCCATCGCCCAGTAACCGAATAATGGTTTACGTGAGAAGGTAGGAATAATCTCAGAAATGACCCCCATACCAGGCAGGATCATGATGTAAACGGCCGGGTGTGAATAGATCCAGAATAGATGTTGATAAAGGATGGGATCACCACCTCGGGCTGCATCAAACAACCCGGCGCCAAAGACACGTTCCAAAACAATGAGTATTAAGGTGATTCCGAGCATTGGGGTGGCAAGTACCTGTATCCATGCTGTGGAATAAAGTGTCCAGATAAATATTGGCAGCCGACCCCATCCCATTCCTTCAGCTCGCAAGCGGTGGATCGTGGTAACAAAATTTATTCCGGTCAACATGGAAGAAAAGCCCAGCATGAGTGCGCCTGTAACCGCCATGTTGACGTTAGTGGTCGTTTGGGTGCTGAACGGAACGTAGAAGGTCCACCCGGTATCTGGAGCTCCGCCACCAGAGAAAATTGCAATTACAGCAAGGACTGCTCCGATAATGTAGCAATACCAGGAGAGCAAGTTCAATTTGGGGAAAGAAACATCCCTGGCACCGATTTGAATCGGGAGCACCAAGTTTCCAAAAGCTGCTGGAATGCTCGGGATAATGACGAGGAAAATCATGATAATGCCATGGACTGTGAAGGTGGCATTATAGGTCTGTGGCCCCATTATCGTGGGACCCGGTGCAATTAATTCCAGACGAAGTGCCAGCCCCAGACAGACCGCAACGAGAAACATCGTAACGATACAGAACAGGTACATGATACCGATTCGCTTGTGGTCGGTTGACAAAAGCCAGCCAAGTATTCCGGATCGTGGACTTTCGCTGTAGAAACCAGTGTTTTTGAGGGCTATTTTCGTCATTTTTTCTTCTTTCTACCGCTCAGGATCAAAAAGAGCAAGAAGCTCCCTAGAGTTAACAAGATAACTGTTCCACTGACGCGCATCAGGTTAAAAACGTAGCGACGACCTTCTGGATCATAGCTGAAACAGAACTGTAGTGCTTTGCGGATCGGCTTGCCGATTCGCCCTTCGCTTGCTTCATACAGAGCCATGGAAAGATCAATAGGGGAAAAACGCTGGCCAACCAGATAGCGGACGATAGTACCGTCTTGTGTGACAACAAAGGCAGCAATTGGGTGGAGAAATTCATCTCCCTCTTTTTTAAAGTAGTAACCTGCTGCATCGGTTAATTTAAGAATGTTCTCCAAGTCGCCAGTTAAAAACTGCCATGCTTGTTTGGGATAAGGAGCCTGCATGGCGGTTAGAAATGTTTGTTTGCTGTGGGCAGCCATTTCTGGGGTTTCCAGAGGATCAAAACTGAAAGTGATAACATTGTAGTCTTCACCTGGATCCATTTTGATTTCTGGCAGGATCGCAGATAATCCTCCCAGAAGCATGTTGCAGACATTCCGACAGTCGTAAAAGACTGGAACCATAAGGGTTGGACGATCGATCAGTTGTTCAAGGTTTACTGCTTTACCTGTTGAATCGATAAAGTCCAACTGGAGTGGAATTTTCTGGCCTAACTGTTCGATAAGTTCAACTCGACCATCGGCCGCAAATGCTGAGCTCACCAGAACAACAAGTAGCAATGTCATCAGGAATCTGAGTCGCAAAACTTCTCCTTAGTTGATCAATTTTCATTTCATCTGCAAAAAGGCATCAAAACTCGAATAAAGCTTACCAAAATGATCAACTTTAGCAAAGGACTTGTTGTGAAAAAATTAAATCTGCTCACACTTTATTGAGATTTTCTTCTGAGAAGCCGCTTGTATAAAGCAACCTGAAACTACTTGTGACATATCCATTGCTTGTGTGCGGACAGTTTTCTGGTTAAAGGGTAGCAGATTAAAACTCAAATAATAGGTTTTTTTATGATTGTGATACTAATAGACGTAAAAACCATGGATGGGGCTGGTTGCAGATTTCTTAAATCTCTGCGGGTTATATTTTCCGTCCCCTTGGTGCGAAAGCCGGCTGAAGGCCAGCAATGAGTCCGCGTAATTAATACCCCGATGCTTGCGGCGGGGGGGCTTTATTTTTGTTTTCTTCTAAATAGATCAGTTTTCAAGCTTGACACCCTGTCAAGGAAGAGAAAGCCGTCTAAATGATCCAGTTCATGCTGGATGGCAATGGCTTCAAATCCTTCAGCACGGATTACTTGTAATTGCTGATTTTGATCGAGAAATTGAATGATAATTGATTCAAAACGAGTCACATTACCGGTATATTCAGGAACTGACATACAACCTTCCCGAACGATCTGACTTCCCTCTTTTTCTATGATTTCAGGGTTAACCATCTGCAGCAGACCGTGGTTCTCTTGTTTCTTCCCGAGCTTGCTCTTGGAAACATCGACGACAGCTGCACGGCGGAGATCTCCGAGCTGTGGTGCGGCAATTCCTACAGAATGTCCGGCATCGACCATAGTATCGACGAGATCCTGAAGTAGCTGCTCTACCGATTCATCAAAGCTGACAATGGGAGCGCAGTTTTTCTTTAAGCGGGAGTCTGGATAGACAAGGACTTCTTTGACGGCCATTAGAATTATAGCTCCATAACAACCAGTGAACGGACAGAAATATCAACCTGGAGTTTTTGTTTAAGTTCTTCCATCCAGCTCTCGACCTCTTCTATTTCGGTATTTTCGGGCAACATCGCTTCAAGCATCATTACGTAGACAGGTTTCTGTTTATCGCCAACAAGTTTAGTGTTCAAGTCAGTGATATTGATGTTGCGATCACCCAGTTCTTTGGCCACCTGATAGACAATTCCGGGTTTGTCGGCCCCGTAGACCGAGATCATGCAAAGCTCACCTTCAAGCTCTGAGCGAATTTCCCCTCCCGGCTTCAAGGTGCGGATATAGACCGACAGGTTACTTTCCTCTAGTGGCGTGAAGGTGTCGCTGAATTCCTCTTTGGTTGAAATATCAGGGTTAGAAATGATCAGGATCATTGAGAACTGTCCACCCAGAATCGAGCAGCTTGAATCGGCAATATTAAAGCCACCTTGAAAAAGGGTTTCTGTTACTTGCGAAACGATCCCGGGGCGGTCACGACCGATAATTGTCAGGGCAAAATGTTGCATGTCACCTCCTGCGTAAAAAAGCAGAGTCGCTGAAATAGTTTAAATAATGGTGCCGAAAGAAGAGTGCCTTATCTGAGGTAGTTTTGCAAGATCAGCTCTCCAAATTTTAATTCAAATCGATGCTGCTTCTGTTGATTTACATTGATTTAACAATTTTCTAACGCTTCTCCCACAATGATTCTTTAATCTCTTGCCTCAGGAAATCAAATTATCACAACTCAACTAATTTTAAGGATTAAATGTATGCTCAAAGGGACAATTAAAGACGTTTCGGGAATCTGTTTTGAAACCCTCTGCCGCACTTTACTCAGTTTTCTTCTCGTTGTGCTGTTGGCAGGGATGGCTCTAGGGATCATCAGTGCCGGTTTTGACCTACTGATAGAAGCAGGGCATCTCTTCTCCTCCAACGGACTGCACACAGCTCTCAAAGAATTGATCATCAACGTGCTGATGGTTCTGGCAGTTTTTGAGCTGTTTCGTACGGTAAAGGCCTATTTCACCGAGGGTCGGGTCAAGGTGACCAATATTATCGATACCGCTCTGGTTGTTGTTGTTACTGAAATTATGGGCTTTTGGCACCGTGAGATCGAGATCACGCGAGTCGCTCTGGCAATTGCTTTGGTCATCACTCTGATGTGTGTACGAATTATGGCAATCCGCTTTTCTCCAAATCGGCGTAAATTGGCAGATGGTTTGTAGGTTAATTATTTTCACCTGAGATTGTGTGAAACGGGAAGTAAAAACTTTTCATCCATTTGGTCTAAATCTGATAAACTCACAAAACCCTAACAAAAGAAACGGATGTTGTAAAATCATCAGAAATAAAATGTGAGGTTATATGACAGACCAGGAAAAGTCCGTTCTTGTTGTGGAAGATGAAGAAGATATTCTTGCCCTGCTTCATTACAACCTGATCAAAGCAGGGTACAACGCAGATTGTGCTTCCCACGGAGAAGAGGCTCTGGAATCCATTGCAGTAAAAAAGCCCGATATAATTCTGCTTGATTTGATGCTCCCAGGAATTGATGGCATGGAGATTTGCCGCCGGTTGCGTGACGATGAGACGACCAGTGAGATTCCAATTATTATGCTGACTGCTCGCGGAGAAGAAGAAGATGTCGTCCGTGGACTTGAACTAGGGGCAGATGACTATGTCACCAAGCCATTCAGCATCAAGGTTTTGCTTGCTCGGGTTCAAACTGTCCTCCGGCGTAGAAGTGTACTGCAACAGGGAGGGGATGGTGAGGAGCTGATCCGTGGTGATCTACGCATCCATCCTGGTCGTAGCCTGGTGCTGGTCGATGGGAAAAGTGTAGATCTGACCTTTACCGAATTTCGGGTTCTTGAAGCTTTGGCCAACCGTCCCGGTTGGGTATTTACCCGCTATCAGATTGTTAATGCCGTTCGTGGTGAGGACTACGCTGTGACCGATCGGGCTGTAGACGTGCAAATTGCCGGGTTGCGGAAAAAACTGGGTTCCTGTGGTCATTATATTGAAACCGTGCGTGGGGTTGGTTACCGTTTTCGGGAGGCCCTGTGAAACTGATTCGACGTCGACTAGTCTGGCAGCTTTATCCCTCCTACCTGTTATTGATTGTTCTGGTTTTGTTGGTGGTTGGCTGGTATGCCTCGGGGGAACTGCGTAGTTTTCATTATCGACAGACTGCAGATGATTTGCGTGCCCGTGCCCAGCTGGTTGAGCCCCAACTTCAGGGAGAGTTTAATAATCGTGACTCGTCTCACCTTTCCCAACTTATCCAACGCCTCGGTGAGCAATCTGGCACCCGAATTACTATTATTTTAAATGATGGCAAGGTGTTAGCTGATTCGCACGAAAATGTTCAGCACATGGACAATCATAGCCAGAGACCAGAGGTTTTACAGGCGTTTGCCGCTCAGCAAGGGATGGCGATTCGCTTTAGCAATACCCTTGGACAATCACTGATGTACATAGCTATCCCGGTTTACAGTGAAGGGCAGCTGGTTGGCAGTATCCGCACCGCTTTACCGGTTTCCGATATCGATGCCACTCTCAAAGGGATCTATTGGAAGTTGATCATTGCAGGTTTGGTGATCTCGGTTTTGTTGGCTCCCATTTGTTGGTGGTTATCCCGGCGACTCAGCCGCCCTCTAGAGCTGATGACCGATGGTGCTCAACGTTTCTCCGGTGGGGATCTGGATATTCCTTTGGCAATCACTGGTTCTGTGGAAACCAGGCGCTTGGGTGAGGCAATGAATCAGATGGCGGCCAGGCTGGCAGATCGAATTGGACGAGAAGTTGAGCAACGCAGTGAAATTGAAACAATCCTTGGCTGTATGATTGAGGGGATTATTGCGGTAGATAATGATGAGCGAATTATTCGCCTGAATATGGCTGCAGTTGAACTGTTTGCAGTTTCACCTCAGCTGAATCCTGGTCGACCCATTCAAGAGGTGATCCGTCAAGCCGAGCTACAGCGCTTCATCCGTCAGGCACTGAATCAGAGAGAACCACTTGAAGAAGAGTTGGTGATGCATGGATCGAGCAAACGTTACCTCCATGTTCAGGCAACACCACTGACTGGTACCGACGATAGTCGAATCGGGGTTTTGATCGTACTGCACGATTTGACCCGATTACGTCAGCTTGAATCGGTTCGCCGTGATTTTGTTGGCAATGTTTCCCATGAACTGAAAACACCGATCACTGCTATACGCGGGGCGGTTGAAACCTTGCTTGATGATGAAGTGACAAATGCTGCCAGCCAACGCTTTCTACAAATTATCTTCAAACAGAGCGAGCGTCTGAATGCCTTAGTCGAGGATCTTCTCAATCTGTCACGCATAGAACAGGGTGCTGAGCAAGGGGGCTGGGATCTGAGTTGTGAACCATTACTCCCGGTTCTGGATAGTGCCAGAGTCGCTTGTGAAAGTTTGCTTCTGCAACAGCAGATTACCCTGCAAATTGATTGTCCCAAACAGCTTAAAGCGCGAATCAATGCTTCGTTGTTAGAGCAGGCGATTATCAATCTGCTAACGAATGCTATCAAATACAGTGAACCCGGTTGTCAGGTTATGGTCACGGCAATGGAACTGGATCAGCAAATCAGTATTCGAGTCGAAGATTTTGGTTGTGGAATTGAACAGAAACATCTTCCACGACTTTTTGAGCGTTTTTATCGTGCTGACCAGGCTCGAAGTCGCAATCTTGGTGGAACTGGTCTTGGTCTGGCGATTGTGAAGCATGTTGCTCATGCTCATCACGGAGAAATTCTGGTTGTCAGTCAGCCAGGGGAGGGCAGCTGCTTCACCCTGTTGCTGCCGCGGATGCGTATAGAAGAAACAATCCAATAATACGATTTAGTTAAGCTTGCGTAGATGCTGTCACCTTTAAATTTTTTCAATTGTGATTGCAGAACTTGACATTCCAATCTCTCTCTTAACTACTCGTTACACCGGTTAATCAAACTGACAATCACCTTGACGATTGTATCTTTCTCTTCAGGCTTGCTTTCAGCGATCAACAGGGTCAGTGCAACCAAGGCGTTGTCGGCCAGGCGCTTACTACCATCTTCACGGTAGAGGATACGGTTAGCGTTGAGAAAATAGATAAAAATAGCGGCGGCAATCCGTTTGTTACCGTCGCTGAAGGCGTGGTTCTTGACGATAAAGTAGAGCAGGTTAGCGGACTTTTCTTCGACACTCGGATAAAGGTCTTTGCCGTCAAAGGTCTGGTAGATAGTGCCGAGTGCGCTTTTGAAACCCTGATCTTTCTCGATACCGAACAAACCGTCGAAATCACCTTTCATTGATTGGACGATGCAGTTGGCGGCTTCGTAGCCAAGGATGAAATCTGTGGCAGGACAGGTTTTTTCGATGGACAAGGTGCCGTGATCATAACGGTCAAGTAGGGTCAGAGCGTAGGCGTAATCGGTGATGACTTGCAGCACCTCTTTGCCACTATTATCAACCATCTCTTGATTGGCCAGAGTTCGACTCAGCAGCTCCATTGCTCGCTGTATTTCAGCCAGTTTTTCGGTCTGCTCGGTCAGTCTTTGCTTGTTTATGGTGTACCCCTGTACCAGATGGTCACGCAAAACTTGGGTTGCCCACTTCCGGAACTGAGTACCCCGCTGTGATTTTACTCGATACCCGACCGAGATGATGACATCGAGATTGTAAAAAGCTACAGGTTTATCTGAATTTGCAATGTGCATATTCTGCACATTGCTTTTTTTCTCTAGTTCATCTTCACGAAAGACGTTGTTGATATGTCTGGTAATCACGGATCGTTCACGTCCAAACAGTTCAGCTATCTGCTTCTGACGCAGCCAGACAGTTTCCTGCTCCAGTCGCACTTCAAGAGCAGCCTTGCCGTCTACGGATTGATAGATGATGATCTTATCAGTCATTTTCCAGACCCTTTCTGAAGTCCGCCATATTGACCACGTTCGATCTTACTTGAGGTACCAGCAATGCCAAAAGAGAGGCGCGCCAAATTTTATGGGGAACAAAATAATCCTTGTCGCCTTTGCGCTTACGATACCTTTCATTGACTTGGAAGCCTAAAGTGAATTCTTCTTCAGCCGATTCGGGTAATTGTTCAAAGTGACATTTAACCAAGTACTCTATCTCGTCAGCGACCTGTCTTATATGTGATTGTACGCTGCGATCCAACCCTTGAGACCAGATGGTGGAAGAACATTTCTGTTCAACCGCTACAATCAGCTGCTCGTTCGGCTCGGGGTGTGACAAGTCACATAGCCAACTTGCTTCAGCAATAATACGGCTAGCCAGAACTTTATCGAATTGGGAGAAACTTTTCTTCTTCAAACCGATAAAGATCAGTGCATAACGGCAGGCTTCTTCCATAACGATAATACACTTTTTCCGCATCAAGGTGATGCGGTGGGCGTACCAGTTCCAGCCAGCGCTTTTATTCTCAGCTGAAGGGAGGACGCAACCTGATTTGGTCAGGTCGTTGGTGAATATTTTGCTGGTATGGAGGTGGATCATCGTGGTCATTCAATCCTATTCATTGTAGCGATCGTCCAAAGGCCTCTTTTTCTGCCGGGTTACTGATCAGCGGAGTCAGGGTGACCAGCCTGAATTTGAGCTGTTGCATTTTTTGCAAATTGCTTTTTAGGTGGATTTGTGCTGAAAACACCAATGCCAGATGGTTTTCAATCAACTACTCAACTTGAGGGTTTCGATTGTTCTGGAAATAATTGTCTGAAAACTGCCGGGGCTGCTTCCATAACCATTTTGGAATAATTCGCCAATACTTTTCTTCCAGCGTTGTTGCTCTTCCTCCGTAGAAAAAGAGAACTTTTTATCGGAATTGGTATATTCAATACAGGTCATTGCCATTATAGCATCGGCATGATCTGGGTAAATACTGTCCCATTTTCGGAACAATTGTAGTTTCCCTAAAACTTTCGCAATTTCTGGCACTATGACCTCACCCCGAACCATATTGTCGGCGATATCATACTTGAAACAGTAGAGAAAAATTCCCCAAATACTCAATAGGCAATAGCCGAAGATGACGCTATCGGCCAACCCTTTTTTATCCGTCAGTGTCTGATAAATTTCCATATATAAAACAAAAGTTTCAACTTCACGAAGTGACAATTGATTTACCGTTATAAGCGTAGTCAAAAAATCGCTAATACCAGCCGCATTCAAATTTGTGTTATCCAGCAACTCACTTTCATTGATCAGTGTTTGCTGGTGAGTGACCGACGCAAGAACAGCTTCATGGCCGTTTGGCTTGTGAGTATCGGAAAGACTCAGGTTGAACTGGACGAATTTGTCCAGATATCGCTGGGCATCAAGACCGTTTCCATAGCAATGATTGATTGATGAACGGAGTTGGTCGAAATTGGTAATCAACACGAACTGGACACCTTCAATATTGAAGACATGTTTGATATTTTCGAGCATATTGACGGCAAAATCGGGGCGACAGCGGTCGAGTTCGTCAATGAACACAACAATCGGTGTTTCATTTGCCAGTTCAGCCAGTGCCGCTTGGAGGGTGTTGATGTTTTCCTCTGCGGCAACATGGTTGACCAGCAGCGATTCAACGGCATGATTGATTAACTCGTCACCGGCATTTTTCAATTCCGTCTCAAACCCGTCGACCACATCAGCTGTATCCTGTTTCAGCAGCCAACTCGTTCCAGCTTTCAGGGTGGTCTTGACGCCAAACTTTATGGCTGGCAATGCCTTTTTGATTAATGGTTGCCGTTCAGCTTCAGGCAGCGCTGTCAAAACAGCCGCCATCAGGGTCATCAGAGGTTCATTGGCATGATCTGCCTTGAATGCATCGACATAAATCGGTCGTAAGTTTGTCTCTTCGTCTTTGATCAAGTGGATGAGTTTCTGGCAGAACTCGGTCTTTCCGGGACCCCAGTTGCCATCAATGACCAAAGGTGAAATCTTTACATCAGATTTAAGTAAACGGATGTTTTTTTCGGCAATCGGTTTACGTTGATATCGTCACGCTTTTCAAAGGTCATTCTGTTTTGGTTTTCACACATTTATAGATCTCCCCGGAAGGCGCGTGGAACGAGAGAGCTAAAAAGATCTTCAACTCTTCCCGAGCCTTGAGACTGCTTATCCTTCATTAACAAAGAAGATTTCACAGTTATTGTGAATTTTTCCTGCAACTTAATTGGTGGTGCTGGAACATCAAGCTCCCGGAGGAATTAAATTTTAGTGATTTCATGATTTCTGTACTCATGCCTCCTTATTAACCAATGTTCATGCCAATCAATTATCGATGTCGAGTTTTACCATCAATTTGAATGTATTTGATAATTTTTCATGCCAAGGAGTTTGGTTGGCTAACTCATTGTTTTTAGCCGACCCTTAAGTGCTCTTAATAATGTGCTGTATGAATGGTTGGACACAAGCAATTTAGTAAAACGCTCACCTCCTGCTAACACAATCCTAACATTCTGAGTTCATCTTCTCGACCATCAATTGATGCTTTCACAAGAAAGTAAAACAATGGATGGCTAAGTAAAAACTGCCAAATGCAAGGCACGCAGTTGGTGAGTTTTTGCGACGCCATCATTAACTAACGATAAAAATATTCAAGGAGATGGTCGAAAATGAAACAACCACTGAAATTAAAATGTTTAAGCTTGGCTCTTCTGGTTCTGGCTGTATTTGCCACTACCAGTTTTGCCAACCCACTTAAAGTTGACGTAAACATCAGTCAATACATCAAGGTTCAAGGTGTTGCCGGTAATTTGAACAGCGTTGGCTCCGATACTCTGAACAATATGATGACTTTTTGGGCCGAAGGTTTTCGCAAGAAGTACCCGAATGTGAATATTCAGATTGAAGGCAAGGGTTCCAGTACTGCTCCTCCGGCACTGATTGAAGGAACCAGTCAATTGGGGCCAATGTCACGTGGTATGAAAAATAAAGAAATTCAGAAGTTTGAAGCCAAGTACGGTTTTAAACCAACTACCATCGGTGTTGCTCTGGATTCCCTGGCAGTCTTTGTCAACAAAGATAACCCGATCGACGGTATGTCTTTACAGCAAGTGGATGCAGCATTTTCAAAAACACTTAAAGGTGGATCGAAAGATGCTATCACTTGGGGTGACTTTGGCTTGTCTGGTAAGTGGGCTAAGAAACCGATCAGTCTTTATGGACGTAATTCTGCTTCTGGAACCTACGGTTACTTTAAAAAGAAAGCTCTCTTCAAGGGCGACTATAAAGATACTGTTAAAGAACAGCCTGGCAGTGCTTCGGTTGTCCTTGGCGTGACTGAGGATAAAGCTGGGATCGGCTACTCCGGTATCGGTTACAAGACTTCTGGTGTCAAAGCCATCTCTCTGGGCAAGAAACAGGGCGATACTCAATACGAGCCGACATACGCAAATGTTATGAACGGAAAATACCCACTCGGGCGTATGCTTTATGTCAATGTTGTTAAAGAGCCAAATAAGCCGTTGCCAACTCTGGTTAGAGAATTTCTCAAATTTGTTCTTTCCAAAGAGGGACAAGAGATCGTCATCAAAGACGGTTATTTGCCCCTGACGGCAGAAATTGTTGAGCAGCAGTTGGCTCTGCTTAACTAACTGATAAAAGGTAAAACAAGCAGGCTCTGTCCCGTTGATCTGGCAGAGCCTGTTTCTGTCCAAAGGGTGTGGGTAAGGGGTTATGAATCCAGCTTTTTTAAAGAAGATAAAAAGAAATGATCGAATCGCTGCGTGGATTATCACGATAGGTGGGATGGCGGTTATTGTTAGTGTTGTCTTGATTTTGCTTCTGATTACAAAGGTTTCGCTGCCACTCTTTTACTCTCCCGACTCGCAGTTATACACTAGCTTTCAATTGCCTGGCGACAAGACCGGAAAGCAGGTTTTCACCCTTGGGATGGATGAGTATCTGGAGACCGGCTATATTGTTGATAGCGGTGGTCTTGTCCGGTTTTTCAATGTGACAGATGGTTCCGGTCTTGACAATTATCAGTTTATCAGCGAATCAGGTTCTCAGTCGTTGGTGTCGATACAACGCTATGGGCGGTTGAACCATGTTCTGCATTGGAATGATGGCAGTGTGACAATTGAACAGGTCAAGTTCTCTCCATTCTTTGATGAAAACAACAACAATCTCCGCAGTATTCAGCATAGCATAGAACGACAGGCGGCTTTTGCTGCTCCAGCAACAGGTCGGTCGGAACAGGTTGTTGCCCGGATCAATGAAGAAGATCGCCAGGTGCGAGTTGATTTACTTCAAAATGGAACTTTGAGGGTCAGTTTAACCGAAGAAGTCGAAAGTCTGTTTGGTGCTGCAGAGCTGGTTGAAGCAACACACCAACTGGAAAATACTGCTGTTGGTCAAATTACCACGATGATTCTGAGCAACGATGGTATCCAGCTCTATGCTGGAACCAATCAAGGGGAGATCCTGCGTTGGAATCTGTCCGACATCGAAACTCCGCTTCTTGAAGAAGTGACCCAGGCCTTTTCTGATCACCGTGAGATCACTGCGCTGAATCTGGTGTTTGGGGATGTCTCGCTGATTGTAGGTGACAACCAGGGTGGGTTAACGACCTGGTTCCCAGTTCGAAATTCGGATACTGGCTGGAAGTTGACTCTTATTCATGAACTAACCGGACATGCTGAGCCGATTCGATCAGTTTCTCCGACTCCCCACGATAAATCTGTGGTGAGTTTTGCTTCTGGTGGTGTTCAGATCAGCCATATGACCAGTGAACGATTTTTGGTTGGCATAGACCCACCAGAAAAAATATCCCACTATGCACTAACGACCCGTGGCGATGGGATGATGACCCTGACTGAACAGGGTCAGTTGAGTAGCTGGAAGTTGGATATTCCCCACCCTGAAATCAGCTTCAAGACTTTATTTGGCAAGGTTTGGTACGAAGGCTACTCGGAGCCAGCCTGGGCGTGGCAGTCATCTGCTGGAACTGACGATTACGAGCCCAAGCTGAGTTTATCGCCACTGATTTTTGGTACTTTGAAGGGAACGTTCTATGCCATGCTGTTTGCTGTTCCGCTGGCAATTTTTGGCGCTATTTATACCAGTCAATTTGCCCGACCCAAATTCAAGGGAGTTGTCAAGCCAGCAGTTGAAGTTATGGCGGCCATCCCGACAGTTATTATTGGTTTCCTAGCCGCACTTTGGCTGGCTCCGTTGATTGAGCGCTCTCTCGGTTCGATGTTTTTGAGTCTTATCCTGATCCCGGCTGCATTAATGATCAGTATTGCCCTGTGGCAAGCTGCGCGTAAGATTGAACCTTTGAAGCGAGTTGAACGAGGGTTTGAATTTCTAGCCATAGCGCCAGTTATAATTATTGCCGTAGCAATTGCCGCAGTTCTTGGTCCGGGATTGGAAAATTGGTTTTTTGCTGGTGATTTAAAGCAGTGGCTGTTTACTGAAATGGGCACTCGCTACGATCCACGCAACTGTATCATCATTGCTTTTGCGATGGGTTTTGCGGTCATCCCGATTATTTTTACGATCTCAGAAGATGCTCTGTCGAATGTCCCCCCCAGCCTTAAAGCTGCGTCTTTGGCTCTTGGTGCCAGCCGCTGGCAGACGGTCTGGCGGGTTATTCTCCCCTCAGCCAGCCCGGGAATTTTTGCCGGAACAATGATTGGTTTTGGCCGGGCAGTTGGTGAAACCATGATTGTTCTGATGGCGACTGGAAATACTGCAATCATGGATTTGAGCATCTTTAATGGAATGCGACCCTTGTCAGCCAATATTGCGGTTGAAATTCCAGAAGCACCAGTGGATGGATCTCTTTATCGGACCCTGTTTCTCACTGCCGTCATTCTGTTCGTGATGACTTTTATCGTCAATACGGTGGCAGAAATTGTGCGACAGCGTTTACGAGCCAAATATGGGCGTTTTTAGAAATGTCTTAGCCATCTTTTTTTGCGAGTGTATCAACTATGACTAAAATGAAATATATGAACAGATACTGGCGGGTTGGCGAACCGATGGTTTGGTTGTCGGGAGCAGCTTTAGCTGTGACTCTGTTGACCGCAATTGTACTACTGGCTGTCATTATGATGAACGGTTTGGGGGTTTTCTGGCCTTCCGAGCTGCAGGAGTTGAGGCTTAAGGATGGTAGTCAGGTTGTTGGTAAACTGATCCGTAGCGAGCCAACATCTGACAACTCAGGTCTGCGACGCCAATATAAAATTGCCAATCGTGATTTATATGGGCTTGATTTTCGCTGGATTGATGAAGATCAAATTGTTTCTGAACAAACCCCGGATCAATTGCTGGTTCTCGAACGGGTTGAGCATGGAGATTTTTATGGTGTTCTCAAAGGGCTTGATGCGGGAACAGGTAACGCTCTTTCTGCGACTGTCGATGACTTATCCGAGGCACTTGGAATGGTTGAGAGTGAACTGGGACAACTGTCAGAGCTGGAGGATAAGCTCAAGGCTGCCAGCTATCGGATAGAACAGATACGGCTTAAGACCCTGAAACTTGATTTTCAAAATGTTGCAGAAAATGACCCAGATCGACAGAAATTAAATGATGAGAAACAAGTATTTAGCCAGAAATTTGGTAATTTGGTCGAACTACAGACTAAGCGTACCGAAAAAGCTCGCCAGGCGAGAGCGATTTTTGTTGCTGCTAATGGACAAGAGTCGGAGATTGTCTTGGCTGATATTTTTCAAGTATATGCACCAAACCAAATGTCTATAAGCGACAAGGTTGTTTTTTATCTGAAAAAACTTGCTGAGTTATTTGTCGGCGAACCGCGGGAATCTAACACTGAAGGAGGTTTGTTTCCGGCTATTTTTGGGACAGTTATGCTGATTTTTGTCATGAGTTTGTTCAGCTTTCCTCTGGGAGTGGTTGCGGCAATATATCTGCGTGAATATGCTAAGGACGGAATATTGGTCAGAATCGTGCGGATTGCGGTGAACAATCTGGCGGGGATTCCATCAATTGTGTATGGAATTTTTGGCCTCGGTTTTTTCATCTACGGAATTGGGCATGGCATTGATTCGTTCTTTTTCCCGGAACGGTTGCCAACTCCTACTTTTGGTACAGGAGGTCTGCTCTGGGCGAGCTTAACTCTTGCTCTGTTGACGGTTCCGGTGGTGATTGTTTCAACCGAAGAAGCCCTTGGAGCAATTCCGCGGGAGATGCGCGAAGGTTCTTACGCTTTGGGTTCAACAAAGTTTCAAACCTTGGTGAGAATTTTATTGCCGATGGCCTCTCCTGGAATTATGACCGGATTGATTCTGGCGATGGCTCGCGCCGCTGGTGAGGTGGCTCCACTGATGATCACCGGGGTGGTCAAGTTGGCACCAGCACTGCCGATTGATGGCAATTTTCCATTTTTCCATCTTGATCGTAAGTTTATGCATCTGGGCTTTCATATTTACGACATTGGTTTTCAATCACCCAACGTTGAGGCGGCGAAACCGATGGTTTTTGTCACGACTTTACTGCTGGTGTTAATCGTATTGATTATGAGCAGTGTGGCGATTCACTTACGCAATAAAATGAAAAAACGTTACACTTTTGGAACTTTTTAGGAGCATAAAAATATCATGACCACGAGCAGAATTGAGAACCCGATTATTCAGGTGAATGACTTGAAGTTTTATTATCCAGGCAATGCCAGAGCATTACATGGGATTGACCTCAGTTTTCCGGAAAAACAAGTCACCGCATTGATCGGTCCATCGGGCTGTGGCAAAAGCACATTGATTCGTTGTTTCAATCGGATGAATGACTTGATTGATGGTTGTCGAATTGAGGGTGAAGTTATTCTGGAAGGGGAAAGTATTTACGATCAGAATACCGACATCATTGAGCTGCGGCGGAAGGTGGGGATGGTTTTTCAGAAGTCCAACCCTTTCCCAAAATCAATTTATGAAAATGTTATTTATGGTTTACGGATTGCGGGAGAAAAAGACAAAAAACTGTTTGATGAACGGGTTGAAACCAGTTTAAAGGCTGCTGCACTCTGGGATGAAGTGAAAGATAGACTTCAGGAAAGTGCACTTGGTCTCTCCGGTGGGCAAATGCAGCGTCTCTGCATTGCCAGGGCAATTGCAGTTAACCCTAAGGTGATTCTGATGGATGAACCTTGCAGTGCCTTGGATCCTAAATCGACAGCTCGGGTTGAGGAAACAATTAAGGAGCTGCGTGATGATTATACGATTATTATTGTGACTCATAATATGCAGCAAGCTGCCCGGGTTTCCGATCATACCGCGTTCTTGTTTGAAGGGAACTTGATTGAATATGGGCTGACAGATCAACTATTTGTGAAACCACAAAACCAGCAGACAGAAGATTATATCACCGGACGTTTCGGTTGATCCAAATTACGAAAGGAAGGAATTATGGCTGTTCTTATGCAGCAGGAACTCAATGTTCTGAAAAAGGAACTTCTCACCCTTGGAGCCGAAGTTGAAGGACGTGTCAAGCAAGCGGTGCAGGCTCTTCTCACTGGTGACCGTGCGCTTGCAGAGCAGGTCAAAGGGGGAGACGATCAAATAGACAATATGGAAATTGAGCTGGAAGAAGAGTGCCTAAAGATATTGGCGCTGCATCAACCGGTTGCAACCGACCTGCGTTTCATTGTCTCGGTGTTGAAAATCAACAATGATCTGGAACGGGTAGCTGACTTTGCAGTCAATATTGCTGATCGGGCACTGGATCTTGATGCGACCAACAAGATTGATTGCCCTTATGATATTGCGACCATGGCTCAGTTAGTTGAAAAAATGATCAAGATGGCTCTCGATTCTCTGGTGGAGAGGGATAGTACCTTGGCTCGTGAGACGATTCATCTTGATGATGAAGTCGATATTATGCACCGGGGTAATTTTTCTCGAGTTAAAGAAGCAATCCGAACCAATCCAGACAATCTGGATGGCCTGATTTATTATTTATCAATCTCACGTTACTTGGAGCGGATGGGTGATTTAGCCACTAATATCGCTGAAGATGTTGTTTATCAGGTTGATGGTGAAATTATTCGTCATGGTGGTATTCAGAATTTTCCATCGTAGAAAAGTTTTTGTTTAATTGCTTCATTTTACGGGTCAGTTTAACAAACAAACTCCCCTGCGATAAAATCCAGGGGAGTTCGTTTGTCTTACCAATCGAAATTTTCCAATTACAAGCAATGACAACATCAGATCAATAGTAGCAACCAACACAGCATAGCCTCGCCAAATCAGTTTTTTTTCAGATTACGTTCTCCTGCCTGGCGTGATTTTCGTTTGCGTAGACGTTGCGCTTCGTGTTGACGTTTCTCTGCCAGTTTGATCAGCTTTTCATGGCAACCTTCTGCCCCTTTTCTTGGTTGTGGATTGACTGGTATATAGGAACCATCTGATTGTAAATTCCAGGCACTAACCTTGTCATTTAATTGCAATTCTATGAATTCACGCAACTGTGCCCGGAGAGATTTACTTTCTACCGGAACCAGTGCCTCAACCCGATATTCAAGGTTGCGTTTCATTGCATCCGCTGAGCCGATGAGGAATTCCTCTTCCCCACCATTCTGGAAATAATAAATCCGTGTGTGTTCCAAAAAACGTCCAATGATTGAAATGACCCGAATATTCTCCGACAACCCCGTGATTCCAGGCCGAATCCGGCAGCTGTCTCGAACCAATAGTTCAACTTTAACCCCAGCTTGGGATGCCTGATAAAGTGCTTTGGCAATATCGATATCTTCCAGAGCATTCATTTTGAAACGAATCAAACCTGGTTTTTTTTCCGAGTGGCCGGAGATTTCTCTCTCAATTTTATCCAACAATACTTTTTTTAGAATTTTTGGTGCGGGAAGCAATTTTGTATAGTCGCGTTTGGGGGTAAATCCGGTCGTCAGGTAGTTGAATAATTCTGTTGCGTCACGGCCTACTGCTTTGTCGTAAATAAACATTCCCAAATCTGAATAAAGACGTGCTGTAATCGGGTGATAGTTGCCGGTGCCAATATGAACATAACGCCTTAATCCCTTATAGTCCTGACGGATAACCAGAATAAGTTTTGCGTGAGTTTTCAGCCCGACCACCCCATAGGTAACATGGATGCCAGCCTCTTCCATCCGGGAAGCTAGTTTAATATTTGATTGTTCATCAAAGCTGGCTTTGAGTTCGACAACGACGGCAACTTGCTTACCATTCTGGGCTGCCCGAATCAGATAGTTAACAATTTCGCTGTCTGGATCGGTACGGTAGAGAGCCATTTTTATCCCGCGCACCTTGGGGTCGGTTGCGGCTTCATAAAGAAATCGCCCTACGGAAGTCGTAAAGGATTCGTAGGGGTGTTGAAGTAAAATATTCTTGAGTTCGCGGATACTATGAAAGATGCTACGTTCTTTGGCTAGTAATGGGTGATCGATTGGATAATGGGGAGAATCTTTTAGTTGGGGTAACTCTAAACGATACAACTCCCAAAGATCATGTAAACCAAGCATGTCGTTTGAGATGAAGACATCTTTCTCTTCATTTAGCCCTAACTCTGAAGCCAATCTTCCACGATGCAACAGCGAAATATCTGGGTTAACCTGTAAGCGAACGATTGGGGCAACTCGGCGATATTGTAATGCTGTCTCGATCAAGGCCAACAAGTCATCAGCATGTTCTTCCTGCTTACTTGTGTTGGCATTGCGGGTGACCCGGAACAGTTCACAGCTGAGAATGTCCATTCCCGGGAACAATAAATCCAGATTATTTTTTAAAACATTTTCCAACAATACAAACCGATGGCCTTGAGTCCCAACCCGGACAAAGCGATTCGCTCCTGCACCAACGGGTACTTTGACCCGAGCCAAAGAGATTTCCTGTCCTCCTGGGTAGCGCAGGGTTACAAGTAGATTGAGTGATAGATTGGAAATAAAGGGGAAGGGGTGAGCTGGGTCAACTGATTGTGGTGTGACTAGCGGGAAAATGTTGTCGTAAAAAAAGCCCCGAGCCTCTTTTTGTTCCTTTTCTGTCAGCTCTTTAAAGCTAAGAATTTCGATTCCCTGTTTGCGAAGATCAGAGAAAATATTTTTGCTCACCCGCTCTTTCTGAGCTTGGTATCCTTTTATGGTTGAATGGCATTCGTCAAGTTGTTGCTGTGGAGTTCGGCCATCGGCGGTCGCTTCTTGAATTCCGGCGGCCACCTGTTGCTTGAGTCCACCAATCCGCTTCATAAAAAATTCGTCCATATTTGAACCAGAAATAGCAAGAAATTTGACTCTTTCCAGTAATGGTTTTTTTCTATTTTTGGCCTGTTCAAGGACTCGATCATTAAACTGCAGCCAACTTAATTCTCGGTTGAGATACAGGGCTGGATCGTTCAGATCAAATTCTATCTTATTCTGAGCTCCAATGTTTTCATCAATCGGTTTAGCTGGTAAAAACTCAGCAGTATTGATTGTTTCGGATGAAACCTGGTCCATTTGCATTCTCCATAATCTTCAAACTGTAGATGATTTGCGGAACATAAAGGAGAAGTGTAAGAATCATGTGAGCAGACGCAAAAAAAGCACGACAAGCTACCGGGAATTCATGTGAATGCAAATAAACTGTTAGTTGGAACTGAAGTCTAAGCGGGGTTCTATTGGAAAGCAGGCGTGGATGTGTTCAAATGATTTAGAGCTTTTTTACGTTGTTTTTTTATCTTTTAATTTCAATTTGACTGGTTTGCAGACGTGATTTTTTTTCTGCACCAGTGCCTCACATTTTTCACAGGTAAATTTTGCATCTTTCTTTTTAACTAGAGATGTTCCTTTTAGACAACCCATAATATTATCCTCATAAAAATTGATGTAGAAATATGCTACGATTACGCCTGTGTGAAATATAACTAACTTGGTAGCAATTAGCAAGGATACGTTGTTCTCATGGAAAATATTATGTTCGTTGATCGCAAGCTTACCTCTGATTTTCAGGCAAATACTCGGCTGTCAGCGATAGATATCGGCACAAATTCAATTCGCTGTATTATTGTAGAGGCAGACCCGCAGGGGAGCTTTCGGGTTCTGGATGATGAAAAAGCTATGGTGCGACTCGGTGAAGGTTTGACCAAAACCGGGTTTATTTCTTCAGTGGCCATAGATCGAGCGATTGATGCGCTACGAAGAATGGCAAAAATCAGTGTTGGTCTCAATGCTGAAATTGCTGCTGTTGTTGCGACCAGTGCCGTGCGTAAAGCTCTTAATCGCAATGAGTTTCTCAGGCAAGTAAAGGCAGCAACGGATCTCGATATCAAAGTTATTTCAGGATCAGAAGAAGCCGAGCTGGCTACCTTGAGTGTGCATCATAACTTTGCGATGGCGCAGCAACGTTATGGAGTGGCTGACATCGGTGGTGGTAGCGTTGAGATTGTTCTTGCGACTGGTCATCATGCAGAAACAATCACTTCTCTGGAATTGGGGGCAGTTTTTTTGACAGAGAAATTCCTCCATAGTGGTTCTATCAGCCACTCTGACCTGAAGAAACTGCGCAAGTATATCCGTAAAACTTTGAAGAAAACGGAGGTTGGAGCCGGCTTGGCGGCCACTTGTCTGATTGGTTCCGGGGGAACCATGACGAACATCGGCAGCATGGTCATGGCAATGCGTGGAGAACAGTATGAATCGGTGCATCGCTACGAAGTTCTGCATTCCGAGATCATTCACCTGTTGGCCATGTTGTCTCGTAAAACACACAAAGAACGCCTGAACATCCCAGGGTTGAACCCGGAACGGGCTGATATTATTCTGGCAGGAATCATTCTGACTGATGAGTTGATGTGGCAGATGCGGACGAATCAATTGCGCATCAACGCTCAGGGCATTCGCGAAGGATTGATTCTGCAAAGCCTGCAAAAGCGTGGTTTGATCTCTCAACCGCAACAATCTCGTGACTGGCGGGACTCTCTCCTTGAGTTTGCCCATTCGTGCCGGTTTGATGAGTTGCACTCAACTCAAGTTAACCGGCTGGCAATGAAGATCTTTGCTGCAGTTGCTGCAAAAAAACAGTTGTCTGCCCGGCATGGGCAATTGCTTGAAGCTGGCGCATTGTTACATGATATCGGTTACTTTATTGGTTATGACCGACACCATAAGCATTCCTATCATTTGATCCGACATGCAAATCTGTTTGGTTTTACCCCCCGTGAGCGGGAGGTTATTGCAAACATTGCCCGCTACCATCGCAAGGCAAAGCCAAAGAAATCGCATGAAAACTTTTTTCAGCTAAACGTTGAGGATCAGGCTCTGGTGCGTAAATTAGGAGGGATTTTACGTCTGGCGGATGGGTTAGATCGTCGTCGCAACCGGCAAATCAGCGATATTGCATGTCGGGTTCATGAAGATAATTTTGAGCTCAAATTATTTGGGAAAGATGATTTATCGGTGGAACTCTATGGTGCCCAAAGCAAGGGGGACTTATTTGAAGCTGCCTTTGACTATCGCCTGAATATAACCATTGAGGAACAAGGATGAAACGTTTAACTTTAATTCGTCATGCCAAATCAGATTGGAGTGATGCTGCCCTTTCCGATTTTGACCGCCCTTTGAATGGACGAGGCAAAAAGGCTGCTCCGATGATGGGTAAGCGGATATTCAAGCGTGGTGACATCCCGGATCTTCTGATCAGCAGTTCGGCGAAACGAGCCGGGAAGACGGCTCGTCTCATTGCGCAGGAACTTGGAATCCCAAAAGATAGAATAATCTATAAATTGATAATTTTTGGGGCTAAAATCAAAATACTGCTCAAATTGATTGATGAACTTCCGGAATATGAGCATGTCGCCTTAATTGGCCACAACCCAGGACTTACTGAACTGGCAGAATGGCTTTGCTCCGATTCTCCCGACTGGCTGCCGACCTGTGCCGTTTTGAACTTTGAGTTGGACATTGAACGTTGGGAACAAAATTATCAAGGCTGTGCCCGTATTCTGAACTATGATTTTCCAAAAAAGCCAGCATGAAAAACCTTGGAGAAATTGCAGGAAGAGATAAGACACAATCAAACTCAAGGTTGTTGTGGTTTTTGAAGGTTGCGATGTAAAAAAAATGCTTCCCTCAATGCTCTTTTGTACCTGACAGATCAGACTTTTATTCCTGAAATTTATTGAATCTGTTGCAAGCTGCCATCCAATTTTGCTTGGGCTGGAGAGTTAATCAACTCAACAGTTGTCAGTGGCCAACCAGGCGGGCCACTTGGCCCTTCGTAACGGATAAACACACCGTCCGATTTTCGCAGCCAATAATAGCAGCTCCAGAAGGTTGATTTGAGACCGGTGAGCTGTATCTTTAGTTTGATGGCTGTACTGGTTATCCCTTCAATGGTCTGCAATTCTTCAGCCTCCCTGTTTGCCTGCAAGTGATGAACCGCCAGATTGTCCGGGCGAATACTCCAAAATTCAATATGCTTACGATTTTGGTTGCTAAACTGACGTAACGAGAATGACAGTGCCTGGTACCAAGGGGCAGAATCAATCATGATCGTTCTTCTGATTTTTTTACCTTTGAAAACGCCATTGAAAATCAATTCATTGTTGTTACGAGAGACATCTATATTGGTTTCCAAAGTTGGATCGTCGATTGTCCAGGATTGAGTAGAAAAATCGGCAGCCATCCGAGTGATGTCACGTTCCCTACCAAGGTCAGTTGTCAGTTTCAGATCGTATCCCTGCTCCAACTGCCAATTAAAAGGAATTATTTTGGATCCGGTTTTTTTGAGATACTGATGCTGTTCAGCCTTTGGAGCAGCAGGTGCAGGTGCCACAAGCAGGATAGCTATGAAAAGAGATATGGCGTATTTAAAAATGAGAAACCTCTTGAGACCGTAATGTGTGGTGTGACTTGCCTGTGATTATCAAAATGGATAGAAAAAACGTATTTTCCAATGTGGTGATGTTGAAACGTTACATTTAAAATAATGATTAAACGCACGATTATTATCACAGCGGTATGTTAGGGCTTTCTTTAGGATTTGTAAGTTCTATATGTGAAAAGATGAACTTAACCCCTTGATTCTTTAGCTGTAAATATATACATTGTATAGACATTTGCTGTGCGTTAAGGTGGGTATCGTAAAATATGATGGAAACGGCAACTCAAGCCTGCTATCGGCTTCATAATAAAATTTCTTCTCAGAAGTTGAGAGCGATTCTGCCAAAAAGCTATGCTCTTTGTGTGGGGACAGGGAAGCAGAAGAATTTGATCCTTCTGGATAATTATGATTGGGATATCTGTCAATCTGGATTGTTGTTAATTCAGGAAAACAAAGATGAATTCCAACTCTTGGATGGCAATGACAATTTGTTGGCATCTTGCAGTGTGCAGGGTGAAAGTCGTTTCTGGTGGCAGCTTCCAGTGGGGAACCTGGCCGACAAATTAGAAGAGCTCAGCCCAATTCGTGCTTTTGTGCCAAAATATTCCTGCTATCTGAAAACTGATCACTTTGCTATTACCAATACAGATGAAAAAATTGTTGTTCGAATGGAGCTCTACTCTGTGATCGGTTCAAATAACCTGAATTTCTATTTTATTAAAACTCTTCCTTTGCGTGGCTATAAAAAGGAATATTCTCAGATCAGAAAATGTCTTGCTGCGATTAAGCCCGAAGAATTGCCGGATTTGAATCTGCGGAGCTTGCTGTTACCGAGTAGTTCGGAGGGCAATCATCCAGAGAAAAAAGCAATCTTTGAATTGACAGCGACAGAGCCTGCAGAAGCGGCGATCTCCAGAATGGCTGTCAAAATGATTCAACTGGCACGTCGCCAGGAACAGGGAGTCATCGATGATATCGACACCGAGTTTGTGCATCAGTATCGGGTCAATATTCGGAAAACCCGTTCGCTGATCAGCTTGTTTAAGAAATCATTCAGTTTAGAGCGCTATCAGTTATTTAAGACAGAGTTAAAATCTTTGGGAAGTCAAACCAACGAACTACGCGATATGGATGTTTTTCTTCTCGATCAGGATTATTACTGCAAGATGTTGCCGGAAACCCTCTGGCCGGGACTGGATCATATTTTCAGGCGGATTAAACGCCGCCGCACCACTGCTTTTAAAAGGGTGGCCAATTATCTGGCCGGAACAGCGTATCTGGAACAAATCAGTTGTCTGTCGCGAACTCTGCATCAACCTCCAGAATTGGCAACAAAGCAATCGGGGATGAAAATCAGACAGTTGGCAGGTGAAAAAATCATTTCCCAATACCAATTGATCCATGCGGATGGGATTGCCATCAATGCTGATACTCCAGACCAAGCGGTTCATGATCTACGGATTGAATGTAAAAAAATACGCTACCTATTAGAATTGTTCACCGAGCTTTTTCCTGCGAAGGAAGTCAGACAACTGGTTAAACTCTTGAAAGTGCTTCAAGATAATCTGGGGCGTTTTAACGATTTCTCTGTGCAGCGTGAGTTTCTGATGCACTTGGGTCAGGGGAAGAATCTGTCTGCTGACCAGCTTGCAAGTATCAATGGCCTGACTGCCGTGCTTTTTAACAAACAAGTTAATGAGCGTAGCTTGGTGGTGGATAATATTACTGTTTTTATTGATGAATCGATCAGTGCTCAATTTAAGAAACTATTTGAAACCGATCCAAAGAAGGGTTTGGATGAATGAAAATTCTGGCATGCTATAGTATGAAAGGTGGGGTTGGAAAAACCGCATCAGCCGTGAATATCGCCTATTGGGCGGCCAAGTCTGGGTATAGAACGTTGTTGCTTGATCTTGATCCCCAAGGGGCTTCCTCATTTTATTTCAGGGTTAAGCCTGCTCCGAAAAAAGACTGGGGTGGTCGGTTTTTTAAAGTCTACGGAGAGATTCTGAAACAGGTCAAAGCGAGCGATTTCGCTAACCTTGATATTATTCCAGCACATCTTTCTTTTCGTAATTTTGATATTTTTCTCGGGCAAATCAATAAGCGAAAAAACCGCATGCTGCAAGTGCTTAAGGGGTTGAAAAAAGAATATGATCTCATCATTCTCGACTGTCCCCCAACCATCAGTCAGCTGGCGGAGAATATTTTTGCTGCTGCCAATATGGTTCTAGTACCAGTGATCCCGACGACCTTATCTGAACGTACTTTTGACCAGTTGACCTCATTTTTTAAAAATGAAGATTACAGTCGGAGAAAGTTGATTCCATTCTTCACTATGGTTGACGGGCGTAAGCAGTTGCATCAGCAAACGGCTATTTCAATGCGCAAACGTTATAAACGTTTTTTACGTAATGCCATTCCTTATTCCTCCGATGTGGAAAAAATGGGGAAATATCGTGCTCCCATCGATATTTTTGCTCGTGGTAAACAGGCCAATAAAGCTTACCTCGCTCTGTGGACAGAAATCGAGCGGGTGCTGAAGGATAGTTAATGAAGCAACAGTTGGAAATAGAACGGAAATTTGTTGTTTCACACCTTCCTGAAGAGTTACTGGAAAAAGCTGTCAGAGAGGAAATCAAACAGGGCTATTTAATCCTGCAGGGTCAGCGGGAACTGCGGATTCGGCAGAGAAATAATCAATACTGGATGACTTTGAAAGAGGGGAGTGGACTTGAGCGTTTTGAACAGGAATGCCAAATATCTGATGGGCAATTTAAGATGCTTTGGCCTTTAACTGAGGGAAAACAGATTGAGAAGACTCGCTGTCTTGTAGAAAACTGTGGCCACGTATTTGAGATCGATATCTTCTCAGGAATTTTGGCCCCTTTGCTTGTTTTGGAAGTTGAATTTAGCAGCATTAAGGAAAGCCAGAAATTTAGAGTCCCTGATTTTGTGGAAAAAGAAGTGACGGACGACAAGAACTATAAAAACGCCACTTTGGCAATTGACGGATTGCCGAAATCATTTTTTTAGTAGAGGATCTGAGCCAACTGGCTCATCGGGGGAATAATTACGAATACTGCTACCAGGAAAGGACACCATGAGTGAAACAAAAAAAAATAGAAAAATAAAAAAAAAGGATAGCCAATTAGTGATTCGGATCAATGGAGTAGAAAGGGATCGTTTCGTATCTCTCTGTGATGAGCTGGATACCAGCGCGGCGAGAGAAATTCGTAGATTTATAAAAGGATTTATTAAAGACCATGGCGTCGCAGACTAAATGACACATTTCGACACAAAATGAGGAGAACACTCCATGTCCACATCAATTTTGGAAGTTCGCGGAATTGGCCCTTCGACGGTAGCCGTACTGACAGAAAATGGAATCGTGACGGCTGAAGACTTGGCGACTAAAACGATCCGTCAGGTGACAATTATCAAAGGGTTTAGCGAGATTAGAGCGGCTCAGGTGATTGCAGACGCAAAAGCGCTTGTTTCCCCTGAGAACAAACAAGAGATCAAAAAAACTAAATCGGAGAAGAAAGCGGTCAAAAAAGAAAAAATCGCAAAAAAAACCGACAAGAAGAAGTCAAAAGAGAAAGAGAAAGAGAAAAAAGTTAAGAAAATGGTTAAATCGGATAAGAAAAATAAAAAAATGGCAAAAGGGAAGAAGGGTGGAAAAACGGTCAAGAAAAGCAAAAAATAAATTTATTTACAACCAATCGCTATGATTGAAAAACTCAGATCAGTGAAGAGTCAGAAATTGCTCCTCATCCGTCGAATCTATGATGATTCCACTGGATGTGGTGTCACTGATTTTTTCCAGGGGTGCATTTTTTCTTTTTTTGGTGGAATTCGTCCATCAAAATAATGGCAGGCTCGATAATAGAGCAGGTCTTCTTTCCAAAGCTGGAAAAATTTACGATCCTGGCGTAGTCTTTTTATCAGGCGAAGTGGTGCTTTACGTAGATCAAGTAGTGGGCTGAACAGTTCAGATGGGTCACGAAAGCATTCCCAGTCACAACGTCGGCAAGGCTCTTTGGGGTGGAGGTTGTTGAGATTCAGTTCCGGGAACTCACCCAAGTCTTCATCCCCCCGATAACCGCAGGGATAGGCATGACCGTTCTGGCTGTCTACAAAAAAGAAATCGATGCCGCCACGGCAAGCAGAGGTTAACCCTTCCTTGTCCCGATATTGGTTTAACAGTGCATGGATGCTGCAGCGGGGGGTGAATATACGCAGTTTGTCACGATGTGCCGGGATGCAATCAAACAATGCTTGAAGCATCGCCATTTTTTCTGTCCTGGAAAAATATACGACCCGATCATGAGCAGTTGCGGCATAAACAGCATCGGTTGATTCTGTCACTTCACTGTACATCGGGTAACAGACGTTAGCGATACTGAATCCAAGTTCACTTACAAAGCGATAGAATCGCTCAAAGCCATCCAGGAAAAATTGATAATCGAGGTTGTCTCTATCTTTTGTTGCTCCGGTAAAGTTTCGATTGATTCCCAAATTTGCTGACAAGTAAAGATTGCGTTCGGCAAAGATAGGCAGTGCTTTCTCAATTCCCCGGATCACACCAGTCAGACCACGCATCTGTTCGTGCGTCGTGACATCGGAGGAATCAATACTGACCCAGATGTTGCGGATTGGGGTTTTTTCCAACTGGTCGGCGAGATGTTTCATCTGATCTGTAAAATTGGTTTGTTCTGAATTGCGGAACAGGTATCCGTTTGTTCCAGTGCGGATAAATTTAATTCCACACTCGTCGGCAAACGTTGCCAAGTGGCAGATCTGGTCAAGAAAAAGAAAGGGTTCTCCCCCGGTAAAAGATAGTGCAGAAATCCCTTTGTCAGCAGCAGATCGGATGATTTGTTCTGTTTTATTGAGCGCGAGGGTGTTGCGTGGAAAGGGGTTGCTGACACGCATTCCGCATTGCGGGCAACTGGCGTTGCAGTAATTTGTATATTGCACGACTAGCTGGCCGGGAACTCGTCCTTTGAACAAAAACCGTCCGAAAGCTTGTCCGCTTCCAGATAAATTTTTAATCCTCATATTGTTAGTGAACCATTATATTGGATGCGAGCTTAAAGATCTGTTTCAAAGAAGATCGTTGCCGTTGACGATGTAAGTGTGGAACCTCTAGTAACTCAGGTTTGACCATATCTTGCAGGATGGTTTCCCAGTTGAATTGAGCTTCGACTCGGGTTCGTGCCGCGTTTCCAAGTTGCTGACAGATTGAACCGGTCGAAGAGATGTCGGTCAGGAGTTCACTAATCTTATCGACCCAAAGCTGTGTATTTATAACCGGCAGAACGAACCCGGTTTTACCGTCAGCAACAATCTCTTTTGGCCCACCGATATTGGACACAATGGCTGGAATTCCACATGCTTGTGCCTCCAATGCAACCATGCCAAAGGTATCGGTCACACTCGGAAACAGAAATAGATCGTGCTGGTTATAAAGTTGTGGTAGTTCCTGATAGGGAACCTGACCGAGAAAATTGACCCCGGATAAATTTAAACAATCTTCTTGCAGTTGCACTAAGTCAGGACCTGTCCCAGCAAAATTTAGACTGATATCAGGATGAAGACTTTGTAATTGACGATAGACTTGCACGAGGAAATCAAGATTTTTGTCTTTTGAAATGCGTCCGACATAAAGAAGTTTGATCTGGTTTGAAGACGGTTTTATCTGCTGTTCTTGTGGTTTGAAATGCTCAGTCCGAATTCCACGACGGAACTTCTTCATATGACGATGTCGATAGCCTCGTTCTTTGAGTAACTTCATGTATTCATTGGTTGGAACCAACAGGGTATCAACTTGATTAAAGAACCATTGACTATACTGTTCGATCATATTCGATATGGCTGGTTCGGCAATAATTGCTTCCGATTCCATCGTAAAATCGGTGTGATAAATTCCCTTTATTTCTATTCCCAATATGCGTCCTATTAACATCCCCAGCATTCCGACCGGCCCAGGGGTAGATATGTAAATTTCATCTGGATTGTATTCATAAACCTGTTTGAGCATTCGGAGGACAGAAGGAACATTGATATCCAAATCTTCATAATGGGGGAGTTGAAACGAGTACAGTGGTGGAATAACAAGGGTCGATTGAGGAATATTGCTCTGTTGTTGTTCTGAAAGGCTTGACATAATCCGGATATCATAACCTTTTTCTTCAGCCAGTTTACCAATAGTCTGCAAGGTCATGGACACCCCATTTAGATCTGTGAGGGTGTCAGTTAACCAGAGGATCCGTTTCGGTTGCCGAGAGACCTGCTTCCCCAGACTTGCTTCTAGGCTGTTGATCAATCGCTGGTCGCCAGACAGATGCTTGAAGGCCGAGAAAAATGGAATTGATAAAAAAATCCCGGGGATGCTCGAAGATAGACCCTGAATAATTTGAATGATATCCATTTCTTCAATATTGGTGTTGAGCGATGCTAATAACGAACGGAAGTATTGATCGGAGATATCGCTGATACAATCATACAGAAGCTCAAGGCGTGTATCGATATCGTCTTCATTCAAGGCGCGGCTGGTTTCAACTAATTTCACAATATTCTGGTAGATCGCATTGTTCTTTTGCGATTTCATTTTATTCAGGCGTAGCCGATCCCTAATGCCTAACTTTTGGTTTTCAGAAAAAAGATAGCGGGTCAGATCGCTGATGGTTGATTTGGCAAAAGCGGTACTATTCTTTTGTGAAAAATCGAAAGCAATCTTGTATATGGCAAAAGTTAAACCTTGAAAATCATTCTGTCGCCCCAGCGGTTTAGTTTTCCCTCGCCTTAGCTGGTGCAGGAATTCTTCAGGCGTTTTTGCCGGTGCAACGGTGCTGGTCTTGGCAATAAAAAGATTGGCATGGTCATCGGAGCCTCCGGTTATGGATTTCTTCCAGGGTTCCGATCCCCAAGGCTCGATTTGATATTTTTGACTTAAGCGTTTGATATCTTGCTTCGTCAAGCCTAAGAGAATACGTGAGAGGGTA
Organism: Desulfuromusa sp.; assembly: GCA_016744595.1. Lineage (GTDB taxonomy): Bacteria > Desulfobacterota > Desulfuromonadia > Desulfuromonadales > Geopsychrobacteraceae > Desulfuromusa. The sequence continues at coordinate 59,555 of JADGEB010000015.1, forward strand.
TCGTTATGCAGGCTGCTACGACTACCGTTTCTCCCCTCAAAATTATTGAATAGCAGGATCAGTTTTTCCAGATGATCAAGAGTTAATTTGCCATTGACTGAATAGGTGGCATGGGCAACCACACAAGGCAGATCTTGATTTTTCAGATAATCTCTAAGCGTATAGATATCCAGCCGTTTTTTCTGGATTTTAGAGAACTGTTCTCGATCCAGACCATAAATAAGAATATGGATTTTACAGTTATCTTCAGGAAAGTATGCCGTTGATTCTACACCGGTAAAGCAGCGTTTTGGGTGTTTTTTGACTAGTTCAAGAGATGCTTTGATCCGGTTGTGATCAGTGATGGTAACAAAATCCATTCCCCGTTTGCGAGCTACCTTGTAGATCGTTTCCGGCTCGGTGTAAGACTCAGAAGCTCCCAAACGTTGCAAGAACCATTCGGAGGGATGATTTGAATATTTAGAATGTACGTGTAAGTCGACTTGTGCCATATGTTTTCTCCAGTCTAAATTATTTCCGATTATGGAGATTCAGGTTAGGCTGTGATGAGATTAATGTAAGATTCAGATTTAGATGGTCTTCTGCGGAGAAACGACCCTGTACTACAAAAGAAGTCCACTGGCGGCATTTGCCTCGAGATAGAAGGATATGTCCAGCGAGGGGACTATTGTAGAAACGTTCAACGACATAGATTAAGTCGTTACTGGATGCATCGATATAAGGATTGTCGATCTTCTCACTGACCAGGTCGAGTTGTTCCGTTCCGGTATAAAGATCGTCCAGAGAAATTTTACCTGTTTCATAGTCCTCAACCTGAACACCGACTGATGAACATTAATTCTCAGATTGATATCTTTAGTTACCAGAATAACCAGACCATTGCAGTGATATTACTCTTGAATAGCGAGGGCGAGAATCTGGTGATCAACGCTGGGAGAACACAGTTCTTGCGGGTAGCTAATTCAGGCAGCTGTTTTGTGTGACCACCACCCGCAATCGTCCTCCATTCTTCAACACAACGACCCCATTGGTAAACACCCGTTTTGGCGAAGACAATCAATCAAGCTCCCGCGAAGTTTGACGTGCATTGCGGCCATTATTTGTTCCATCTTTTTTAAAATGGTCAAGCTCCTCTAGAACCGGAAGGGTGAGAATGACTTCATTCTCTTGAAAGCTGTGGGTTGAATCGGCGAAGTACGTTGGTGTCGAGAAGGTAGTGTTTTTTTGACAAGATGGGCTCCTTCAGAAAATCTTTTCCCAATCATCAAAGGTGAATGTTCAGAAAATATGTGGAGATGAAGAAAAAAAGGACGGTTTTGATGGCTGCTAACAAGATTCTGACTCAATAGTAACAGTCTCGAAACATTTGACGATTAAGCTACAGACAATTAAGACCAAGGAGAAGTGGTTTATAATATGTCTGGCAAGCTAAAATTACTCCCACCGACAGACAATCAGCACCCTGCTGACTTGGAAAGTTGTTTTTCTGCTCTCGGTATCAATTGTGAAACAGAACTGCTCAGTCAACTCCCATTTACCAATAACGATGTCAGTGCCGGATCTGAGACAGAACTGCAAGCTGTCGTGGTTGGTCATCGAGAGCAGGTCGACCTGGCAAGGGAAATAGAACAGTCAAGGTTTTTTGCCAACTTACAGCGTCGAACCCGCAGTGGTGAAAGCCCTGAAAAACTCCTTTCTGAGCTACAGGGATTTCTTACTGATCAGGATAATCAGGTTTGGGAAAATAGCTGGGTTCGATTTCCCAGAAGACGTTTATCCAGTTTTGCCAGAAAAGTTTTTACCCGCGATCTTCTGGCAAATAAAGAATGTCCACAAGGGGAGAATCGCAAGGATGCAGATCGCTATGCTATCACTGGAAAAAACGGAGAACCTTACCTCCGGGTTCCAATCAGCTATCTGGTCAAGCTGGCACTTGCCGATCTGCTCGGCAATCAGCATTTGCATCAGACCCCTTTGGAGTCTGTTGGCAGGTCGTTGCTGAACCATTATCTAAACGATAATACTTCGCCAGAGACCTTATCTTTTCATATTGAAATTCTTTCCCCTAAACGTGGTATGGGGCAGGCTCTGGCCAAAGAAACAGCCAAACGCTTCCTCTTCACTCAGTTGCTGGTGCGCTATGCCAACCTGCAATTCGGATTACTGGAAGAGGGGCAGGAAGCAATGATCTATTTTGCTCCCCACCCACCACTACGCCAGAAATCTCTTAACGATATCGTCCCCGATGCATTTTATCGCCAGCTTTTTATGAGCCCGTGCCTTTCAGGCTGGAATCATGGTGAGGAAAAACACAATTATATGGGGTTATGCCACCAGGTTCTCAGCCGTAGTCAGTTGAATGCTGTTGCCAAGTTGCGTGAAGCGGGAATTGTCACCAACAATCTGGTGGTGCTGCCGAATGTCTCGAATACCAGCTTATCTAATAATGGGGTTCACATCAGCCTTGGCAGTCAAAAGCTGACAGCGGCTTGCCGTGAACAAGGTGGCGAGTTTGGCCCGAGGCATGAAAAAATTCTCGGCGATCTTTCTTGTAAAATCATGGAACATTTCCTGCCGTTATTTGCTACGACCTACAGTGCCGCACCATATCGACTGGCTTTTTCCGATTTTCATCCGGAAAGTGCCCTTGGTTTCTTACCCCATCAGCTTGATTACACCCACTTACGGATGTTTTGGCGGCGCTGGAAAAAGAAAGCTAGCCTCTCCTGTTTTGGCCACCACCTGACCCCTTTTGGCCCGCACTGGTTGGATCGTTCTTTGAGCAAAGCTTTTGCTCTGCGCGGAGATCTGGTTCCCGATTTCCGCTTGCTCGACTATCCCATCTGTTTTTTAAGTACTGAGCAGAGCCCGGCATATAACGGTGTCATCGGAAATCAGGAACAGCTAAAAGAAGATCTGGCCGATATGGGAATATTAGATAAGCAGATGTCACTTTATCAGTTTTTTAAACTCCGTGATTATGCTGGCATGGGTTTCAGTGGTTATGAAGGGCGGCACTATAGTTTGTTTCCAGATCTAGAGAAGGATCTTGGTGGAGCAACCAATCTTCAGATCCTGATTACTGCCCTGGCTTTTAAATACATGGCAACCGGGCAGGTTCGTCATCGCCATATTCCAAACACACCATTTGTTGAAAGTGAACGGCGGCAGATCTTTTTTGGAATGGCAGTCGGTATCCCGACTTTCTTTGTTTTGCGGACGACCCGAAATCGATTTTTGTTGAAAATTTTGAAAAAGACCGAGCAGATTCGTACTAGCCGCCGTTATCCACGGTACTTACGTATCTATCATCAAGCTTACTGTAAGGCACTGCTGGAATTGCTACGTGAAGATGGTGCGGATCTGATTGAGATGTTCGGGTTTGCACCGTTACTTGATGATTTACAACAGCGACTCGAACAACCGCAGAAATATTCTGCTGCAGGGAAATTGGTTCGTGGAATTGTTGGGAGCAAAGGGAATCCATTGAAAGAGGAAGCGGATCAATTTAATCAGGCTGCAGAAAAATATTATCGTGAAGATTTACGCCGTCAGCACATGCGACAGGCTCTAGGATTTCTTCAGGAAGACCTACGTCAGATTGAGAACGATGTGGAATCGATCGATAAGAAACTGCGGCCACTGATTTCTGATCTGATGCCGGGGAGAAATGCTGCGGAGTTTTGTCGTGTGGCTCAGCAGGATCTGCTTGATGACCGGCTTGGGAGTCAACCATTACAGCGAATGCTTAACCTGATGTTATTGGCAGAACATCGTGATCGACTTCTGGCAGAGCAACATCTTTCATTGACACAGGAGAATTATGAGTCCGACCCATCAATATATCGAGAGAGCGAGTGGACGAGTCTGTAACGAACCACTTTTTGCTGATCGGATTGTGCAATGGCTTTACCATCCGGTGCGCGAAAAGGCACCGCAACTATTCCAACTTCTGACCAGTGCGCGGGTTTCTAAATTGTTGGGATTTTTTAACTACGATATGGCGTTAGCAACTAAAGTTCTGGGTAACCAACAGTTTTTACGTGAAGCCGGAATTAATTTGGGAGAGTGTCTTGATCCGCCAAGAACTCTTGATACCGCACGGAAAGTTTTTGAGAGGAAAATTCGTTATTGGACGTACCGACCGATGCCGGAACAGCCACAAGCGATTCTCTCTCCTGCCGATGCACGGGTGATTGTCGGCTCACTGGATGAAACCTCAGACATGGAAATAAAGGGGAAGTTTTTCAGCTATGAAGAGCTGCTCGGTGAGCAGACATCCAATTGGCTTGATTGCTTCAGAGGTGGGGATTTTGCCCTGTTTCGTCTGACTCCAGACAAATATCATTATAACCATACTCCGGTTGCTGGAAAGGTCGTTGACTATTATCAGGTCGATGGTTGTTTCCATTCTTGTAATCCACAGGCGATCATTACTGAAGCAACACCTTTTTCAAAAAATCGACGCATCGTCACTATCATGGATACCGATGTTGAAGGGGGAAGTGGCGTCGGAAAGGTGGCTATGTTGGAGGTTGTTGCCTTGATGATCGGGGATATTGTCCAGTGTTATAGCGAGTGCTGCTATGACCATCCACGAGAGATAAAAACAGGCATGTTCTTAAAAAAAGGCTATCCCAAAAGCCTCTATCGTCCGGGAAGCAGTACTGACGTGTTGTTGTTTGAAAAGGGGCGTGTTGAATTTGCTGCTGATTTGATAACCAATCGGTTACGCCAAGATGTGCAGAGCCGTTTCAGCACAGGATTTAATAACCCTTTGGTGGAAACTGATATCCAGGTCAGATCATTATTGGGAACAGCGGTTAATCATCAACTTGCCAATCAATTCAGGAGCAAAAAATGATCAATGAACTATTTGTTCTGTTTTTGCTGATTGCTTTCGGTTTAATGCTGACCTGGGGATTCAGAGTTCTGCCGCGGGATGGTTGGCAGATGCTGGCGACTCTGCCGATTCGGCCACTGGGGAATGGGCAATGGCAAGGGGTTAATTTGACCTGGTACGGGCTGTTGACGGCAAATGCCTATTTGATCGGCTTGCTGCTGCTGATTATTTTACTGGGCGCAGCAGAAGTGTCGTTGTCTGGAGTCATGCTGGTTGCGATTGGTTTGCTGACACTTTGCATACCGGCTTCCCGATTGATCGCCAGAATCGTCGAAGGAAAGGCTCATACTTTTACTGTCGGCGGTGCGGTTTTTGTTGGAATCTTAGCTGCTCCGTGGATTGTCAAACTGGTCAGTCAAATCACCACCGAACAAATACCAGTCCTGATAACTTTAGCGGCGATTAGTATTGCCTATGCTTGTGGCGAAGGGCTTGGGAGGCTTGCTTGCATCAGTTTTGGCTGTTGTTATGGAAGGCCGATTTCTCAGTGTGGTTCTCTGACACAGCGATTTTTTCGCCGCTGGAATTTTTCTTTTTATGGAGAAACTCGTAAAATATCTTATGCCAGCGGTTTAGAGGGAGCACCGGTGGTGCCGATTCAAGCGATTACGGCACTGCTTTATATCGGTGTCGGTCTGCTTGGAACGGAACTGTTTCTCCATGGTAAATATTTGGTAGCGTTTACGGTGACAATGATCGTGACCCAGTTTTGGCGGGTCGTCTCCGAGCTGTTTCGCGCAGATTTTCGCGGCAATGCCCGATTTTCTGTTTATCAGGTGATGGGCTTGGTTGCTATTCCCTACGCATTGGGCTGTGCGATTTACTTTAATTCAGTGGGTACTCCTAAGCCTCAGCTGGAATTGGGATTGCTGGCTCTCTGGCAGCCGGGGACGTTGCTGTTTTTGCAACTAATCTGGCTTAGTTTATTTATTTATACCGGACGCAGCACCGTGACCGGAGCCCACCTGAGTTTCCATATCCATCGTGAGCGTATCTGAGAGTCAAAGCATGTCCGATGGGTATTTTAAGAGGTTGAGGTTTCTTCTGAACGCTCAATTGCGGCAGGGACTTCGCCCTCGACAATTGGCTCTGGCTCTGGCGGTCGGCGTAACAATCGGTGTTTTGCCGGTTATCTGGGGAACCAGTATCATCTGCTGCTTTCTGGCCTACGGGCTGCGCCTGAATCAAGCAATCGTGCAACTGGCTAACTACTTGGTCTTTCCGTTCCAAATATTATTGTATATTCCTTATCTGCAAGGTGGAGAGAAACTCTTTTCCACCAGCCTTCTGCCAATCAACACTGCACTATTTTTCGAGCAGATTCAAACAACTCCTTGGGTGTTCTTGCAAGAATTCGGGCAGATTAATTTACAGGCTGCAGTGGCCTGGTGTATGACGACCCCACTGCTGTTCCTCAGTGTGTTTTTCCTCTCCTTTTTATTGATTTCCCGACTGAGCAGAAGAACATAGAAATCATCACTCTAATCTAAAAAAACCTATCGATCCATCCTGCTCACCTTGTCACATAACCATAACTCTACGCTAATGGAATACTAAATAATTAGAACTACCTTGAGTGTCACTGAAAAGAACAGGTCTTGTTTAAACAAACAGATCAACACTTGAATCGATAACAATTCGATGAGTTCAGGAAAACAACCAAGAGGAAATTATATGAACAGTCTGGTGATCGATATTGAAGGGATGAGTAAGACTTTCGGCAAGAGAAAAGTTCTGAAGAATATTAATTTTAAAATTCGTGCTGGGGAAATGGTTGGCTTGATCGGAGCTTCTGGCTCGGGTAAGTCAACCCTGATTCGTTTAATTGCGGGTTTGGAAAGGACGGATCAAGGAAGTAAGCATATCAAACTTTTTTCTAAGGTGACTCAATTAAACAACAAAAAAACCCAAAATCAACGGTCATTAAGACGTGATGTTGGCATCATCTTTCAGCAGTTTAATCTGGTTGGTCGGCTCTCCCTGCTGACCAACGTGCTGATTGGCCGACTTGCCCACAACCCTTCCTGGAAAGGAATACTTAATCTTTTCCCCTCTGAGGAAAGAATAAAAGCGCTGGAAGCTCTAGAGCGGGTCAACATGGTTGAGTATGCCCACCAACGATCTTCAACCCTTTCGGGAGGGCAACAGCAACGCGGTGCAATTGCCCGGGCTCTGACTCAGGAAGCCAAGTTGATTCTTGCCGACGAACCGATTGCCTCGCTTGACCCTGCTTCCTCCGATCGTGTGATGAATCTTCTCTGCGATATTAATCGTCAGGATGGTACGACGGTGGTGGTTTCGTTGCACCAGTTCGAGGTAGCGACAACCCGTTGTGAACGTATCATTGCTTTAAAAGATGGAGAAATCGTTTATGACGGAAAGGCCTCTGGAATTAACCAGGATGACCTTATTGAGCTCTATGGTGTCGAAGACGGGGTTTGTGGTCTTGGTGCAGAACGTCCTGAACCAATTATGAAAGCCGGATAGTGATTCTTTTGTAGATGCTCTGTTGAGTATTCCTAACAACAAAAAAGGAGAAAACAAAAATGTTGAAAAAGTTAGCTTTTGCCTTGTTATTGACCTTGATGGTTTATGGTTCTTCCCTGGCTGAGATGCCAAAGCAGATAAATTTTGGAATTATTGCGACTGAATCGAGTTCCGCACTCGAAAAAAGTTTTGGCCCTTTTGTCAGGGAAATGGAAAAATCTCTCGGGATTAAGGTGAAAATGTTTTTTGCTTCCGATTACGCTGGCGTCATTGAAGGGATGCGTTTCAAAAAGGTCGATCTGGGTTGGTTTGGTAATAAATCAGCCATTCAGGCGGTTGATCGGGCAAATGGAGAGGTCTTTGCCCAGACGATCAAAGACAATGGTGCTCGTGGCTACTATTCTTTGTTGATCACTCATAAGGACTCTGGATTGAATTCTCTTGAAGATGTTCTCAAATGTGATGGTACCAAAACCTTTGGTAACGGCGATCCAAACTCTACTTCCGGGTTTGCTATCCCCGGATATTATGTCTGGGCTTTGAACAATCAGACCCCAGAAGGTTGTTTCAAGCGGGTGGTTAGTTCAAACCATCAAGGCAATGCCATTGCTGTTGCCACGGGAAAAGTTGATGTCGCTACCAACAACACTGAAACTTTGTATGATCGTATTCCCAAAACCAACCCGGAAATGGCTGCCAATATCAAAGAAATTTGGCGCTCCCCTTTGATTCCTTCCGATCCGATGGTTTGGCGCAAAGATCTGTCAGAAGATCTAAAGCAGAAGATCCTGTATTTCTTTGTTCAGTTCGGTCGTTTCGGCAGTCCGGAAAAGGTTAAACGTGAACGTGAAATTTTGGCAAAGACTTCTGACGGTTGGGGGCCATTTCTTGCGTCATCTGATGCCCAGTTACTTGATGTGCGCCAGATTGAAGCTTTTAAAAAGAAGCTAAAAGCTGAAAGAAAAGCTGACCAGAATGGAATTAAGAAAGCCGATGCTGAACTGGCTGATTTGAAAAAAATGGCAGATATCGTTGGCAAGTCCGGTTATTAGTTTCAGGAAATATCCAGGGGGCTTGTCCTTTTATCAGTTCAGGTGTTCTGTTTTAGGCAAAGCACCTGCTGTGAAAGAGAAGATGATCTTTTCAGCAGGTGCTTTTCCATTCCATATGAAAGAGACAGGTGATTCATGGTTGATTCTCGTATGCAACTTTCTCCGGCAGTGGCAGAACAACTCAAACCTCGCTGGTCGAAGACTATAGCCAACGTCTGTGGCGCTCTCCTCCTGGTGGCCTTGCTAGGAATTTCTTATTATCCTGCCGAAATGAATAACTGGCCGATGCTGTTTACTGACGCCGGGAATATGCTGATTTTTATGAAAGATTTTCTTCAGCCTGATTTCACTGATCTTGGCATGTTTGTTCAGAAAATGTTGGAAACCGTATATATGGCATTCTGGGGAAGCTTTCTATCTGTTTTTTTCGGAATCTTCCTCTCTTTACTTTCTTCCAATAATGTAGCTCCTGCATGGATTGTTTTCTCCGCACGACGCTTGATGGATTCTGCACGCGCCATCAACGAGCTGGTATTTGCTATCCTTTTTGTCGCCGCGGTTGGGCTGGGACCCATGGCTGGAGTTATGGCCTTATTTGTTCATAATCTTGGTGTTATCAGCAAATTATTTTCTGAGGCGGTTGAAGCGATTGATATGCGCCCAGTTGAAGGTATCCGAGCCAGTGGTGGTGGTTATCTACATGAAATTATTTATGGTGTCATCCCCCAGGTTTTACCACTCTGGAGCAGTTTGACTCTTTATCGCTTTGAAACCCTTGTTCGCTCGGCAACTGTTCTGGGAATTGTCGGTGCCGGTGGAATTGGTTTTACCTTTTATGAATCTTTTCGAGCTTTCCAATATGATCGGGCTTCGGCAATTATTATCGTTATGATTATAACTGTTAGCTTGATTGATATGCTTTCCTCAAAACTCAGAAAGATCTTGATTTGATCGCTATTACTTCAACCAACGCAGCAGATATGTCTGTGAAATCTTTCTGTGACTGCGGTTTCAAGGAAAGCAAAGGGCATTACGTATAGTGACGTAATGCCCTTTGAGGTGAATCTGTTATATCTCAAAAACAAACTATTTCTGTAATGCTTTTTTGAGTTTTTTTAATTTACCTTCTTGCTTTTGAATTTTAGCTTTTCTTGCTTTGATTTCTTTTTTAATTGCCTTTGCTTTCTTAGCCATGATCTTTCTCCTTTTCGTGTGTGTGGTTGTATTTGTCATCCCCAGTGGTGTCAAATTAATTAAACAAGACACAGGTAAGTATATTTTATAAATATACAATGTATATACAAAGTATGCCTTTTGAGTTTGCGGATGTCAAGTAGTTTCTCAGTGAAAAAACAGGAATTCTTTAAATTTTAACAATCATGAGATGTGTTGCTTACTAGTCTTATCCATTCTTATGAATGGACAGATCAGATTATGGGGCTATCCGTTTCTTTTATTTTGAGGGGATGTAAAGAATTTGCCGATTAATATGTTCAGCTAACAAAATCCTAACAACATTGAGTTAAATGAACATCGTGCTTTTATCGATTGGAAGGGTAACTTAATGGCGACAACAATATTTAAAAATGAACTGGAAGAAAAACAGCATGAGGAAGCGATCAGAACCTTGTGTCAGGAATATCCTGAAAAGCAGAAGTTCATCCGTGATAGCTATCTGGACACTTTGAAACCAATGATTTTCGATGCCCAGATCAGGACATATCTTTCTATATTTGTCACCCGTAAAGTCAAGGCATTGTTGTGAATTTTTGAATGTTTAACTAAAGACAACTGCTGCTACAATTTGTCTAAACCTGAATTTGGCGATAGCAGAATGGTTGGTTTTAAACTGCTTTTCTTTGAAGATGACTGCATCTGTATTCAAGCTCTTTCTGAGCTTCGATGTTCAGTGTGGCAATCGGCCATGCGAGTAGTCTTCGCAGTCCGATCTCTTCCTCAGATTGAAGACAATAGCCATAACTTCCATCTTCAATTCTTTCCAGAGCCGCATCAATCTGACGAATAATCAGCAGTGAGCGATATCCGTTAATATAATCGATGTTGCGACTGGTGTTTTCAGCTACTTGATCGAGAATATCCGGCACTCTGGAGTTTTCTCGATGTAATTGTTTGTGTTTGCGACGACTCTCGCTGATCAAAAAGTCTCGCCATTGGGTCAGCTGTGCTCGGAAATATAATTTGTGTTGTTCACACATGTAAGGTTCTTCTTCGCTTGGAGAGCAGTCTTTGTAAAAATAACTCATCATAACCTCTCGATTCTGGAGTCGATAATTACCAATTCAATTTTCAATGTTTCAATAAATATTATTCTCTCTCTTTTATCCAGTGATTAAGATTTAGTAAGATTTTGGTTAGATTTTCTGTCAGTCGATGAGTTTTTTTGCCGCCTGGCAGTGTTCCCATCTAACCGTTGCGCAATAATTGATTAAGCTCTCCACCTCACCAAATGAAGTTGTCAGAGTGAGTTTTTTCAGTGATTTCAGACGTTCTTCAATTTTTGAACAATCTGCATCAGGTTGGAAGCTGATTCTCCAGTTGCATCAAAATAGCGACCACGTAATTCGGTGATCAGCAATCCTTCGTACTGGTGTAGAA
>JADGEB010000016.1:0-46834 GCA_016744595.1 Desulfuromusa sp.
ATCTCACGCAATTCAGACGAACCGACAAAAATTGGTGTACCGCAAGGGCTTGCTGTTTCAAATATTTTAGCTGCTATCTATCTTGGAAATATTGACAATTATTTAAAAGCATATCCGGCATACAGAAGAAATTTAATTGATAGATCTATATTCTATATAAATACCGAATATATTAATATATTTAAAAAGTATGTAAAATGTTTAAAACAAAGAAATATTTTCTTAAAATCAGAAAGCAAAGAATATGATATATGGAAAGACCAATTAATTGAATATGCTTATTTAATTATAGTAGAAAGATTAAATTATATAGCAAAAATAAATGATTATTTAAATAACTTATGTAAAAAAAATAAAATAGATGAAAATTATTCAATACAATATGTAAAATATAACGAAGGTAAAATAAAACATGATTTATTTAATAAATTTGAAAAATATAAATATAAAGAAAAAAAGTATGGATATACACTTGTTGGACCGCATATAGATGATTTTATTTTTTCTATAAATGAAAAAGGTATGAATAAATTTTCTTCTGAAGGGCAGAAAAGATCTTTTCTGTTGAGTTATAAGCAGGTTCAACTTGAAATTTATAAAGATAAATATGGTTTTTATCCTATTTTATTACTTGATGATATAGGTAGTGAGCTTGATTCTTCAAGAAAAAAAAATATTTTTGATAAAATATTAGAAAAATCAGGGCAAGTTTTTATAACAACAATGGATATTTCAGATATTGATTTAAATAATACAAAAGTATTTGAAGTGAATAATGGTGATTTTTCAGAATTTATTATTTGATTAAGGTTTATTATGTCAGAAGAAAAAAAATACGGTGCGGAAAGTATTCAAGTTTTAGAGGGTTTGGAAGCGGTTAGAAAAAGACCTGCTATGTATATTGGGTCTACCGCAGTTAATGGTCTACATCATCTTGTTTATGAAGTTGTTGATAATGCAATTGATGAAGCTTTAGCTGGTCACTGTGATGAGGTAACGGTTGTTATTCATGAAGATAACTCTGTAACGGTTGAAGATAATGGTCGTGGTATACCTGTAGAACTGCACAAACAGCAGAATAAGTCAGCAGCTGAAGTTGTCATGACAGTTTTGCATGCGGGTGGAAAATTTGATGACGATGGTGAAGGTGCATATAAGGTTTCTGGTGGACTTCATGGAGTTGGTGTCTCGGTTGTAAATGCTCTATCAAGTCGACTTGATTTAGTTATAAGAAGGGATGGCAAAGTTCATCGTCAAAGCTACGAAAGAGGAATCCCTCTTCAACCATTGATAGTCGATGGTGAAACAATTAAGCGTGGTACAAAAATAACTTTCTGGCCAGACAGTGATATATTTGATACTTCCGATTTCTCTTTTTCTACTTTATCACAACGATTACGAGAACTTGCATTTTTGAATGCAGGTGTGAAAATAAAAATTACAGATGATAGGTCAGAAAAAAGTAATGAATTTATTTATGAGGGAGGTATTCGTTCTTTTGTAGAATATCTCAATCGCGCAAAAAGCCCACTTCACCCTCAACCAATTTATTTTCACGGTGAAAAAGGTGGGGCTGAAATTGAAATAGCTATTCAATATAATGATGGATACGATGAAAAAATATTTACGTTTGCAAATAACATAAATACCCATGAAGGTGGTACTCATCTCAGTGGTTTTAGGGGTGCATTAACTAGAACCATGAACGCATATGCCAGTGCAAATAATTTACTCAAGAATGTGAAGGTTGCAATCTCTGGTGATGATATGCGTGAAGGGATCGCAGCGGTTATTTCGGTAAAACTCTCTGACCCACAATTTGAAGGTCAAACCAAAACAAAACTGGGAAATTCTGAAATTAAGGGATATGTAGAAACCTTGATGAATGAACAGTTAGCGACCTTCATGGAAGAAAACCCGCAAATCGCTAAAAAAATCCTGGAAAAAGGTATAGAAGCGGCTCGTGCTCGAGAGGCGGCACGGAAGGCTCGTGACCTGACTCGGCGAAAAGGAGCTCTTGATGGGCTTTCTCTTCCCGGTAAATTAGCAGATTGCCAAGAAAAAGATCCAGCACTCTGTGAAATTTATCTGGTCGAGGGTGATTCTGCTGGTGGTAGTGCAAAACAAGGGCGTGAACGCCGTTATCAAGCTATTTTACCCCTCAAAGGTAAAATTCTAAATGTTGAAAAAGCGCGTTTTGATAAGCTTTTAACTTCTAACGAAATTCGTACTTTAATTACCGCTATGGGTACCGGTATAGGAAGAGACGATTTCGATATCGCAAAGTTGCGTTATCATCGCGTTATTATCATGACTGATGCTGACGTTGATGGTTCTCATATCAGGACTTTATTGTTAACTTTCTTTTTTAGACAGATGCCAGAAATTGTTGAACGCGGACACCTATATATAGCTCAACCTCCTCTTTATAAAGCAAAGCGTGGTAAACGTGAACTTTATCTGAAAGATGATGATGCTTTGTTGGATTATCTTCTGGATACAGGAACGGAAGGTGTTGTCCTGGAAATGGAGGGTGGGAAAAAAGTACTTAGAGGAAAGCAAATTATTCCCACACTTCGTAACGTCATCGATTTTAATCAACATTTTGAAAAAATTGTTAACCGTGGTGTTCCAGCAGAAATATTGAAAATTTTTCTAAAAGGGAAAATTCGCAACGGATTTGCTGATAAAGCCAACTTGGAACCCCTTGCCGAATTGCTGCGTCAGCAAGAACCAACAGCGAAGTTTGAAGTCTTAGATAATCCGGATCGTATTCTCGTTACGTTTGGCAATTTGCATGCACGCATAGATCGTCATACTGTTGAGGTTCTTTCTTCCCATGAATATAAACTGTTGCTGCAAGCTTACCGGCAGGTTGAGGATATATGTCTGAAGGATCCTGTCTATCTGATGACTGAAGGTAAAGAAAATGTTGAAATTACAGATCGTCAGGAGCTGCTGGATATTTTTCTGGCACGAGCAAAAAAAGGCCAATATATCCAGAGATATAAAGGCCTGGGAGAGATGAATCCTGACCAACTATGGGAGACAACGATGGATCCCGATAAGCGTGTTTTATTGCAGGTAACGATAGAGGATGCGGTACGAGCAGATGAAATTTTTACCGTCTTGATGGGCGATCAAGTAGAGCCACGGCGCGAATTTATTGAGCATAATGCTTTAAATGTTGCTAATCTGGATGTTTGACCAATAAAAAATTAAACTTCCATCTGGAAGTTTGGAGGAACTAGATGCTGTCAGAGCAGAATAAAGTCACAGTTAATATTGTCGATGAAATGCGCAAGTCCTATATGGACTACGCTATGAGTGTTATTGTTGGACGGGCATTACCCGATGTTCGCGATGGGCTTAAACCCGTTCACCGGCGCATTTTGTTTGCTATGCACGATCTCAATAATGATTTCAATAAGCCTTATAAAAAATCAGCTCGTGTCGTTGGTGATGTTATCGGTAAATATCACCCTCATGGTGATTCCGCCGTGTACGATTCTATCGTCCGTATGGCGCAGGATTTTTCTATGCGCCACCCTTTGGTTGATGGTCAGGGTAATTTTGGTTCTGTTGATGGTGATTCAGCTGCGGCTATGCGTTATACCGAAATCCGGATGGATAAGCTTGCCCATGAACTTCTAGCTGATATCGATAAAGAAACGGTTGATTTTGGTCCAAACTATGATGATTCGTTGGAAGAGCCTCTCGTTCTTCCTTGTAAATATCCAAACCTTTTGGTGAATGGTTCGGAAGGAATTGCTGTTGGTATGGCGACCAAAATACCTCCTCATAATCTTGGTGAGGTTATTACCGGTCTGATCGCATTGATTGATGATCCACGGATCAGTATTGAGGAATTAATAGAAATAATCCCCGGACCTGATTTTCCAACTGCTGGATTTATCAACGGCAAAGAGGGTATTTCTGAGGCTTATAAAAATGGTCGTGGGATTATCCAGATGCGTGCAAGAGCTCTGGTAGAGATTGATCGACGCAGCGGTCGGGAAGCAATTATCATTACCGAACTTCCCTATCAGGTGAACAAGGCACGTCTAATTGAGAAAATTGCTGATCTGGTTAAAAACAAGAAAATCGAAGGAATTTCTGATCTTCGTGATGAGTCTGACCGTGACGGAATGCGGGTTGTTATTGAACTGAAGCGGGATATGATCCCCGGAGTTGTTTTGAACCAGCTCTATAAGATGACCGTTATGCAGAGTTCTTTCGGTATCATCATGTTAGCGATTGTTTCTGGTCAGCCCAAAGTTCTTAATTTACGAGAAGTTCTCGATTGCTTTGTTGATCACCGTCGAGAAATAGTTACCAGACGATGTGTTTTTGAGCTGAAAAAAGCTGAAGCACGAGCCCATATTCTTTATGGTTTAAAGCTGGCGCTCGAAAATCTGGATGAAGTTATTAAGATTATAAAGGGGAGCGCAACGCCAGCTGAGGCCAAGCAGTCTCTGATGGTGCGATTTTCTTTTTCTGAGATCCAAGCGCAAGCTATCCTTGATATGCGTTTGCATCGTTTGACCGGACTAGAGCAAGGTAAAATTCTTGAGGAGTTGGAGCAGCTTCTGGTTCAGATCAATCGTTTGAAGGAAATTCTCGCTAGCGAAGTTGAAATACTTAATATTATCAAATTGGAATTGATTGAATTAAAGGATAAATTTTCTAACCCAAGACGGACGGAAATTCTTGATAGAAGTGCAGATTTAACCCTTGAAGATATGATAGTTGAAGAAGATATGGTCGTAACCGTGACCCATGGTGGTTATATCAAGCGAAATGCTGTGTCGCTTTATCGGGCTCAACGGCGGGGAGGAAAGGGTAAGACAGGAATTAAACCGAAGGAAGAAGATTTTGTAGAAAATCTGTTTATTGCTTCTACCCACGCCTATGTTCTTATTTTTACCGATCTCGGAAAGGTTTATTGGCTTAAAGTACATGAAATTCCTCAGGGTGGTCGCGCTTCACGGGGGAAGGCGATTGTAAACTTGTTACAGCTGGCACCCGAAGAAAAGGTGATGACAATTCTTCCGGTCAAGAGCTTTGAGAAGGGTCAATATATTGTTACGGCAACCGCGCGAGGGATTATCAAGAAAACTGAGCTGATGGCTTATTCCCACCCACGGGTTGGCGGGATTATTGCTTTGACGATTGATGAAGGGGACAGTCTTATTGAAGCACGTTTGACCAACGGTGAGCGTGACCTGTTACTGGCAAGTCGTAACGGTAAGTCGATCCGTTTTCCGGAAACGGATGTTCGTTCGGTCGGTCGCCCGGCTCGTGGTGTTCGCGGGATAACACTGGATCCTGATGATGAAGTGGTTGGTTTGCAGTCGGTTACCGCGAATACGGCTTTGGCATTAGTCACAGTGACAGAAAACGGTTATGGTAAACGAACCGATATTGGTGAATATCGAGTTCAAAGTCGAGGTGGAAAAGGTATTATTACCATCAAAACCAGTGAGCGGAATGGTTGTGTGGTTGCTATCAGAATGGTTGAAAATGAGTCTGACCTGATGTTTATCACCAATCGTGGTAAGTTGTTGCGGACCAAGGTGAAAAACATTCGTGCCATTGGACGAAACACTCAGGGTGTGCGGATGATGGTGTTGGAAGATGGTGAACTAATTGTTTCGGTTGCCAAACTAGCAGAGAAGGATACCGCAGATGAAGTTGCACCAGTTGAAGAAGCAACTGAGGCGGGAGTTGAAACAAGAAATCAAGACGAAGAAAACTAGTCGCAACCGCTGGTTTTTCTACCTTCTGGCTGTTTTGGTATTAGCAGCCAGCCTGTTTCCTGTTTACCGTAAACAGCAGTTAACGGCTTCACAGCAATTGTTTTCCAAAGGGATTGAGCTGGAGAGTCAGGGGAAGTTAGCTGCTGCTGAAGAGAGTTACACGGAACTTTATCACCGCTACCCCCAAGCTGAAGAGGCTGCTGAAGTTTTATTGAGAATTGGAAAACTTTGGCAGTACGATCATCAAGATGTGCAAGTGGCATTGCTCAATTACTTAAAACTCGAGCACGATTATCCGGAAAGCCCATTCGTGTTGCCTGCGCGTGAGGAGGCAGCGCAGATTGTCAAGCAGACACTGCGAGATTATACTCGAGCAATAGAGTTTTATCAGCGTTTACTCGATTTAAACACGGGGACTCCAGATCAATATTATTACGAAATAGCTGATTGTTATTTCCGTCTCAAAAACTACCCGCAAGCACGAATAGAACTGGAAACTCTTCTGGAAAACTATCCACAAAGCCCACTTGCTCCTGATGCATTGTACAGAAAGGGTGGAATTTTTCTCCTGGAAGGTCGAGAGGAAGATGCGCGGCAGAGCTGGCAACGCTTAATCGATAAGTATCCTGAGAATAAATATCGCCTTTTAGCAGAATTCGACCTGGCAAAACTTTTAGAAGAGGAAGAACATTTACAGGAAGCCCTGCAGCGTTATCGTAACCTTAAAGGCCATTCGCAACCAGCTTTGTTGCAGGAAAAAATTGAACACTTGGAGCGACGGATTGCAGACAAGAAAGAGGCTATCTAGATGAAGATAAATATTGCAGTTATTGGTGCTGGAAGTTGGGGAACAACTTTAGCCAATCTGTTGGCTGAAAATGGCTATCCAGTAACGCTCTGGTGTTATGAAGAAGATCTGGCCGAGCGAATCAATCAATTAAGAATTAATGATCTTTACCTGCCAGAGGTTCCACTTTCTAAAAACTTACAAGCTACATGCAATTTGGCATCTGCTGTTACAGAAAAGCAGCTCCTGCTGTTTGTGACGCCATCTCAAGTGACACGTCAAGTTTTACAGCAAGCTTTGCCAAATATATCACCACAGACACTGATTGTTTCAGCATCGAAGGGCATTGAAAATGATAGTTTGATGTTGTTGTCTCAGGTTTTTGAGGAAATTCTACCAAATCAGATGCACCAACAACTGGGATTTCTCTCAGGTCCCTCATTTGCGAAAGAAGTGAGTTTAGGGATGCCGACAGCTGTTGTTGCAGCTGCTCGGGATACTGTTGTGGCGGGTGAAATACAAAAAATATTCAGTACCGAGAAATTTCGGGTGTATACCCATAGTGATATTATTGGTGTTGAGCTGGGGGGAGCGATGAAGAATGTTATTGCCCTTGCAGCTGGGGTTGCAGACGGCTTGGGTTTTGGGCACAATACCAGAGCAGCATTAATTACACGTGGTTTGGCTGAAATGAGCAGGCTGGGAATGAAACTTGGTGGAGCAGCAGAAACATTTGCCGGATTGGCGGGGATGGGTGATTTGGTACTAACATGTACCGGGGATCTGTCACGGAACCGTAGTGTCGGGATAGAGCTGGGTCGGGGACGTAAAATTGATGATATTTTAGCAGGGATGCAAATGGTTGCTGAGGGGGTGAAGACCACCTTGTCTGCATATCAGCTGGCCGATAAGTTGGGAGTAGAGGTTCCTATTATCGAACAGATGTATTTGCTTCTTTATCAGGATAAAGATCCACGTCAGGCTGTTATTGATTTGATGTCACGTGATTTAAAGGCAGAAGCAATTTAGGGAGGTACCATGAAACGATTAATATTGATGGTCAGCTGCTTTCTTTTTTTGGCGGGGGGTGTTTATGCTGGATCGATAGTAGAGATGAAAACCAGTCTGGGAATTATCCAGGTTGAGTTGAATGAAGTCAAAGCACCTCTAACAGTAAAAAACTTTCTTGAGTACGTCGATAGGGAATTTTATGATGGAACCATTTACCACCGTGTGATCAGAAATTTTATGATTCAGGGTGGCGGCTTTGATAAATCTGAAAATAGAAAAGTGCCTTTGGCTCCGATCAAGAATGAAGCAGATAATGGTTTGAAAAACCAAAAAGGGAGTATTTCTATGGCACGTACTGGTGTTGTAGATAGTGCAACCTGCCAATTTTTCATTAACTTGGTTGATAATAAGTCTCTAAATCATCGTGGGACATCTTCCGGAAATTTTGGCTATGCTGTTTTTGGACAAGTTATCGCTGGGATGGACGTCGTTGAAAAGATAGGCAAGGTGAAAACGATCTCGAAAAGCTCTCTATTCAGGGACTATCCCGAGCCACAAGTCATTATTGAGTCTATTCGCAAGCTCTGATCAATGCTATAGGCAAAACGATTCAAGCCAAAGGAGCGAGTCATGTCGACGTTCCGGATCATGAGTTATAATATCAATGGGGCTCGGAGTGCCGCTGGTGAGCTTGCGCCTGAGCTTTGTGCTGCGGTGATTCGTGCTCAGCAACCTGAACTGGTCATGTTGCAGCGGATTGGCTCTCCGATTGGAATCAGTTCTGTTGATCGTTTGGCTGATAGGGTTGGTTTGTCTGTTTATGGTCCCGATTCTGAAGGAAGTTGCCCTTTTTTATCTTGCTACCCCATCCACCATATTCAGGAACTTCAACTTGGGTTTGGTGGGCAATGTGTTCAAGCTGATCTCGAATATGAGAATGAGAGAATACATCTTTTTAATCTGACTCTTTCCTGGGATTTTCGCCAAAGACGGGAACAGGTTAAACTTCTCATGGGTGAGCAACTGCTAAATAATCCTTTTTTGCCTTGCGCAACAATTATCTGTGGTGACTTTGGTTTGCCCTTGTGGAGAGGTGGTCAGATCCCCCTTAATGAACATCTTAAACGAGCCACTTTTCCTGTCTGGCGAGCAAACTTCCCTGGGAAAGCCCCACTCTGGGGACGTGACCGGGTTTATTTTCGTGGTCCAATTAAGGCTTTGGCGGGCAATGTTGTTCTGACTGGCGAAGCTCGACAGGCGTCTACTCACTTGCCCCTGGTCCTTACTGTGGAGACAAGTGATACCCGCAAAGTGCTAAAAATCAAGAAAAGAGCTCAGATTGCTCCAAAACAAACCAACCCCATCTGTGGATAAAAGTTACAGCTAGCAGCCCGATAGACTGCTAATCAAGAATGATAAATAAATGAAAAAATCGGAACAAGCATTGCGGCTATTACGTGCGCTGGAAGAGGTTTATCCTGAAGCCCACTGTGCCCTTATTTATCGAAATCCATGGCAATTGTTAGTTGCAACGATTCTTTCTGCTCAATGTACTGATAAGCGGGTTAATCTGGTTACTGCGACATTGTTTAAAGTTCTTCCGGGGCCGGTGCAAATGGCTGCCGCAAGTCAATTACAAGTTGAGGATTTGATTCATTCAACTGGTTTTTTTCGGAATAAGGCAAAGAATCTGATCCGTTGTGCTGAGCAGGTGTTGACTCTCCATCAGGGTGAGGTTCCGGCAGATCTTGAGTCTTTGGTGGCATTGAATGGTGTGGGTAGAAAAACAGCCAATGTGGTTCTGGGGAATGCTTATCAGATTCCAGGAATGGTCGTCGATACTCATGTTAAACGATTGGCTCGTCGGTTTGGTTGGACAAAGTCAGATAATCCCGTACAAATTGAAAAAGAATTAAGTCGGCTGCTACCAGCAGCTGATTGGACTCAGTGTAGTCATACCTTAATCGCTCACGGTCGTGCCTGTTGTAAAGCCCCTACCCCAAGTTGTAGCTCCTGCCCTATTGTTGAACTTTGTCCGCGCCGAGGCGTCAATAAATCCCGCTAAAGGTTTGACTGGGTTTATTATATTGGTGTAATGTTGGGTTTGTGAGATTGGTCTAACTATTTTTTTGATGGAAGAGGCTGTTAATCTGCAAACTACTAAGTTTTAGGGATACATCATGTTGGATCTGGGGCAACAGATTAGTGTTTATAAAATAAAAGAAATTTTAAGTGAAAAAGCTACACATACTTGCTGTTTAACTAAAGATCCTTTCTTTCATAGTTCTGTGTTGTTAAAAATTTATCCGGTCAATTTTTTAAAGAACGAACAGCAACGTAAATATTTTGAAACACAGCTAGAAAAAGTACTTCTTCTTGAGCATTCATCGATAGCACCAATATTTGATTCAGGGTTTGAGGGGGAATATTTTTACTACACAACAAACTACAATTATAGCGATCCGTTGCTTGCACAGACGAAGAAAGGGTTGTCGAGTGAGAAGGCTCTGAAGATTGTGCGGGAACTTGGTAGCGCACTGAAATACGCTGTCGAGCGTGGGTTAAGGTTCGATGGTTTAGTGATAGATGATATTTATTTTGGCGATGACGATAAGGTTGTTATTACAGATTTTGGTATAGAATATATTTTTAAATGTTTTACTGAAAATCAAGAACCTGAGTGGTCTGAAGAACTAGCACTTCGGGATTTGGGTCGATTTCAACTGCAACTGTTGCGGCCGTCGAATAAGGATAATTGGGGTCGAGAGTTCGAGATTATATCTGGAATAGAAAATCAAGAGCTGCAAAAGTTGACGGAGCGCTTTTTTGTTGAAAATCAGGATCGCTATCAATCATTTTCAGAACTAATCGATGCTATAGATGTGGTATTGGAGCAGCCACCGGTAGAAACTCGCCCGATGGTTCAGCACAAATCGATGGCTGTCAGTTCTGATGTGGGGATAACAGATCAACAACGAGGTCAGGTTTTACCCCATGTCAGACAACTCATATCCGAGAAAAATTTATATAAGAATCTTCTCGATGAGGCACAGCTGGATCAGAATAAAATTAAAGATCAGTTAAAAGAGGCTCTGTTGAAACTGGATCAATTTACACAACCTCAACTTACCGCCCCGGAGAACCGGACATCGATAAATCGGAACAAGGTTGCAGCATGGATTTTTGTGGGGTTCGCTTTCGGTGTTATATTTACAGGCAGCTATGGTTATTCATTACAACAGAAAAAAATTCAACGACTAGCGCAGGGGACTATTGTTGAAAAGCAGATCGATAAGGTACAAACAGAGGTCACGATATTAAATGGATCAACGGGGATTGTTGATAAATCAGCTGCGGACAAGATACCGTTATTTATAGATGAGTTGGTAAGTGAAGAAATGCATATACCTTCTATGTTGAATAATAAAAATATCCCTGTGATTGTTGAACAAGAACAGCCGTGGTTACCTTTAGGTCAAGAATTTTTTAACGCAGAGGCACTGGTTTCCGAGGTCGTTGATCAGGGAATGGAGGCCGATAAAGACGTGCTTGCAGCAGCTGATCGAGAAGATCTTTTGAATATTCTTTTCAGTTGGGCCGATGCCTGGTCTCAGCAGAATTCTGGGGTTTATTTTTCACACTACAGTGAACAGTATCGTCCCGAGTTGGGGACAAGTCGGCAGGACTGGTTGGGGGCAAGGAGGTCACGCTTGCAGCGTCCGGCATGGATCAATGTTCAGATTGAGAATATCAGAGTTCGGCAGTTGGCGGTCAATCGTGCTCAGATTAAGTTTATGCAAGATTATCGTTCCGATTTTTACCAGGATCAGATTTGGAAATCTCTCAATCTGATTAAAGAAAATGGAATGTGGAAAATTATTACTGAAAGATCTTTGGGGCGGGTTGAAGTTGTTGCAAAAAAATAAATAAAAAGCTTCGCAACTGGATGCTGCGAAGCTTTTTTTGGTTTACCCTCAAAAACACTATTACCGACAGTTGAAGCTGTCGGCAACGGTCAAATTTAAGCTTTCATTACGTTCGCGGATTGTGGACCTTTATCTCCCTGAATTACATCAAAAGTAACCCGATCTCCCTCAGCTAAGGATTTGAATCCTTCTGATTGGATCGCTGAAAAGTGAACAAAGACATCTGGACCATTGTCTTGCTCAATAAAACCAAAACCTTTCGAATCATTAAACCATTTTACAGTACCTTCTGCCATGCTTTTACTCCTTATACGTTTTTACGAGGGCAACCGAGACACGATAAATCGCTTCTAGCACAGACAAAATTTAAAAACAACGTTATTTTTTAATGATAGATGCCTTTGTACTAGAGATATTCTTTTAAATTTCAGTAACTTTTCTTCTTTTATGTTCAAATGTTAACGTGAATAGTCACTCGATTTATTGTCGTACTGGAAAACTCAATTCACTTTCGTGTAAACTTATAATATGGATTTTATTCAAAGGAGAAAACCAATGAAAAGAAACTCGTTTAATGGTGTCAAAACTCTGGATGTTGCGGGACGTCAATATCGATATTATAGTCTCAAAGCGGTTGCTGCTGCCGGATATCGTGAAGTGGAACAGCTTCCTTTTACAATTAAGGTGTTATTGGAAAATTTGTTACGTAAGGAAGATGGTGAATCGGTTAAGCGTAGCGATATAGAAGCGGTTGCTGCCTGGCAGCCAGAACAGGATCAGGCTGGCGAGATTTCGTATAGCCCGGCTCGTGTTTTGATGCAGGACTTTACCGGGGTTCCGGCAATTGTTGATCTCGCCGCTATGCGTGATTCGGTTGCCAAAAATGGTGGGGATCCAGCAAAAATAAACCCGCAAATTCCTGTTGATCTGGTTATTGACCATTCAGTTATGGTCGATCAATTTGGCAAGCATTCTGCGTTGACCGCTAACGTAGATAAAGAGATGGCACGTAACCGTGAGCGTTATGCTTTTTTGCGCTGGGGACAGAAAGCTTTTGACAACTTCCGTGTCGTACCGCCTGGAACCGGTATCTGTCACCAAGTTAATTTGGAGTATCTTGCCCAAGCGGTCTGGACCCAGGAAATTAATGGAGAAACTTGGGCTTACCCTGATACTCTGGTCGGAACTGACAGTCATACGACGATGATTAATGGTCTCGGTGTGCTGGGTTGGGGTGTCGGCGGAATTGAAGCCGAAGCCGCTATGTTGGGGCAACCAATTTCTATGCTGATCCCAGAGGTGGTTGGTTTTCGTTTAACGGGAGCACTTAACGAAGGAATTACCGCGACAGATCTTGTATTGACAGTCACCCAGATGTTGCGTGCTCATGGGGTTGTCGGCAAGTTTGTCGAGTTTTTTGGCGCTGGCCTAGCCCAACTTCCGTTGGCTGACCGAGCGACGATTGCCAATATGGCACCGGAATATGGCGCGACCTGTGGATTTTTCCCTATTGACCAGATTACACTTGATTACCTGACGCTCTCTGGACGCAGTGAAGAAACGGTAGCATTAGTCGAAGCTTACTGTAAGGAGCAGGGTTTGTGGCGCAGTGAAGATCTTCCCGATCCCACCTATAGCGCAGTTTTGGAACTTGACCTGGCTACGGTAAGACCGAGTTTGGCCGGGCCGAAAAGGCCGCAAGATCGGGTTGTTCTCGAAGATATGCGTAGTTCGACAGAACGGGTTTTGCCTGAAGTTGATCGGGATAAAGGGATACCGATTGCTAATAGTTCAGATCAACTTAATCATGGTGATGTCGTTATTGCTGCGATCACTTCTTGCACCAATACTTCAAATCCGGCGGTAATGATGGCCGCTGGGCTCGTGGCAAAAAAGGCAGTTGAAAAAGGGTTGAAGCAAAGATCTTGGGTAAAAACGTCATTAGCACCGGGATCCAAGGTGGTGACAGATTATTTGGCTAAAGCGGGCCTGCAGGAGTATCTTGACCAATTGGGCTTTAATATCGTTGGTTATGGTTGTACCACCTGTATTGGCAATTCTGGCCCACTCACTGGCTCGATTTCTGAAGCGATAGAGACTGGAGATTTGAGCGTATGCTCGGTTCTCTCGGGGAACCGCAACTTTGAAGGGCGGATTCATGCTCAAACCAAAGCAAACTGGCTTGCTTCACCACCACTGGTTGTCGCCTTTGCCCTGGCGGGTACGACCCGTATTGATTTAACCAGAGAACCGCTGGGTGAAGATAATTCTGGACAACCAGTTTACCTGAAGGATATCTGGCCCAGTAATGATGAGGTTGCGGAGATGGTTGCGTTAGTCAATGCACAGATGTTTCTCAAAGAATATGCAGAAGTATTTACCGGAGACGAAAGTTGGCGCAATCTTCCCGTTCCTGATGGCTTAACCTATGCGTGGGAAACAGATTCCACATATATACGACTCCCCTCTTTCTTCGATCAATTACAGGTTTCAAAAACTTACCCAGGCTTTGAGCACGCCAATGTTCTTGCTCTGCTTGGTGACACTATAACCACTGACCATATTTCTCCCGCAGGATCGATTAAAGCGACTAGTCCGGCCGGGGAATACCTTCAGGAGCATCAAGTAAAGGAGACGGATTTCAATTCATACGGATCGCGGCGGGGTAATCATGAAGTGATGGTCCGTGGCACTTTTGCCAATATTCGACTGCGTAATAAAATGCTGCCTGGGACAGAGGGTGGAGTCACAAAAAATTTATTGACAGGTCAGGAGATGAGTATTTTTGCTGCTTCAAACCATTATCAGGCTGAGCAGGTTCCGTTGGTTGTTATTGCGGGTAAGGAATATGGTACTGGCTCCAGTCGTGACTGGGCAGCCAAGGGAACCAAGTTACTCGGAGTTAAAGCGGTTATAGCAGAAAGTTATGAACGAATTCACCGTTCAAATCTGGTTGGGATGGGAGTCCTGCCGCTTCAGTTTCTGGATGGGAGTTCTGCCGAGAGCTTGAATCTGGATGGCAGTGAAACTATCAGTCTGCCTGCCGTCGATGGCTTGAAGGCAAAACAAATTTTGACCCTCAGCATTTCTTATGCTGAAGGTCAGCAGAAAAACCTGGAGGTTTTGTGCCGGGTTGATACTGATCAAGAAGTAGTATTTTTCCAGAGTGGTGGGATTTTAAATCACGTCTTGTTGGAGCTGATGAAATAAAAAATCCAACGAATGAAAGGTTAAATATTATACGGGGGCGGGAAAAAGATCCGCCCCCTTTTTTTGTTGTCGTAGTGGATGATGGTTTGTGGCAGGAATTTAACCACTCTGCTTGTGCCTTCCAGCAAATATTGTAGCGTTCGAGTATTGGTTGCTCATCCAAAACAGATAAAAGTCTGGTAAACTGTTTCGGTCTGTGAAGAAAAAACAATTGTCCCCCAAGAAAGCCTTTTATGCTCCCCCTTGAACACAAAATCCTCGTCCTGCTTGGTCAGAGACAGAAACTTTCACTGGCTCGGAGGGAAATTTCTGAGCGCCTCAATCTACACGGTGGAGAACGTAAGTTGCTAACTAAAGTCCTGAAGCAGATGGTTCGAGGAGGGCAGCTCGAAGAACGCAAAGGGCGTTATCGCCGTACCCGGCAGAAGACTGTCGAGGGGGTATTATCGCTGGCCGATAAGGGTTTCGGGTTTTTACACCTAGATGATGAGCAGCAGGAGGATCTCTTTATTCCGGAGCGACATATCGATACCGCCATGGACGGTGATCGGGTGCTAGTGAGTTCTCACGTGTCACGCCGCGACAAACGATCCTACGGAAAGATTGTAAAAGTTCTGCAGCGGGTGCACCAGCGTCTGATTGGCCATTATAAGCAACGGGGTAAAGGGGGAGAGGTCTGGCCACTCGATCAGAAACTCGGCAGAGCGGTGCAGGTTGGAAAGTACCCCGAGATCCCTTCAGGGAATGTGGTTGAAGTAGAGATCGACCGGTATGCTTCAACTGTATCGCCAGCCCGTGGACACATTGTTGAACAACTAGGAGCTGCAGATAACCCGCAGGTTGATATTGAAACCGTCATCCGCAGTTATGATTTGCCCCATGTTTTTTCGCCAGCAACCGTGGTTCAGACCGAGACCATCGAGACAACGATTCCTGATGCTGAAACTGTCCGGCGGATGGATCTGCGGAATCTGTCTTTGATCACGATTGATGGTGCAACTGCCAAAGATTTTGATGATGCGGTGGCACTACGCAAAGAGGCAGATGGAAGCTTCCGGCTTTGGGTCTGTATTGCCGACGTCGCTCATTATGTTGAAACTGGCAGTGCCATTGATCAGGATGCGCTGGATCGGGGAACCAGTGTCTACTTCCCTGGATATTGTCTGCCAATGTTGCCGGAAATTCTGAGTAACGGAATCTGTTCGCTGAAGCCACAAGAAGATCGATTGGTGATGACTGTCGAGATGCATATCGATCCACACGGTGTGCCGCTTGAGTCCCGATTCTACCAGGCGATTATCCGTAGTCAGGCACGCTTGACTTACGTTCAGGTGGATGAATACCTGACGACACCGGAACAGGCTGATTTGAAAAAGCCTTTGCTTGATCAGTTAGAAGAAATGGCTGAATTGGCAAAGATTCTGACCCGGATGCGGCTTGCACGGGGTAGCCTCGATATGGATCTGCCCGAAGTCGAGATCTTGCTTGACGATCAGGGTCACCCGGTTGATCTGATGAAGATAGAACGAACCCAGTCGCATCGGTTGATTGAAGAATTCATGCTGGCGGCCAATGAGGCGACAGCCCGGTTTTTGCGTGATAAGGATTGGTCATTTCTTTACCGTATCCATGAAGACCCCGACCTGCTGAAACTGCAGGAATTACAGCAATTGGCAGCTGAATGTGGTATCGGGCTGGTTTTGGGTAAAAACCCGCAAAAGGCATTACAGAAATTGCTGGCAGATGCCGTCGGACGACCTGAGGAAAGGCTGATCAACCAGCAACTGCTGCGTAGTTTGCGGCGAGCCAGTTATTCACCGATCAATAGTGGCCACTTTGGGCTGGCTGCTGAGAGTTATTGCCATTTTACCTCTCCCATCCGTCGTTACCCCGATCTGATTGTCCACCGTGTTCTCAAGTTGGCACTGTCGGACCGTCCGAAGGCTACCTCAGTTTCGGATGGCAAGCTGGAAAATCTTGGCAGGGAGTGTTCAGCTAAAGAACAAAGGGCAGTGAAAGCTGAACGCAGTCTGATTGATTTGCGTTCTTGCCAAGTCATCGCTAGTCGGATTGGAGATGAGTTTTCGGGCACTATCTCTTCAGTCACCGAATTTGGTTTTTTTGTCGAGCTGGACGAGCTGTATATCGATGGACTGGTTCATATCAGCGCGTTACAGGACGATTATTTCCATTTTGATCCAACAACAATAACCTTGATCGGTGAACGGCGTCATCAGAGTTATCGTATCGGGATGCGGGTTCGGATCAGAGTAAAAAAAGTTGAAATGTGGCGCCGACGGATCGACTTTGTCTTGGTAAATGGTTCGCTTCAGCAAAAATAATTATCCAGCCCGCTTCAGATTATTTCCATCCAGATTGAATACTTTCATCTGACAGCTATACGGGATGTAACCTGAATTTTGCACGGGAATGTGGTGAAGAGCTATGTTTCTGGCGAGAGGGCTGCGATTGAAAGAGAGTCCTATTCGATTATTTTATCTGTTCTATTTGTGATACTAAAGCGCTCTCTTTTACAACTTTCCAGCGAATATTGTAGCGATCAAGTAATACCCCATATTCCTGTAAATCTTCTTTGTCCTGTCGATAAGCTGGTCTTGGATCAAGGCTAAGGGTTTCACGGATTAATATCCCAAGTTCCGGAGTCTCCTTTTTATATAAAACCAATTGTTTTAGAGCAAGTTCAGAAAATTGAACCTGAAGGGTTGGTCTTGGAGCCTCTTCGGCAAAACCACGAGTGGCCGCTGGGATACTGTCTCCGTAGGGGATATAGGGTTTAATATCGAGGATCGGGGTGCCGTCAATCAGATCTGCCCCTTGCACTTGCAGAGAAACTTTTCCTTTGTCGTAGTTGACTGAGAGTAGCTTGACTGCCGAAAGCCCAAGAGGGTTTGGTCTAAATGGGGAACGAGAAGCATAGACTCCAACGCGCTGATTTCCACCTAAACGGGGAGGACGAACGGTCGGTTTCCAGCCCTTTCCCCAGTTCTGATGAAATAGAAAAACCAACCAAATATGGCTGAAACCATCCAATCCACGCACCGCTTCCGGGGTTGCAAAATTGGAATTAAAAGTAATCTTAGCACAGACCGATGGCGTTAGTCCTGGTTGTCTTGGGGTGACAAATTTTTCCCGAAAGGGGGAGTGAATAATCGCAATTGGCTCCAGAGAGTAATTCATCGTTTTAGCCTGTCGTATGATCTGTCTATGTCTGGGACTTCCTGCTGCTTAACCAGACACCACAGAAAACCAATCCACAAGCGAGCCACTGTGACAGATTTAGGGTCTCACCAAGAACGATCATTCCCAGAATGATACCAAAAACGGGGATCAGATTGACATATCCTGCGGCACGACTGGCAGGAATGCGACTGACACTATAATTATAGCAACCATAGGCGCCCAGGGTGATAAAGGTTCCCAGATAGATCACCGCTAACGCCGGGACGGTTTCCCAGGCGATCGAAAAACCAACACCGGGAAGCAGTAGAAACGGAAAAAAGAACAGGCTGCCGATAAACGCTTGAAAAGCGGTCAAGAACAGCGGTGGATAATTATTGGTCAGATGTTTCAGTGAAACAGTATAGCCAGCTGCACAAACCATGGCCAGAAACTCATAAAAATTTCCCAGTAGCGGATTTGGTGCATTTATGTTGGATTCACTGGCCAGGCTCAGCCAACAGGCACCAATGATTGCCAGACTGAAACCAGCTAGGGTCTGGCGGCTGATACTTTCTTTCAGCCAGCTCCAGGCCAGGATTGCCACCAGCAGCGGAAGCATGGCGGTAATCATTCCTGCTTGGGAAGCGCTGGTCAATTCAAGGGCTTTGGCTTCAAATAAAAAGTAGAAGCAAGGTTCGCAGATCCCCATAAATAGAAAATATTTTAAATCACGACGGCGCCAGTTTATTTTACGAAAAGTCGGGATAAATACGACAAAACAAAGGCTGGCAATAATCATCCGGCCGAAAATGACCTGCATTGGATGATAACCTTGAAATGCAAGCTTCAGGGCAACAAAAGAACTGGCCCAGAGGAGCATGGCAATAATTAAGCTGATGGTCGGTAGAAATCGACGGCTATGTTCAGTCAAAGAAAACTCCAGAATCTCGTGCTCCATGGGACATTATGGATGCAAGTGGAGCTAAAGATAAGCTGCTAAGAGGACAGATGCCAGAAAAAAATAAAGAGAGGTGGGATATGAAGTTTACGAGAGAAGAGCTGTCTGGATCAATCAGTATTGCTTGGCTGTACTAATCAGGGTTCAGTAAAAACCGGTATTCACCGATACTTATTTCCAGTCACCTAAATTGCCCATTTATATTTATGACCAAAGTGGTCAATAATCAACAAGCGAGTGTAGAATATTCTATAAAGAGAGGTGTTAGTCCTTTGTCTGGTATCCTAACAGTTTGTTTATATTGAATTATGAATGTTGGCACGGCGATTGAAATAAAGATAGGCAAGAGTTAGGAACAGACGAATAAATCATCATTTATTTAACAGGAGAACATCATGAAAAAGAAATCTACATCAATTGCAATCGCCAGTATCTTTGCATTTACCGCTCTCTTCGCCTCCGCAGCAACTCATCTGAGTGATAAAGAGTTGGGAATCAACGAATATAATGAACAAGCTCACAATAGCTCGCCACGCTTAGATGACAGAGAGCTGGGTATCGGTGAATACAGTGAGCAAGCTTTCAATAACAGTCCGCATTTGGATGACCGTGAATTAGGTATTGGCGAGTACAGTGAGCAAGCTCACTTCAATGTCCCACGCCTGGATGATAGAGAGCTTGGAATTGGTGAATACAGTGATCACGCTTAGGAACCATTTGTAAGCAGCTGCACAACAAGGGCCTCGTTTAGAGGCCCTTGTTGTTTGGGGCTCTCCATTGACTGCTAAATGTTTACTCTACGATTTCTAAAGTCTACAGGCGGATCATTTGGCCTTCCTTCCTTTTGGGTGTGTAAGTGGTCTCGGAGAAGATCCGAGGAGTACGGCGAAAAAAAACGGTCAAAATTGTTTTTATGTTTGCTTTCGTTGCTCTGAGGGAAACTTTTGGACTGAAAGTATAAGTATAAACTTATATCAAAGAGAGAAAGGCGTTATTATGTCACGAATCGCAACAGTGGGTTCAACTTTGGTTGACAGACAAGTACAAGAGATATTTGCAGAAATCAACGAGGCTTTTGGCCGGATTCCCAACTTATTTAAAACTTATGCCCATCACCCGCCACTTTTGGAAGCGAACTGGTACAAGGTTAAACGAGTGATGATGGAAGGGGTTTTGCCGCGTAAAGTCAAAGAATCGATTGCTGTTTTGGTCTCGCTGGATAATAGCTGTCGCTATTGTATTGCTGCCCATGAAGGAGCATTACAAAGTATAGGGATTTCATCCGAAGAGATCAAAATCATTGAAACTGATCTTGATAATGCCGATTTTACACAAAAGGAAAAAGCTCTCATCAAGCTGGCTCGTAAAGCAAATTCTGCCCCTTTGCAAATTTCTGATGAAGAAGTTGGAACTGTGCGAAAAGCTGGAGCGACAGATGCAGAGATTGTGGAAACTCTAGGTGTCATGGAGGTTTTTACTGCTTTCAATAAATTTCTCGATACACTTCAGGTAGATTTTGGGTAATGGTGTAACAATTTATAAAAGGTAAAACTATGAGAGGTCGCACGACTAAAATAATTATTTTTGCTGTTATTATTGTTCTGATTGCCGGTTTTTTTATCTTTGATCTGGGGCAATATTTAACTTTGGATTATCTCAAAAGCCAGCAACAGGCATTTAATGATTATTATCAGCACCATAGATTTTCAACCCTGCTGACCTATTTTGTTATCTACATTGTGGTGACCGCTCTGTCATTGCCAGGAGCAACGGTGATGACCCTTGCCGGAGGTGCACTGTTCGGCCTCTGGACAGCTTTGGTTGTTGTCAGCTTTGCCAGCAGCATTGGAGCAACTCTGGCGTTTTTAGTTTCGCGGTTTTTGTTGCGTGATTGGGTTCAGAAGAAGTTCGGCGATAAATTACAATCAATCAACGAAGGGGTAGAAAGAGAAGGCGCTTTCTATCTGTTCTCGCTACGCCTGGTACCACTCTTTCCCTTTTTTGTCATTAATCTGGTGATGGGTTTGACCCCGCTTAAAACCTCTCTTTATTACATCGTTAGTCAGGTTGGGATGCTGGCAGGAACCTTTGTTTTTGTTAATGCTGGCACCCAGCTCGGTCAATTAGAAAGTGCTGGAGGGATTCTTTCCCCCGGGCTATTGATCTCATTCGCCCTGCTAGGCATATTTCCTCTGGTTGCAAAGCGCATTCTTGGCATTTTTCAAGCACGCAAAATTTTTGCGGGATATCAAAAGCCACAAAAGTTTGACTACAACCTAGTGGTTCTTGGTGCTGGAAGTGGTGGCCTGGTTAGCTCTTATATTGCTGCTGCAGTGAAGGCAAAAGTGGCATTAATTGAAAAGCACAAAATGGGTGGCGATTGTCTTAATACCGGTTGTGTTCCGAGCAAGGCTCTGCTGCGAAGCGCCAAGATGCTCTCGTATGCAAAGCGTGCTAAAGAGTTTGGTTTTGAAAAAACCGAAGTTAAGTTTGATTTTGCCCAGGTTATGGAGCGGGTTCAGCAGAAAATCGCTCAAATTGAGCCACATGATTCGGTAGCGCGATATACAAGTCTTGGCGTTGAGGTGATCGAAGGGGAAGCAAAAATTATCTCTCCCTGGATTGTTGAAGTGAATGGAACAACCTTAACGACTCGAAGCATTATTATTGCAACAGGAGCAAAACCTTTTATCCCGCAAATCGAGGGATTAGATCAAATTGATTATCTGACTTCTGATAATCTGTGGACACTGTGTGAGCTCCCAGAAAAACTGGTTGTCCTCGGTGGCGGACCGATTGGTAGTGAAATGACTCAGGCCTTTGCCCGATTGGGTAGTCAGGTCACCCAGGTTGAAATGGGTTCCCGGATTGTTGGGCGTGAAGATCCGGAAGTCGGTGAATATCTTCAGAAGAAATTTACTGAAGAGAGTATTCAGGTTCTGACCCAACATCAAGCGCAAGAAGTGCGGGTTGATGCCGATCGCAAGTGGTTGGTGTGTGAATACCAGGGAGAAAAAATTGAAATAGAATTCGATCAACTTCTGATCGCTGTCGGTCGCAAAGCAAACGTGACCGGCTTTGGGTTGGAAGAGCTGGGCGTTGAGATTGCCCCACGTGGAACTGTTGCTAGTGACCCTTTTCTGCGGACGAATTTCCCCAATATCTTATGTGCTGGAGATGTCACCGGACCTTATCAGTTTACTCATACTGCAGCACATCAGGCTTGGTACGCTGCAGTTAATGCTCTGTTTGGACAGTTCAAGAGTTTCAAAGTTGACTACCGGGTGATTCCTTGGTGCACTTTCACCGATGCTGAGGTTGCCAGAGTTGGTTTAAATGAAACAGAAGCAAAAGAACAAAGCATCCCGTTTGAAATTACTCGCTACGGGATTGATGATCTGGATCGGGCGATTGCCGACAATGAGGATCATGGTTGGGTCAAAGTCCTCACCAAACCAGGGTCTGACAAGATCCTTGGCGTGACAATTGTTGGCACTCACGCTGGAGATCTGCTGGCAGAGTATGTTTTGGCGATGAAGTATAAACTTGGCCTGAACAAGATTCTTGGCACCATTCATACTTATCCGACTTTGGCGGAGATGAATAAGTTTGCTGCTGGAGAGTGGAAGCGGGCACATGCACCAGAAAAACTTTTGGCCTGGGTAGAAAAATATCACAATTGGCGCCGGGGATAGTCTCTGTCTGATTGCGAATTTGCATAAAAGGATCTTTTTTAGAAAGCTACTTTTTAAGGAGTTATCGATGAAACATATAAGTATATTGTTCATATTGTGCTTTACTCTCATCAGCTCTTCTGCTGCTCTTTCTGCAGACGGTCTAGTCGCTCTTGAGAGTTCCTATTCAGCAGTAGAGACAATGACCCGTTTTGAAACTATTGCCAAGAACAAGGGTTTGAATGTTTTTGCACGCATCAATCATGCTGCTGGGGCGGAAAAGGTTGGAAAAACATTGCGTCCGACTGAAGTATTGATCTTCGGTAACCCTCAGGGAGGCACCCCGTTTATTGAATGTGCTCAGACGGTTGGAATTGATTTGCCACTCAAAGTTCTTGTTTGGGAGGATGTGACTGGTCAGGTATGGCTCGGATATAATGATCCGCTTTATCTGGCAAAACGTCATGGCGCTGCGCAATGCTCAGCGGCTGGAAAACTGAGTAAGGCATTGGCCGGGCTGTCGGCAAAAGCTTTGATGGGTGCAAAGTGATGCAGGTTGCCCAGGTGGTTTTCGTTCTCAAGGGTAAGGATTAACCTATTGTTGGATGTTGAAGAAGCAGGGATCGTCTACAAAGTTCCTTCCATATCCAAACGGAAAAAATCTCGAGCTTTCAGCTGTTTATCACCACTCATCTGGGTTGGAGCGGTTCCAGGAGCAAAAACCTCAAAATAAGCCTGCTCGTTATCTTCTGCTAGAAGCAGACCATTTTCTTTGTCGATAGGGTGAAACTCAATACTGTCGGGAATCTGAAAGTTTTGCCGTGGATATTGCTTGACTGCTTCTTTCATAAAATTGACCCAAGCGGGTGCTGCTGCTCGAGAACCAGTTTCGCTTTTTCCCAAAGGGCGTTCCTGATCATAGCCAACCCAGGAAACACAAGCGAGTTGAGGGATAAAACCGACATACCAAGCATCTTTCAGATCATTAGTGGTTCCGGTTTTTCCTGCTGAAGGGCGATCAATTGATTTAGCTCGCCAACCAGTTCCTTCCCTAACGACGCTTTCCAGAATATTGGTGGTCAAGTAGGCTGTTTCTGGTGATATAACTCGCCGTGGTGGTTTACGGATCAACCGCTGATCTGCAGCCATCCCCGTGGCAAAGTCAGCAGGATCGATTGACTCAAGGATCCGACCATTGCGATCTCGAATTCTGGTGATATAGGTTGGCGGTATCAGCACTCCTCCATTAGCAAAAACAGTATAGGAGGTCAGCATCTCCAATGGAGTAACCGCAGTTGATCCAAGAGCCATTGACAGGTCACGCTGCTGAGGCGTTTCAAGACCAAGTTTTTTGATATAGTTGGCCGCATAGTTGACCCCTATATCTTCTAGAATCTTGATGGTGACAACATTACGTGAGTGAGCTAACGCATAGCGAAACCGGGTTGGCCCATAGAATTTTTCTTCGTAGTTTCTGGGTTTCCACTCTTCTAGTTTGCCGGTGTCAGCTTTTCGATTTTCGTAGATCAGTGGTGTGTCGAGAATAATACTGGCGGGGGTGTAGCCACGATCAAGAGCCGCTGCATAAATTAACGGTTTAATCGCAGAGCCAGGCAGACGCTTGGCTTGAATTGCCCGGTTGAACTGACTTTCACTGAAATCGTAACCCCCAACCATGGCTTTTATCTGCCCGCTGAAGGGGTCAACAGCGACTAGTGCTCCCTGAGCGAGAGGAGCTTGCTCCAGGCTAAGTTTTATTGTTTCAGCTTCAAGGTCAAAAACTTTGACGTCGATCAGTGAACCGAACGGAAAGAGGGTTCTCTCTCCTTCTTCAACATTTCCTGATGGTTCGACATTGACAATATCAATATTGGTCTTTGTATCGATAAATTCAATTGGCGCTGCCCATTTTGTTTTTTTGATCGAAATAGTGCCATCTCTATCACCAACCTTACACAAGACTAAATCCCCTTCTTGTCCGATGATTATAGCTTGTGTGTAGTTATCGACCGCCAGGGGTTCTTCAATAAATTGTTCCACTTGTTTGGCTAAAAACTCTTCAATTTCCGCTTCATTAAGAACCTGCTGTGCACCACGGTAGCCGCGTCGCTTATCGTGTGCGCGCAAATTATTTTTAACTGCCTGACGGGCAACCTGCTGCATTGGCAAATTGATGCTGGTTTCAACTTGTAGACCACCAGTGTAAAGGAGATCTTCGCCAAAGCGTTCTTCCAGATAGCGGCGAACTTGTTCGTTGAAGTAAGCAGTCACTTCCAGCAAGTTATTCAGGCGGGGTTTAATGGCGACTTCTTCCTGGGCTGCCTGAGTATATTCCTCTGGGGTGATATAGCCCTCTTCAACCATCCTCCCGAGAACATATTTCTGTCGATCCATAGCTCGCTGGTAATGGCGGTATGGGGAATAACGGCTGGGAGCTTGAGGCAGTCCGGCCAAGATAGCCGATTCTGCCAAAGTTAATTCTTCGACATTTTTATCGAAATAGTTTTCCGCCGCCGCTTCAACACCATAAGCGCGGTGACCAAGGTAGATCTGATTCAAATAAAGATAGAGGATTTCCTGTTTTGTTAGAGCTTCTTCCATCCGCCAGGCGAGGAT
This sequence comes from Desulfuromusa sp., assembly GCA_016744595.1. Taxonomy (GTDB): domain Bacteria; phylum Desulfobacterota; class Desulfuromonadia; order Desulfuromonadales; family Geopsychrobacteraceae; genus Desulfuromusa. The sequence continues at coordinate 25,122 of JADGEB010000016.1, forward strand.
TGCTTCTTTAAATTTACGGGTGAAAGTTCGCTCAGAGGTCAACAGTAGCTTTTTTGCAACTTGCTGGGTGATAGTACTTCCGCCCTGGGCGATTCCACCTGCTTTGATATTTTTTAGAGCTGCTCGCAGAATGGAGATAAAATTGATTCCCTGATGTTTGAAGAAACTGGCATCTTCAGAAGCCACAAAGGCTTGAACCAGCTGTTTAGGCATCTTTTCAAAGGGAACCAGAATTCGTCGTTCGCGGGAGTATTCAGCAATGATGGAGCCGTCATCGGCATAAATTCGGGTAATCAGCGGGGGTTTATAATCGGACAGAGTCTCCACCTTTGGAAGAGTCATTGAGACATAAAAATATGCACCGATCAATAAGGCTGCACCCAACAGGGGCATGCCGAGCAGCAAGAATAAAAAATATCTCAGGTAGCGATTCATTTTACCTATTAAAGCCAAATAAGTTTAAGGTCTTTATTGTCGAGAAGTAACCAACTTGAATTTATAACACGCAGTAAGTGTCGGAGCAACCGATTGCAGGCTTGACCCACCGAAATGTTCGGCTTATTCTTCTCTTCGTTATCAATTTTAAAGTGAGAAGAGGAAAGAAGGTTAGCAATGAAAAAAGCGGTTGTTCTTTATAGTGGAGGGCTTGATTCAACCACCTGTATGGCGATTGCCCGGGATCAAGGTTTTCAGCCCTATGCTCTCAGTTTTGCCTATGGACAGAGGCATACAATTGAGTTGGATAAAGCACGTGAGTATGCTCCGTTGATCGGTGCAGAAGAACATATGGTGATTGATATTGATCTGCGTAAAATGGGAGGAAGTGCCTTGACCGCAGAGATTGATGTGCCCAAGCAGGCTGCTGATGAGGGGGAGATTCCGATTACTTACGTCCCTGCTCGCAATACAATTTTTCTCTCATTTGCTCTTGGTTGGGCCGAGGTTCTTGGTGCTTCTGATATCTATATCGGCGTTAATGCTCTCGATTATTCCGGTTACCCCGATTGTCGTCCTGAATTTATCGAATCATTTGAACAAATGGCAAATTTAGCAACAAAAGCCGGAGTTGAGGGGAGTCCTTACCATATTCACGCTCCATTACTTGATTTAACCAAAGCAGAAATTATTCAACAAGGTTTGACCCTTGGAGTTAATTATAGCCTCACCCACTCGTGCTATGACCCAACTCCCGAAGGTTTCTCCTGTGGTCAATGTGATTCCTGTCGTCTGCGTTTGAAAGGTTTTGCTGACGCTGGAAAGAAAGATCCCATTCCTTATGTCAAGTAACGAAAAGAATCAGAAGACAATACCGATGCCCGATATGCAACAGAGTCGGGATACACGCAACATTGCGATAGATCAGGTTGGCATCAAGAATATTCGCTATCCGATAGTGGTGCTGGATAAACATAATGAGCAGCAACATACGGTCGCCTGGGTGAATATGTATGTCGATTTGCCCGAGCAATTCAAAGGGACTCATATGAGTCGCTTTATTGAAGTGCTCAACCTGTATCACGGTGAGATCAGTATCGAAAATATGGAGGCAATTCTGGTTGAAATAAAATCTCGACTGGGTGCCAGTCGGGCTCACCTAGAGCTTGATTTTCCCTATTTCATCAAAAAACAGGCACCCGTTTCTGGAGCCCAGAGTTTACTTGAATATCAATGCCGGATGATTGGTACCATGGGCGATGATTTTAATTTTTCTCTGGAAGTAAAAGTTCCGGTCACTTCTTTGTGCCCCTGCTCCAAGGAAATCAGCGACCGGGGAGCCCATAACCAGCGCAGTAATGTGACCGTACACATCACTTACTCAGGCCATGTCTGGTTGGAAGACTTAATTCAGTGGATCGAAGAGTGTGCCAGTTGTCCGGTTTATTCACTGCTCAAGCGTGAGGATGAAAAGGCGGTCACAGAGCAGGCCTATGATAATCCGATGTTTGTCGAGGATATGGTGCGTGCCGTTACTGAAAAACTGCGTAGTGTTGAACGGATTAATTGGTTTAAGATCCAATGTGAGAACTTTGAGTCGATCCATAACCATTCGGCCTATGCCATGGTTGAGGGACAAAATAACTGGTCTGTGGATAAGTCTGTGGATAAAGTGGATAACTGCCAGCAAGAATAAGGTAAAAAGCAGCAGAGTGAACATATTTCACTTTAATTAGCTGTAAAATTAGCTTTTAGCCCAGAAGGTATTTGGTCGGTTTATTGTTAAACTGAGCTGGTATCTTGACTTGCTTTGACGGCTACCGGATAATCGTCTGGGGGTTTACAAGACTGTCTTAATTGATTTTACTGGGAGCTTGATTGCTCCCCTCAAAGGAGAAAGCTTTTGCTGGATCTGGTATTTAGCGCCGGCCCGGTTGTCAAACTGGTTCTGCTTATTTTGGTTTATTTTTCACTCGTATCTTGGGCGATTATCTTTTACAAGGTTTCAGTGATTCAGCGAGCGATCAAAGAATCAGATCGTTTCCTCGATTTCTTCTGGAAGAAAAAACGTTTTGATCTGGTCGGACAGGGGATCAAGGAGTTCATTCACTCGCCGCTCGCTACCCTGTTTCGTGAGGGATATCATGAGATGTTGCAATTAAAAAAGAAGAGTACTGATCCGGACGAGCCCGGTGACTTTTCTCTAAAAATGGATACTACGGAGATGGTTGGCCGTGCGTTACGACGTGCTACAACTCAGGAGACACAACGTCTGGAAAAATATCTGACTTTTCTGGCGACAACAGGTTCTACAGCTCCCTTTATTGGCCTATTTGGAACCGTTTGGGGAATTATGGATGCTTTTCATGGTATCGGAACGACCGGTAGTGCATCTCTTGCTGTTGTCGCCCCCGGTATTTCAGAGGCTTTGATTGCCACGGCAATTGGCTTGGCAGCAGCGATTCCTGCAGTCATGGGCTATAATCATTTTCTCAACAAGGTCAACATCCTGATTGGTGAGATGGATAATTTCAGTCAGGAACTCCTGAATATCGTTGAGCGGATGGAGCGGGGAAATTAGATGGAAGTCGGACGCCCATCCAGTGCTCGACGCAGTAGCATGTCGCAGATCAATGTGACTCCGTTTGTTGATGTCATGCTGGTGTTGTTGATTATTTTTATGGTTACGGCTCCAATGCTTGATCAGGGAGTCGAGGTTGATCTGCCAGAAGTTGCTGAAGCGCCAGGGTTGCCAGCACAACAAGAGCCATTAGTTGTTACGTTGCAGAAGAATGGGCAGGTGTTGATCGGCAAGGCAAAAATTGATCAGTTGTCAAAACTCGGACCAGTCATTCAGCAGGCATTAAAAGGGAAGCCAGAACGTGAAGTCTTCTTGGAAGCAGATGAGAAGGTTCCCTACGGTCGGGTAGTCAAGGTGATGGCGGCAGTAAAAAAAGCCGGGGTGGAAAAGCTTGGAATGGTAACCCGCCTCCCCGAGGAGTAACGGCCATCCCATGGAATCCTCACGTAAACAACGCTGGCAGCAGTTGCAGTCAGTGTTTGAGCCTGGTTTTAAACAGATGTTGCTGGTTTCAATCCTGCTTCATGTGCTCTTGCCGGTTCTCTATTACTCTCCCTTTTTCCCCAAGCGTGAAATTGAAAAACCACCTGTCTATCGAGTTAATTTGGTTAATAAAATCGTCAAGAATCCTCAAGCTGGACGTCCTGAAGCAGCTCCGGTAAAAAAGAAACCGGCCATTAAACCCAAGCCTAAACCGGCAGTTAAACCAAAACCGATTCCTCCCAAACCCAAACCTGTGCCGAAACCCAAACCTGTGCCGAAACCCAAGTCTGTACCGAAGGCAGAACCGATAAAAAAGAAGCCGGCGGTTAAGCCAAAACCAAAAATACAAGCTCCATCAAAGAAGGCCAAAGATACTCAGGCCGATGCGATAAAGGCGATGCAGGCAAAAAGAGACAGACAGGCGTTGATTGCTGGGTATAAAGATGAGTTGATCGAACTAACAGAGCAGCCAAAATCCCCAATCACCGGTGCTCCAGTTGGGATGATGGACGGTAAAGGCGATGAAGCCGGTGTCAGTGCGATTGCTTTTATTCAGGAGTTTATTCAACAACAGTGGAACTTTTCAAAGTATCAGGCGGTAGGAAACCCAGAAGCTGAAGCAAAGTTATTCTATAATACTGATGGAACGCTGCTTCACTATAAATTTATAAAAAAATCAGGGAATAGCGCTTTTGATGAGTCACTGATCCGCGCGATTGCAAAATCGAGGCAATTACCACAGTCACTTCCAGAATCGATGGAGTTTCATATTTTCTTCAATCTTAAGGATATGTTGGATAACCCATGAAATATTTTAAGGTAAGCTTCTTTATCATAATGACTCTGTGCTTACTCTGTTCGGTTACTTTTGCCGCCAGAATCGAAATCAGTTCTCCCGGTGAACAGACCATTCCTCTGGCTATGACCCGTCTGTTGCCGATGGGGGTGGGGGGCGTTCAATCAGCCATAGAAACAGAATTTCAACAGGTCCTTCTGGGAGATTTGGAACTGTCTGGGTTGTTCGACATGACCGATCCGGCTTCTTTTTTGAGTGATGCCGACAAGCTTGGTTTGCGTAGGACAGAAATTGATTTTTACCAGTGGCGGATGCTTGGTGCCGAAGCGTTGATTAAGGGCGGCTACAGTGTTGCCTCAGGGAAGCTGACTATTGAGTTGCGGCTTTTTGATGTGATTACACAGAGGTTGCTTACTGGGCGGCGCTATGTTGGAAAGTTGACCGATGTGCGCAAAATTGCCCATACCTTTGCCGATCAGATATTAAAAAGTTTAACCGGTGAAAAAGGGCCATTTTCTACAAAGATTGCTTATATTTCCAAGCGAACCGGCCGCAAAGAGCTCTACATGATGGATGTGGATGGTTACAAGCCGATTCGCATGACCGATCATCGTTCCATTGTTCTGAATCCAGACTTTTCACCAACACGCAAGGAATTGATTTTTACCTCATATAAAAAGGGCAATCCCGACCTCTATCGTAAGGAAATCTATACGGGTCGTGAGTCACGCTTGTCACTTAAGCAGGGGCTGAATATTGGGGGGCGCTACAGCCCGGATGGTCGTGAGATTGCATTGACTTTATCAAAGGATAAAAATTCGGAAATATATTTACTTGGTACCGATGGAACCATTCATCGACGTTTAACCAATCACTATGCTATCGATGTCGATCCATCATGGAATCCAAAGGGAAACAAGATTGCTTTTGTTTCTGACCGCCGCGGGAACCCAAATATTTTTATTGTTGATGTTCACACCCTCAAGGTAACTCGTTTGACCTATGAGGGTAAGTATAATGCAACCCCAGCCTGGAGCCCGAAAGGGGACAGAATTGCTTACTCCCGAATGGATAACGGAGTTTTCAATGTATTTACAATCCGCGAGGATGGTACTGATGAGCGGCAGTTGACCTTTGGCAAGGGTAGCAAGGAGCATCCACGCTGGAGTCCAGACGGACGGTTTCTGATCTATTCCAATGATCTGAATGGTGGGGAAAAATCGATCTGGATTATGCGTGCAGATGGCACCGGCGCCAAGAAGATTTCAGCTGCTGGAGGAAATGATTCTCATCCAGCGTGGTCGGATCGCTGGTAGCGATATAAACGGGAGTTGTGTTTACGCCAAGCTTCTGTATAATGGTTTAAATATATGTGAAACTGAATTTAAAAATTTAATCGCAAATGCGAAAGGAGTGGCTGATTATGCAAAAACTAACCATTACCGGTTTGGTGATCTTTTTTGCCCTGTCCCTGTTGGTTTCGGGTTGTGCCAAGAAGCCTGCTGGTGACACAAGTGAAGTTAAAGAAACAACTCAGGTTGAAATGCAACAAGAGCAACCTGCTGAAATTATGGATGATAAGGTTGAAGATAAGCCGTTTGATGCTGCTGCCGCTGCTAGAGCAGCTGAGCGTGCTGCTGCCAAAGGGTTAGAGCGAATCCATTTTGATTTTGATCAGTATATTCTGACCGATGCTGCTAAAAGTATTCTGGTAAGCAATGCTGGTTTGCTTAGAGCTGCTGCCGCAGTCAAAGTTTTGATCGAAGGGCACTGTGATGAGCGTGGTTCTGATGAGTACAACCTGGCGCTGGGTGAGAAGCGTGCTCTGGCAACCAAGAATTACTTGGTTTCTCTCGGTGTTGCTGCTGAGAGAATGAATATTATCTCTTATGGTGAAGAGATGCCAATTGATGCTGCACGTACTAAAGAAGCTTGGGCTAAGAATCGTCGGGCTAATTTTAAAGTTAAGCGTTAGTCTGTCATTATCATCAATCAGGGCCGCTCATTATTTTGTGAGCGGCCCTTTTTGTTTCAGGTGTCTGGGAGGAAATCCGATGCGCTTCATATTAATACTACTGGGTTTGTTGTTGTTGGTTGGGTGCGTACCGCCGAGTCAGAATCAGCTGCGGGTGGATATGGATCTGGAGGAGATGAAACGCCGTCTGGCTCAATTGGAAGTGCAGAGAGTGGAGACATCACAAACAAAAATGGCTGGCGGAGACACTCAACAGCGTCAGGTTGCTGAAATGATGGCTGGGCTCGATAACTTGCGGGTAGAGTTTCAATCGGTCAATGGTCGCCTGGATGATTTGGGTCGGGATAATCAGGCTCTGATCGATGAACTGCAATTGATCAAAGATGATATGGGATTGCAGCTGAATTCTCTTACAAATCGGGTTGCTGAATTTGAACAACAGGTTTCCAATCAAGGGACAATGGTGAAACCATCGCAGCAACCGGAGCAAAAAAGTGAACCAGAATTGACAGCAGAACAGCTTTACCAAAATGCGCTGGAATTAATTCGGAACCAAAAACAATTTTCCGAAGGACGCACGATGTTGGAGTCTTTTGCCAATAAATATCCAAAGCATGATTTATATGTTAATGCTCTGTACTGGATTGGTGAAGCTTTCTACGGTGAAAAAAAATATGAGCTGGCAATTCTGCAGTTTCAGGATGTTATCAGTAAGTACTCTTCCCATCCAAAGGCTGCTGCTGCGATGCTGAAACAGGCTTTGGCCTTTAATGCTCTGGAGGATGGTGACAATGCCAGAACGACAATGCAGAAGCTGCTTGAAGAATATCCCGATTCAACTCAAGCCGATGCTGCAAAAAAATATTTGACGAAAAACTAAAACGTAACCAAGTAAGATCAAAAATGAAAAAGCAGGGTAGCCTATTAAGGTTATCCTGTTTTTTTATTCTTCCAAGTTCAACCGCCTGAATGCTGCAAGAACATCATTCTGGCTGAGGATGCCGAGTAGCTTTTTTGGCTCGTCTGGATCAATTACGGGAAAATAACTGATGTTGCGTTTTTTTTGTAACGTTTTCAATGCTTCCCGAAGAGGGGTGTCGGGGGGGATGGAGTGATGCACAGAAGAAATTAGATCGCGTGCAACCAGGAGGTTGGAGAGAGATGGGTCAAATAACAAATTGCGAATTTCGGTATAATTGATAATACCGACAAAATTTTGGTCATCATCGACAACTGGAAAGCGATCATAGCGACTGTGGGCAATGACATTCAGCAGCTCCTGAAACGGTGTGCCGTGGTGAATTGTTTCAACATTCAAGCGCATGACATGGCGAACGAGAATATCACCCGGGTTTTCAAGCTTGTGACCCGCTGGGAGTCCAAGGTTGCTGCGAAAATGGTTGGCAATACTGTGCAGCCCTTCCATTCCGCTTTGTGGTCCTCGTTTGCGTAGTAATGAAAGTAATGGAACTTCCCCTGCCTTGACCAATCCACAGCGAACTGCAAGTGGCCCGAATAACTCAAAGACGACAACGGAGCCAAGAATGATGGTTTCAACTAGTCTGCCCCCCTCTGGCCATTGTTTGGCGAGAGTTGCCGCAAGGCCAATTGCCATTCCCGCCTGTGCCAGCAAAGTTGTACCGACCCAAGTTTGTTCTCGTTGCCCAAATTTCCCTAAAAGGGCACCGAGTGAAGCTCCAGCCAATTTTCCACAGGTTCGGGCAAGAACATAGGTGACTCCTAGTAGACCAATATGAGCAAGCGTCTCGATGTGTAGGTTGGCACCGGCCAAGACAAAGAAAATGACGTAAAGAGGGTAGTCAATTTCATTCAATGCTTTTACCAGTCGATCCCAGCGTGGGGAACTATCGGCCAAAATCATCCCTAGTGCCATGCAGGAAAGTAGCGGTTCCAGGCCGAGGACACGGCTTATAACGGCAGTCGCTGTGACAGCACTCAGCAGCAGAATTTTGTGCTCGCTGGGAAGCTCCATCCGTTGAGCCCAAAGCGAGACGATAAAGCCAAAAAACCCTCCTAGCAATAGTGGAACGCACAGTTGATAAGCAATTGTGATAATGCTTCCATCAGGGGAGACCAGTAATTGTACTGCTATTGAAAAGGCAAAAACTGAGAATAGATTATTTAGACTAACCAGTGTCAGCACCAGTCTGGTGACAGGCCCTTCGGCTTCATATTCACGAATCACCATCAAAGTTGCCGCAGGAGCAGTTGCGATGCTGATAGTTCCAGTAAATACACCAAATAGCAGCGAGGTTTGTCCCAAACTCATCCCAACAACTGCTTGTTGGACGATGAACTGATTGGCAATAAAAATAGAAACTCCGACAAGCAGGCCGGTCAAGATAACTTCGGTCAAAGAAAATATGGCGATTCGCTGTTTCCAGCGGCGCAGGTTTTCAGTGCGTAACTGCCCACCAATATTCATCAGGATTAATGCCAGGGCAACGTCGGAAATCAACTGAAGTTCATCTAGGGCATAATGTGTTATCAGTTGAGGAAAACGTAAGATTTCGGCAAATGAAGGGCCGACCAGCAGTCCTGCCAGAAGGTATCCAGTGACACGGGGAATACGACAAAAAGTTGCAAAACGGCCACCGATCAGAGCAGCAATCAATATAACGGCAAGTGCAGAAATTATAAGAAAAGAATCTTCAGGCATGGAAGACCTGTCTTTGATGTTTGTAGAAAATACAAATGTTAAAATAGTATTATCATTTAGTAACCTGATGTTTGCCATAGTATCATATTTATCAGTAAATAGTGTTGGAAACAGAGTCATTGGGTAACTGCTGTTGGGATGTGGGGGAAGAAAGGTGCAATAGGGATGATGGAGACTTTGGTATCTCTTCGCTGTATTGGAACTGGTGATGCTTTTGGTCATGGCGGACGTTTGAACAGTTGTTTTCATCTTAATTATCCAGCTGGGCAGATGTTACTCGATTGCGGTTCTTCCAGCTTGATAGGGATGCAGCGTTGTGGAGTGTTTCCAGCTGGGATTGATACGGTTGTCGTTAGCCATCTTCATGGTGATCACTTTGGTGGTATTCCCTATTTATTGTTGGAAGGGAGGTATGTCAGCCAGCGCACCAGACCATTAACTCTGATTGGCCCACCAGGGTTACAACAGCGGGTTGAAGTTGCTGCAGAAGCACTCTACCCAGGATTAATTGGCAAAAAATTAGACTTTCCTGTTAACTATCTGTTGCTTGATCCAAAAAAATCTTTGCAGGTTAATGGTGCTCAGATTAAGCCCTATCGGGTCAAACATGGCCGGAGTAAACACGCCTATGGGATACGCGTTGAGATTGCTGGAAAAATTATCGGCTATACTGGTGATACGGAATGGACAGAAAATCTGATTCCTTTGGCGCAGGGAAATCATTTGTTAATTGCTGAATGTTTTGCTTATGATCAGCCTATTCCTGCACATCTAGATTACCTGACATTGTTGCAACATCGATCAAGGTTAGGGTGTGAAAAAATAGTTTTGACACATATGGGACCTGAAATGCTGTCACGACTAGATCGGCTTGATTTTGATACGGTCAACGATGGAGAGATGATAGTAATTTGAAGGGAAAAGTTTTTGATAAACGCAAAAGGGCAGCCAATCGGCTGCCCTTTTGCGTTTGGTTTATATATTATCTCTATCTTAGTTCTTGGCAGCAGCCGTCTTGCGAACTCCTTGAGCAACAGCTTTGGTCATGCCGAACAGGGTCAAGACTGCAGGAACCAGTTGAGCAACAATTAACAAAGCACAGAAACCAACAAACAGAAGAACCAGAATGCCACTGTTATAGGTTTGAGTTGTGTCTACGGCAAAAGCTGGTACGGCGAAGAGGATCAGGCTGATGGTAGTGATGATTGCTTTCATGTTGTTCTCCTTTAAAAGTTTAGTTTTATATAAGTTTGTTTCGAATCGTTTTAGTGACTAGCAACTTCTTTGCTGTCGCGTCCAAATAGTCCCTTAAGAACACCCACCAACATAATTGTTGCTGGAACCAATTGGCAGACAATGATCAAAGCGAAGAAGCCGATGAACAAAGAGAGGAGTAATCCACCGCCACCTGCGTTACTGCTACCTGCAGCAAAAGCAGAAGAAGAAAAAGTGATCAGGGCGATTAAGGTATTACGTAATGTGTTTTTCATGATGTCCTCCATCTCTATGTTTGATTGCTTTGTTGTTTGCTTATGACCAGATATAAAGCAGTGTCCGTGCCAAGTTTTGAAAACAAAACAACACAAATAACCAAGTCACTGAAATAACTAAATAAATAAATATATCAACAAGGAAGCTAGCAATATATCCAGGCATATCCATGTATAAAAGAGACATACAGTTAGAAGAATCAAAACAGAGAGGCTGCAAACAATAAAAAGCATAACTAGCTGAAATAATTAGACTATCTGTCTAAATATAAATTATATATATTTTCATTCCAGTAAATATTTTATTTATGCGGAACTAGGGAAGATTTATCTGGCAAGGACTTGTGTTCAGAGAGGGGTTTTTTATAAGGGTTTTTGCCATTTTTCCATCATTGCTTCGACCAATAATCCGATTGGAATTGCCAGAGCGATAGTAACAAGTGCTCGACCTAGGGCAAATGGCCAGCCAAGAAATTCTACTTCGATGGGGATCATTTGTAATTTTACAGCATAGCTGGTCAGTACAATCGTAATGACCGCCCAGCGGGCACCACGTTTTTGAATTTCCATCAGCAAAGGAAAGATGATGTAGGCGGGGCCAATTAACAGGGTGCCGCAGAATGCTGCTATCAAAAGGCTTTTTATCCCTCCCTCCCGACCTAACAGGCGGACGATTACATCTCTGCTAATCCAGATTTGCAGTAAGCCGACCAGGCAGAAAACAGCAATAATCAAGAGTAGAACAGATGAAAATGATACTGCTGAACCAATAAGCGCCTGTTGGGCTCGTTCTGGATTGGATAGAAAGGCAAAAACATAGAGGAGAATAGTTGAGGCTAATAGCCATTGTTTACGAAGCAGAGTCATAGCAGTAGTCCCAAAAGCAGCCCGCATAGTATGGCTGCCATAAAACTGATCCCATTTCGTAGCAGGGCAAAGCGGATACCAAAGGTTGTTGCCTCAAAAGGCAGAGTTATAATTCCGATCGTGATCCAGCTGAAAACAAATGCTGCAATTGCTGGGGGCCAGGCTCCGGCATTGAGTAGAGTCTCTGCCAGCGGGTATGCAGCCAGCGGTGGTCCAATAGAAATAGCTCCGGCAAAAGAGCTGACCAATAGAGACAGGAGGCCACTTGATTTTCCAAGAAACCGGGCGATTAGTTCCGGGGGAATATATTCCTGAAACAAGCCAACAAGTCCAAAAATGGCCATAAGAAATGGTAGTAATTTGAGTAAAGATTGCCGGGACAAGCGGAGTGACTGTAGAACCTTATTTCGATCAATGGGCCACAAAAAAGCGTAGCAACAGACGATGATAACAAGATAAAGGACTCCAACTGAGAGCATATGCAGATCTGACCTTACTTAATTTATTAATGGCTCAAGTTGGATCAAGCCACTCGATTTTGTGGCACACCATTTTTGAATGCCACAATATTTGTAACAACAATATCAAGTAGCCGTTGCCGCGCTTCATTGGTTGCCCAGGCTATATGTGGGGTAAGAAGGCAGTTTGATGCAGACAGTAACGGATTGTCTTCTGCTGGTGGTTCTTGGGAGAGGACATCGGAGGCATAGCCTCCCAAGTAGCCTTCTTCAAGGGCTTCGGCAACTGCATCTTCGTTAATTAACTGGCCGCGGCCGGTATTAATCAATAGGGCTCCCTGTTTGACGCGTGCCAAGTGAGCGGTATCGACCAGATTCTCAGTCACTTCAGTTAATGGGCAATTGAGGCTGATGACATCAGAGTTGGAGAATAGATTGTCGATATCGACAAAATCGAGATCTGTTTCTTGCTGATATTTTTCTGGATGTGCGGTTTGTACCAGAACCTGCATGCCAAAAGCTTTTGCAATCTGTGCCACTTGTTGACCGATTTGTCCATAGCCGACAACGCCGAGGGTTTTCCCGGCCAGTTCAATTAAAGGTCGATCTCTGAAGCTGAAGTCTGGACAGGCCACCCAATCTCCTTGCTGTACCATGCTGGCATGGTGGCCGACATGTTGGGTCATCTCCAACAGCAGAGCAAACACCATCTGTGCAACTGATCCAGTACTATAGCCTGGCACATTAGTTACGAGAATATTGTGTTTTTTAGCTGCTTCAAGATCGACAATATTTACACCCGTGGCAAGGACCCCAATATACTTTACAGATGGCAGCATAGCCATGGCGTCAGCAGAAATAATTGTTTTATTGGTGAGTAAAATCTCTGCATCTTGCGCTCTTTCTACCACCAGTGTGCTCTCTGTGCGTGCGTGAATAACACATGAACCCAGTTCTTTTAAGGGGGTCCAATCAAGATCTCCGGGATTAAGAGTATAGCCATCCAGAACAACAATTTTCATATTTAATCCTTTTTTATAGCACCACTGCCGAACAGTTTAGATAGTGCTTGTTTTTCTTCAGTAGTGACAATATCAATACGTGGTAGTTTCGCATGACAAACTCTATTTCGTCCAGATTCTTTTGCTTGGTAGAGATACTTGTCCGCTTGCTTGACCAAATCTTCTACGCTCGTTTCCTGCCCATCTGAGAAGGTTGAAATCCCTAGGCTGACGGTCATATGCAAGGGCTGCCCATCAACGTTGAGAGGAGACACTTCTATCATTTGCCGGATTCGTTCAGCGACTGGCAGGCAGGCAGCCAGATTGGTGTCTGGGAGGATAACTGCAAATTCTTCTCCACCATAACGGCAAGGAATATCCAGTTTGCGCACAGTTTGTTGTAACAGTCGCGACAGGTGAATTAAAGCTTGATTGCCAGCCTCATGCCCCCATTGGTCGTTAACTTTTTTGAAGAAATCGATATCGAGCATAATCAGGGATGTTGGCTGCCCGCTACGCTGGGTTCTTTCAATCTCTTGTTCCAGGGCTTGGAAAAAATAGCGATAGTTGGCAATACCGGTCAAAGGATCAGTTCGTACCAAATTGGATAATTCTGCGATACTTTGACGTAGCTCTACAACGTCAGTGACAATTGGGCAGTCGATTTCTCCGACAGGACAGATTGGGTGCTCTGATTGGGGTTGCTGTGGTACATCCTGATTGGTAGTCATGCTGCTTTTATATGCAAATATTAAGCAGGGATCAATGGATATTTGTTGGTCTTGCAAAAAAGAACCAACAAGATGCAAAGGTTTAGGGTGTAGAGAGTACTAAAATCAGCTCAGGGCGTCGGAGAGTTCATCACTTTGCAGCAGCGCCTCTTCAATTAGTGGTAATAGCGTTTTATTGTCCAGATCAAATACTTGTGTGGCAGCTTGTGCTAAGAGAGTAGCGCAATCTTTGTTTGGATTGTTTTTCATCAATGCGGCAATCTTAACTGAAAGGGGGATATTGAGGTTGTCCAACTCATGATGTTTTCCGATCCCCATAATCAATGACTCAGGGAATCCCCATTGCTCAGCCATCTGCGCACCAAGAGTTGGATGATTAATTCCGAACAGTTGCTGTTCCTGCTCAGCTAGATCGATTTCTTCGGTTTGCCAGTGTTGGTACAGGGTACGATAGCGATCCCCTTCACGATTTGCTAATATTGGAATCGCCATGTTTTGCAATAAGCCAATCGTAAATACATCACTTTGGGTGTTGGGGTGGAGGGCGGTTGCCAATATTCGCGCAACGGCAGCTTGCTGAGAAGCTGTTTTCCAAAATTGTGGCATATCAAACCACGCTGCTTGTTTGTTTGTGGCCAGATTGTTTTTTACCGTGACAGAAAGAACCAAAGATTCCAGACGGCCACGGCCTAACAAATTGACGGCGTGTTTGATGTTACTGACTTTGTGTGACAAGCCAAAGGCGGAGGAATTAACTGTTTTAAGAACCCTGATATGAAGGCCGGGATCAAGCTCCAGTTCTTTGGTCAGTTCGTTAATGCTGATTTCAGGATTACGCAACTTGCCGAGCAGATTGATCACTGCTGCTGAAAAACTGGGGATATCAAAAGATTCCAGTTTTGCGGTCGGTGTTTTCTTTTTTCCAAATAGAAAAGCCATAGCTATTGTCAGTCTCCGCGTCGCGCCAGTTTGTTAGAGAAAATTGAAAGCAGACCGCCAAGCATGATATAGCCCATTGAAACTTCGAGCATGACAATAATTTGTCCAGCGATGCAATTTGGTGCGACGTCTCCAAAGCCAAGTGTGGTTAAGGTGACGACACTGAAATATAAGGGTGAAAGGATGGTTGGATAGGCACCGTAATCGATACCAACCAGAGTATAAAAATAAGTGAAAAGAAGCAGCAAGAGGCCGATGCAGCAACACCAGCGGAACATGCTTCGGCCACAATCACACGTCCATAACCAGGGGTAATAGAGTATTTTAGAAAGCCAATTGTGGGAACGAAATTCCTTGATAAAGTTCTGGTCAACAATTTCCCGGCGCATCAAATAGGCTCCAGAAAAATTGACATCACGGATATCAACGCCAATCCAGTTAGCTGATTTGAATTGCCGTAACATTCTCAACCGGGCGTGGCGTAAATCGGTGTTAGCGAAGTTAGCCTTGCGAATAGTGGATAATGATATGTCGGCATGACGAAGATCGGCTTCAGTCAGATCAGCTTCAGTCAGATCGGCTTCACGCATACGGCAATGGTGGAGGTTGGCACAGCTCAGATTGGCGTGTTTTAAGTTGGCTTGAGTTAAAGTTGCGTGTTCCAGATTGGTTCTGAACAAACTCGCATGATTCAGGTTTGCCCTACCAAAACCGGCTCGCTTGCAAAGGGCTCCATCCAAAACAGCCCCCTCAAGGTCAGCAGTAGAAAGCTCCGCACCTTCAAGGTTGGCATCTTGCAGGTTTGCACCACGTAGATCTGCCCCAAACAGTTGAATGCCACGTAAATCCCGTTCTGAGAAATCCAGATTTCGCAGATCTGCTCCATTAAAGTCAGCTCCTCTCAAATCCTCATCAAGGGAGAGGGCTTTTTGCCGAAGTTGCTCAGGACTCAATTGATGCATAGGAACCTTAGTGTTAGAATAATTTAGTGAATATTCAAATTATAATAAATTTTAATCTATGTCAATGGTTTAAGGTTTCCTGACTACTTGCTGGAGAGGAGAAAGAAAAAGAGCCGATAAAGAAAAGGGTTTCCTTCACTCTATCGGCTCTTCAATGTACGGAATTAAGAAGAACGAAGTAGCATTTATTCGATAAAATAACCAGCGACTCGCCAGATATTATCTTGCTCAAGCATGATTGTAATGGTTTCAGTAAGGTGATCCTTATTTTGAAACTGCGAATCGAAGTGATAGACCATGTATTCTCCATCCGGGATATTCGCACCAGCATCTTTGGTATAGATATAATCTTTTTGCTTTCGTTCCAGCAGCTTTCCCGAAACATTACGCACCGCAGAGAGCCGTTGAACCCATTCTGGCTGTGGAACTTCACTTTTTAGATAGGCAGAACATGTGTCCCAGCTTTGTTCATATTGCCCAGCATCGATGAGTTCAAAAAAATCGGTCGCAGCAATGCTTGATAGATCAACTCGTTGCTGATCAGGTTTACGGCTGAAGCTGGGGTAGAAAATAATAATGAGTGCGATTACAGCAAGAAAAGCGTGAATACGATATTTGCTTGGAAACACGTTAAACCTCCAAAAGCGATATGACGAGTAAATTTGATCGCCTACTATAATCAGGATTGTCTGGCAGGGCAATAAATCTTCTGAAAAACATGGTTTCGTGATTATTCTTAAGATGGGTCTGAATATGCCGGTGGCAAGATAAAGATCAGATTTTATGACCGTGGTAATCATTTGGAGCAACTTGTTGATAAAAAGTTATGCTGAACAGTATTTTAGTAAAAACTCATGGGCGGTATTGATGACATACCATGTCGACCTTGCCTTTATGTGAAGAGGTGATCGACCAATATTTTAGTTCCGATGAGACACAGGACAATCCCATCTGTGATTTTAACTCGCTGCCTCCAAAGTGAAACGACCTTCTGTCCAATGTCCAGGTTTCTTTTGATTTAGTCTCAGCAGATCTGGTTCTAGTTTTCTTATGTCCCCTCTTGTTTGTCTTCATGAACCAGACATGTGTGTAAGCAGCTCAACAAATTGTCAGGATAACAAAAAACCATACTATCAGCTAAAAACTGTGGCAGAGGTCTCTTTTCTCGTTGAACATAAACAATGGGGATAGTTCTGGATCTTGATATTTCAGCCAATATCTTTTTATCAAGCTCAACGGCTTGTAACGAATTCAACAAAAGCAGATTAAAGGGAGTCATCATCAGCTGATCGGCATTGATCCAGTTAAGAGCCTCTTCAATTGTGCTTGCTACAGTGCAGCGGATATCAGCCAGATTCAGTAAAAATACAAGCTGTGGCACTTTTTTATGGTCTGGTTCCAGTATCAGGACATTTCTCATCAATTATAAATCTTTCAAAATTAAATTGAATTCTCTGCACGTGAGCGGTTTTGATTTGCAAAATAAAAACGCCACCCCTTAAAGAAAGAGATGGCGCTCAGGATTAGCCTCCCGCAGCGATTTATCCCATTCTTCGGCAACCCGGCGATCCATTTACATCTTCATGCAAGGAAGGACCCGTGGTTTTGCGTCACCAGATTGCTCTGGCTTTGCTTTTGTCGGTATGGTCAAGCTTCAGGAGCAAGACATTAATATTTTCGTGTAGTTAAGTGTAGGGATGTCGCTCAGTCACGTCAACAATTCTAATATTATTCACGGAAACATTGATAAATTATGGTTGTTTTAACTTGGTATGGAATCAACAGTCGAAATTATTCCAGACCCCGGTCAAAATTAAATTTACTACGACCCTGTGGGTCATAACCTTTTTTGACTGCATCAAGAACCTGTTTGCCCTGCTGGCTGAATGGACCGAGGTGGGACAGGTCGATGATAAAGCGATGACAGCCTGAGCTTTCAAACTGCGGCATATTGGCAATGAAGGAAAAATCAGTTTCACTGTTCAGCCAGGTCAGCCCCTGTCGCTGCTGCACTCGGTAAGAATCTCCACGGTCAGAGAGGACAGGGGTGTCGGAGCGGACATTTTTAATTTTTATTCGTGAAGTGAGCAGAGGAACGCTAGCATATACAGTCATGGCTGTTGGGATTGGCAGCTGATGCCGGAGTATGTCAGAGAGATTGTTTTGATCATCTTCAATATAAAGTTCTGCCTCTTTGATCCCAAGCTCTGCCAGTGCAGCAATCGACTGACTGTTCAAAGAGAACAGGCGAAAACTGCTGTACAGGGTCAGATTTTCAATTTTATCAAAGAGAGGGAAATGCCCCAGATTGTTGATGCGGTAATTTGAAAAACCCATTTGTGCCAGTTGCCGGATGGCATTACGAGTGTCGAGCCAGTCTTTATCAAAGATGACAAAGGGGATATCCCAGATAAGTTGTTTTGCACGGCGTAACAATTTATGGGCATGTTGTAGATTCTGTCCCGATAAGGGAATCAGGATCTGGTTAACAGTTTGATCCTGAAGGATACGTTGGTCACGAGAATCGCGCAGCTGAATACAAATTTGCCGTTTTTCTGGTGATGTAGATGTTAGAGGAAGGAGTGCATCGCGTGCACTCTGTGAATGTGCTGCTCTGAGCAGTTGTTTTTGTGGTCGGTAGCTTGTGTCCAATTCAGAATAGAGATCACGTCGAATCTGTTTCAGCTGTTTGGGCGGAATAACAATGTCTGGTAAATCACCACATTCTAGTTTTCCCAACTTGAATGGTTCTCCAGCTGTAGCCGCGAAAGCCTGTTGCAGAATTTTTTTATCGAGACCGTTCTGCTTGGCAGGAAAACTGTCGATTGCAAAGTGAAACTGCTGAATCTCAGTACCAATCGTTGCTGTTAGTTGTAATTGCTGTTGGAGGACATTGACTTGCAAATTGACCGTTTCTGGTGGAGGGCGAACATTGCTCAATTTACGCCGGCAGGCAGAGTCACTCATTGTAAAAGCGCTGCTGGATGAAACCATAAAGACACTGTCTCCCACCTTAAACAGATTGTTAAAGGTAGAAGGAACACGGACAAAACTATTTGCCGGAACTTTATGGACGGTCTTTTTACCCAGAATCAATTGGCGGATTGTAAATGCTTTGCCGCTCTTGTCAGCAGCAGGTTGCACCCGCAAGCGGGCTCCGACTTGAAGGGTATCTTTGGTTGTAAAGCTGATTTCTCCGCCACGGACTTGAGTGATCTCACCCATAAAACGGCCGGTTGCTCCTTTATGTGCCGGGATTGCCATGTCGCTCGGCTGGCTACCGGATAGAAAGCCCTTGGTTGGCTGGCGGCCAAAACTTTCCTTCAGCAATAACTTGGCTTCTTTTATGATCCCTTTACGCTGATCATCCGGGGCATCGAGAACCTTACGATAGGCTCTGATAACCTTATGGACATATTCGGCACTTTTCATCCGCCCTTCAATCTTCAAACTGCAGATACCTGCTTGTTCCAGCTCTGGCAAGAGATCTATGGCGGAGAGATCGTTGGGAGAGAAATAATAACCTTCTTGTTGGCGATGGTTATGGTTGCGCCGGCAGGGTTGAGCACAGCGGCCACGATTACCACTTTTACCGCTGAGAAATGAAGAAAAATAACATTGACCACTGTAAGAAAAACAAAGAGCACCATGAATGAATTGTTCAAGTTCCAGAGAGGTCTGCTGCCGAATTGCAGAGATTTCATCCAGAGTCATCTCTCTTGCCAAAACTCCGCGGGTAAAGCCCATTCGTTCCAGCATTTTAACCCCAGCCGCATTGTGGATAGTCATTTGGGTAGAAGCGTGGA
This sequence comes from Desulfuromusa sp., assembly GCA_016744595.1. Classification (GTDB taxonomy): domain Bacteria; phylum Desulfobacterota; class Desulfuromonadia; order Desulfuromonadales; family Geopsychrobacteraceae; genus Desulfuromusa. The sequence goes on from JADGEB010000016.1 coordinate 44,326, forward strand.
GTTCCAATCCGGGAAAATGGTCTTTTGCCAGTTTCCAGACGGCCAAGTCCTGCAAAATTAATGCATCGACACCGATTTCTTCCAGTGCTCCCAAGGTGTCAATTAATTGTGAGAGTTCTTTTTCTTTCACCAGGGTATTGAGAGTAATATAGAGCCGTTTACCCCGTTGTTGCATATAGTGGGTAACGCTTTCAATCTCTTTTAAGCTGAAGTTCTTGGCTTTAGCTCGAGCAGAAAATTCTTTTAGACCCGTATAAACCGCATCAGCACCAGCATCAACAGCGGCAAAAAAAGCTTCAAGGCTCCCTGCCGGAGCGAGTAGCTCAGGACGTTGCGTTATTATCTTTTTACTCATATAGAAACTATTTATGCAGCAGTTTTTCGAACTGCTGTGGGTTAAAACCAGAAATGTGCTGACCGTTGATCCAGAATTGAGGTGTACCGGTAATCCCAATCTTGTGAGCAATCTTCCTATGCTGATCGAGTAGGCTATTGTCGTTCACATCAGGAATAGGCTGGGAATCGTATTTGCCGCTGAAAACTTCTTCGTAGGCAAGTTCTTGATCTTCCGCGGCAAGAATATAACGAGCTTTTGCCGCAGCTTGTGGATGAAGTTTATCAAGGGGAAAAAGGAAAACATAGCGGGTTACATCATCTCGGCCAGCAAAAAAATCGGAACCGTGGCGACAGAAGGGGCAATCGGGATCGGTGACCTCAATCACCTGATTGGGGCCATCCCCGATTTTGACCGCCAGATCGAGGGGAAATACCTTCAGCATGGAGGTCATCCGTTTATTCTTGCTGTCCTGGGTCAAGTTGCGGGCATCAGCAGTCCAAAGTTCACCAAAGAACATGTGTCCAGAGGCGGGAGCAAAGTAAATAATCTCCCCATTTTCAACGACAACTTCATAAATACCGGCAACTGGAGTTGGATTGATCTGTTGATATTTGACTTGAGGATAATGAGTAGAAAGCGAAGCAGAGACGTCATTCGATAGCTCTTGTTGTTGAACAGCGCAGGCACTTATGGACAGAAAACTTAGTAACATTAATAACGAAAGAATAAAACGGAACATTTGCATAACTCCTTAGTAGTTTTTTATGAGCATACACCAGACGTTGCTAGAGGAAAAGAGCCATCACGCATTGATTTCTTGCGCCAGCAGCTATAATTGCGTGATCAGATATTGAGCCAGTAGTGAAATTATGGTCTACTCTCAATTTATTTTCTATTTTCTGAGGAGGAAAAGTTTATGCAGCGGTTTGTGTCGGGTCTGTTTCTTGTCATGATGTTGTCATTTTCTGTTACCGTATTTGCCGCAGATCCATTGGCGGCCTGGCAGCCAAATTTTGATCCAAGCGGTGCAGAATATACTTATCTTTTGTCAACGGTTGCTCATCCAGCCATCGAAGGGGGAACCGTTGGCTACCGGGTTCGTGATCGTATTTGGGAAGAAAGCCATGGCCGGCTGTATGTTGATTATCGACCCATTTCACAGTTGGGTGGTGAAAAGGATGTTTTGCGCAAGCTGAAAATGGGAGCTATTCAGGGAATGCTCTGTTCTTCAGTGCTGGCGCCAAACGTTTCTCCCCGACTCGGGATTGTCAACCTGCCATTTTTGATCGACAGCTTTTCCAAATTGGAAAAATTTCGTCAAAATGAGGAACTATTCCATGAATACGGAATGGATGCTGACGCAAAAGGTATTATGGTTGCTGACTTTACTGGTTATGGCAGTTATGGCTGGGCAACCAAAACGCCGGTTCAAACTTTAGCAGAAGCCCAGGAGCAATTATTTCGGATCGCTCAGGCACCGGTCAATGTTGATCTCTATAAAGCTTGGGGAATTCAGTTTACCGTTATGCCTTGGCCGGATGTGCCACAAGCTCTGCAGACCGGGGTCATCAGCGGTCTTGATCACACTCCAATCGTCTGCAATATCACTAAAAAATTTACTGTGGCCAAAGGCTATACCAATATTAATTATGCTCAAGGGCTTTATATTCACTTGATAAATAAATCCTGGTTCAATAGCCTTCCCGAAGATTTGCAACAGCTATTGAGTCGTGTCATCAAGGAAGAAAGCGAACAAGTTCGTGCTCTTACGGAGCAGCAACAACAGGATCAAATCGTTGCTGCCAAAGCAAGCGGGGTTGTCTTCAGTGATCTTTCTGCCACCGATAAAGCTGTGTTAGTTAACCTTGCCGAGCCAGTTGTCCAGAAGTGGGGAGAAAAAATTGGTTTGGACTATCTGAATAAGGTGAGAAATACCCTTAATAATTAATAAATTTTAGTAACAAAAAAACGCCGGGACGGAAATATCTGTGCCGGCGTTTTTTTGATTAAATTTTTATTTTTTGAGAGGGGAGAACAGTTAACAATAAATTAGAGGTGTCCACCTCCTGATCCACCTCCTGATCCACCTCCTGATCCACCTCCTGATCCACCTCCTGATCCATCTCCTGATCCATCTCCTGATCCATCTCCTGATCCATCTCCTGATCCGAG
>JADGEB010000016.1:46931-67701 GCA_016744595.1 Desulfuromusa sp.
CTCCTGATCCATCTCCTGATCCATCTCCTGATCCATCTCCTGATCCATCTCCTGATCCTGAGCTGTCTCCATCGTTATTGGAACCCGTCCCCTTGCCAGTTGTCCCGTGCTGACCCTGTATCTCATGCCCCATTGTTGACATATACCCTTCTGCAACGGATTTGATATTGCTTATAGTATTCTGCTGGCTAAGAAGTCCACGCATGGATTGCATTTCTTCTATGCTAAAACCCCGCTGTAATGCATTCTCAACCACTGCTGCGGTAGTTGCTGAGTCTACCCCGCGGCGCGACATATCTCTGGCTGTGAGCATTGCTTCTATTGCCAAGGCATAACTGTTTTTTCCAGGCCTTTGTTCCAGTTTGAAATTAGAAAAAACTCTTTTTGCATGTTGCTCGGTTAAACCAGCAGCAATTCCTGATGCAATAATATTTCCCAATTGAGATACTTGTTTCTTATCTTTGGCCAAACTTTTTGCCAGAGAATGTGCATAGCTGTGTCGAGAAGCTGTTCGTTTTATTGCCCCGATAATTCTATCTGGAGAAATCTGCTTTGCGATACCTTCTTGTAGTTTGCCGGCAATAACATTTTCGGGGAGTCCTTTTTGATGCGCAGAAGTCATGATGTCTTCTACCTGAATGGCCTGCTCATCGGTAAAGCCAGCACGAGCCATGGTATGAGTCAATGCTGAGATATCTTCATCGGCGATAGCCACTGTTGTTAAAAATAAATTTATAAGAAGCAAAGCTGTAATGACTTTTAATATTTTGTAGTACATTTGGCTTATCCTCACCTACAAAAAGCTGAAATTGCTATCGTTAAAACAAATAAAGACAGTTTTCTGACCCAAAATCGTCTCTCTCTTTCAAATGACATTCAGGAACGTACATAGAACCATCAACAATATAAAAATATTTAAGTTCTGAGCTAACAGAAACCTCTATTTGCCAGACGCCAGAGTCGCTTTGCTTAGTATCATGAAGCGCATAGTGGTCAGAGGATGATGCAAACTGAACCCTAATAGCGTTGTTATCCCGAAGAAAAAAAGTCAGTGAATCTGCCTTTTGTTTGACAAAATGTTTGGGGGCACAGCCATTAAGAACCAGAAGAAGCAATGTTGCCATTACGAAGTACTTGCTCATATTGCGATACTGACCTTAATGATTGAGTTCTCCCCGCCAAAATCATCCTGCTCTCGGGCTAAAATGGTGGGGTCAGCTATTTGCCGACCATTTTCTAAAAGATAGCTATAGCGATGTTCCCCCTCGGGAAGGCCAATAGATACTGACCAATAACCACTATCACCAATTTGTTTCATCGCCACAGGGGACCAACCAGTAAAGTCACCAACAATTTTAGCTTGGCCAGCATTGGGTTGGTAGATGACAAACCGATGTAATTCCTCATTGATTTTAACTGGAGTAGACCACAACATAAAAAAACCGATAAGTAGAACACAGGCAGTAGCAAAACCTGCAAATGAAGGAACCCAAAACTTAAAAGTGCTTCGTTTAGAACTCTTTTTAGCTGCTATCGGCATTTCATCCATGTAGGTACCGACATGGGCTTGCAGTTGTTTTTCCTGTTCAAGCAGTTCAACGTTTTGCTCCTTAAATTTTTTATCTTTATGCACCGCTTCAACAAAATTGATTTTTTCATCCAAATCAAGTTCGTTATCAATAAACATGCTGATAAAATAATCATTCATGGTCGGTTTCCTTTTAGAATTTGTTTTAGCTTAACCCGTGACCGATGGATTTTAACCTTGATATTGGCTTCACTATTACCAGTTATCTTTGCAATTTCTCGATATGACAATCCGCTGCTTGCCAACAGAGAAAGAATATCTCGCTCTTCTTCATCCATTTTCTCCAAAGCTGTCAACACCTGTCTGGCTTCCTCACGAATTTGAAAAACATGTTCCTGATCAATAGTTTGCCCGTGCTCTTGATCCTCATAAGTGGTGGTTGATCTGTGCTTTCTGATATGATCAAGGAGTAAATTCCTCCCGATGGTAAAGAGTAGGGCAGGATTATGCTCCCTTTCTGCATACTGTTCCAAATAACGAGTAAAACTCTCCTGTACAATGTCCGCTGCTAGGTGGTAGTTGCCAGATTTACGCAATAAATACCCGAACAATCGATCTTTATGCGCACTATAGAAAGCCTCAAACATATTCACCCTGTCTACATAACTTTTGTAAAGGGAATAAGTTACATTTTTTATTGAAAATTTTCAGTAAATTATTCGTTTCCTCCTTATTCGATGGGGGAGAGTTTGAATAGGGACTGATTATAAAATAATTTGTAACTTTTATTTCTCCCATTCGTTAACCAATCAAATCACTTTCATCAAGCTTCGGTAATCGGTAATGGATCGGATACCGAAGAAACACATCATCAACAGTCTTAAAGGAGAAAAAAATGAAAAGAATTTTAAAAAAACAACATTTGATTTGGGCTGCAGTTCTGTTGCTTATGCTCACCCCTGCTACTTTTGATTTTTCATCAGGAAAAATACTTTCTAGCACTGCACACGCCCAAGGAGGAAATGGTGGTGATGGGGGAAATGGTGGTGATGGGGGAAATGGTGGTGATGGGGGAAATGGTGGTGATGGGGGAAATGGTGGTGATGGAGGAAATGGTGGTGATGGAGGAAATGGTGGCGCAGGGGAAAATGGTGGTGCAGGGGAAAATGGTGGTGCAGGAGGAAATGGTGATTGTGATGGTAGCGGCTCAGGTGCAGGCGTTGAAGCCGCTCAAGGGGTTGAGCAACAAACCCAGGCTATGACTCAAACTCAAACTATGACCCAGACTCAGGTTCAGACTCAGACCCAGACCCGAAGTCAGATTCAAGATCCTTCAACTCATGACACTGAAGGTACCGAAGATACTGAGGATACTGAAACACCGGAAGCTACCTAGCTATAAGTGAGCTTCCCTTGGTTCTTCCGGGGGGAGCTCATCGCTTTACCGACTTCAGGAACATGAACTTACTCAACATTCTATTTTTTAACTTTGATTTCTTAACTATGGTGATATCTCAGGCAGCTTAGAGTCAAGAGAGTAACAGCGACTTACTGTGGCAGATGGCTCTGTGACTTCCCCACGGTTCTCCTTTTCAGCAACTTATCAAGCATACTATCCAGAACTTTATACTCCTCTTTTCATAAACCTCATCTTAGATCAGGCTGAAAATCCAAGTTTATAGCTTGACCAGAGCAGAGAAGTCAGGCTATTGTTTCTCTCTAAGTAGCTGATTTTATTAATATTTAACTTTTTTTTGTGATAGCGAAACATGATCTGCCATTTTACCCTATTGAGGAGGTTTCAGATGAAAAACGTTTTGGTTTTATTGTTGCTGTTAGCTTTGTGTCTGCCGGTTGCTGGTATGGCAGGAGATAAAAAAGATCCGTTGGCAGCTTGGCAGCCGGCATTTGACCCAAGTGGAGCTAAATACACCTACATCCTTTCAAATGTTTCCCATCCAGTCATTGAAGGTGTTGCTGCTGGATATCGGATTCGTGACAAAGTCTGGGCACAAACTAATGGCCAGATTTATGTCGATTATCGTCCATTGTCACAACTGGGTGGTGAAAAGGATGTTATCAGCAAACTGAAGCTTGGTGCGGTACAGGGAATGCTTAGCTCATCAGTCGCTGCCGCCAATGTCTCTGACCGCCTTGGTGTTGTCAATCTTCCTTATGTTATTGACACCTTTGATAAGCTGGATACCTTCCGTAATGATCAGGAACTATGGACGCCGTTTGCAGAGGGAGCTCTATCCAAGGGTATCTATGTTGCCGATTTTACCGGTTATGGCCCTTATGGCTGGGCAACCACCACTCCGGTGGACAATTTAGCTGCTGCCAAAGGGGTCAACTTCAGGGTTGCGCAAGCTCCTGTCAATACCGATTTCTATAAAGCCTGGGGACTTAAATTCACCGTTATGCCTTGGCCAGACGTGCCACAGGCATTGCAAACTGGTGTTATTTCAGGGCTTGACCATACTGCCATTGTTTGCAACATCACCAAAAAGTTCACCATCGCCAAACATTTTACTGAGTTAAATTATGCCCAAGGGTTATTTGTTCATCTGATCAACAAACGTTGGTTGGATAAGTTGCCTGCAGACTTACGCACAACTTTTCTCAAAGTCATAGCCGAAGAGAGTGCCGCAACGAGAATCGCCACACGCAAGCAGTATGATGTTCAAGTTGCTAAGGCAAAAGAAGCAGGCGTCCAGTTTTATCAGTTATCGGATAAAGAAATTACTGAGTTAAAAAAACTTGCTGAACCGGTTCTGGAAAAGTGGGGGCAGAAAATCGGTTCCGATTATTTGGCCAAGGTTCGAGCAAAGCTTGGCAGTTGAAACTAATCTCTGTATAATCGGTTCGTTTTACGGGGCCGGGGAGGATGCCCTCCCCGGCCTTGTTTATTTGTGAACCGAAAGAAAATAAATATGCTGAAAAAAGCCTTTAAAACAATCGACCGTGGATTCCTTTTTATTGAAGATTGGTCTTTATTTGTTGCTGTTGGTGTCGCTTTACTGACTGCAATGGCTAATGTGGTTTTGCGTAAGGCAACCGACAATGTCAGCCTTTACTGGTCAGATGAGGTTGTACGTAAGGTTATCTATTTTTCTACCTATATAGGTTGCGTCGCTGCAATTCGTAGCCGCTCCCTGATTCGTATCGATGCTTTGCCGCAGATATTTCCAGTGTTGAAGAAGCCCCTGACTTTATTTTCCCACCTTGCAGTTCTTTTTTTTGCTGGCACCATGGTCTATCTGGGTGGAAAAATGACACACATGATGTTTCTGGATGAATACGCCAAAACTACGACATTACAAATCCCTGAATGGTATTTCTATGCCATTCTTCCGGTTATGGGGGTGATGATGTTTTTACGGACGTTGGTGGTTATGGTTGAAGACTGGCGGAGTAAACAAGATGTGACGGGAGAGCAATAATTATGGAGTCCAGTTACCTGTTGATTCTTGCCCTGCTCCTCGGTTGCCTTGCAACGACTGTCCCGGTCTTTATGGCACTGTTTTTTACTGGCACGTTTGGCCTTGTTTATCTGCTTGGGATTGATGCACAGATTGTCATTGAAGTTCTTTATCGCAGTATGGATAAATTTGCTCTGGTGGTGGTGATGTTTTTTGTCCTGTGTGGCAACATCATGACGACTGGAAGTATTGTTGAGAAGTTGATCAGAACCGCCAATGTGCTGGTTGGTTTCCTCCCTGGCGGGCTGGCAATGGCAGGAATTCTGGCCTGTGGTTTTTTTGGTGCAATTTCTGGGTCAACGGTTGCGACTGTGGTTGCAATTGGTGGATTTATGATTCCCGCATTGGTTGAAAATGACTACGATGAGCAGTTTTCAGTCGGGATCATGACCACTGCTCCCATCCTCGGAGTAGTTATTCCCCCATCGATTGCGATGATCCTTTATGCCATGGTCAGTAATGACCCACTCGAAGCTTTATTCTTGACCGGCTTCGTTCCTGGATTGATGATCATGGTCGCAATGAGCCTCTATGCTTACTTTGTCTGTAAGAGAAAAGGGCTGAAAACCATCAATCGACCCAGTTTGAAGGAAGCTTTGGCTGTTGTCAGAGAAAGTATCTGGGCCTTGTTTTTGCCAGTACTGATTTTTGGCGGTATTTACTCGGGGATGTTCACTGCCAATGAAGCTGCAGTGGTGGCCTGTTTTTATGCCTTTTTTGTTGAAATTTGTATTCACCGTGATATGAAGTTGCTGGACGTAAAGAAGGTGGTTATTTCCTCTGCAGTGACTTCTGCTACGTTGTTGATCATTGTTGCCGGTGCTTCTGTTTTTGGGGAATATCTGACTTTTGAGCAGATCCCCAACAAGATTGCAACCGCCGTCGTCAGCAGTATCTCTTCCCCTTGGGTGTTTCTGCTGGCAGTTAATGTCCTGCTGCTGATTATCGGCATGTTCATGGATATTATTTCTGCAACCTTGATCCTGACTCCGATCTTTTTGCCGTTACTCAGTAAATTTGGTATCAACACCATGCACTTTGGATTGTTGATGACGATCAATCTGGGGATTGGCTATTGTACCCCACCTCTTGGAGTCAGTTTGTATATCTCTGGGGCTATCGTTAACCGTGATCTGGTCTATGTGTCAAAAGCGGTTATGCCGTTTCTATTAATCCAGATTGCGATATTGATGGTTTTAACCTTCTGGCCCGACCTGGTTTTGTTTTTACCGCGCTGGGTATATGGTTAATCGATAAGGTATAGTGGGAATTGTTGACAGTTACATAATCAAAAAGCCAGTCATTTATGACTGGCTTTTTGATTGCCGGTAAGCCTGCAGCTTTGATTGTGAAAATTCAACTTACTTGAGCATTGCTGTCAGCTGCGGATTGTTTCGTTTCATAACAAACAGATAGCTTTCTTTTAATTTCTTGGTGAAAAATGTTCCGACCCAGAGCGGACTCCAGACAACTCCAGCCATCAACCAGCGTTTCATTGCTCCCGGATCAGTTTTATCGGCTTTAATGGTTAGATCGACCTGTTCGTATCCCTGACGAGATATCTGTACTTGATGTTGATTTCCAGTGCTGAGAGCATAATCAAACTGGATTGGAGTTTGTCCTATCTCCGTTCCATTAATGGTGACCATTGCTCCTGGTGGATCTGATTGGATCAGGGCTTGATGGGGGGCGCAGGCGCTAAGAAATGCGACCAGCACAAAAAGGGTGAATAGTTTACTTTTCATTTGGGTGCTCCTTTTACTGAACCGACTTGCCGACAATCTAGTGTGAAATGCAATGATTGTGCCCTCTAATCTTGTTGTTTATAAGTTGTGTCTTATCTGAAGTTATAAAAAATAAGCTGTCTGATTTTGAAGGCATAGACTTTCGTCAATGAAGACATCTTTCTTGTCGACATTTATTGATGAGACTTAAGATCTCATTTTAGCGACATAAATTGTTCAAATATGCACATTTTGCGTGGTGATTATGCATCACTCTAATTATATTTCAGAATGTTATTCGGTGCATAAAGGGCTATTTATCTGTCAGATAGGTACGCAAAAAATTCCCGGTGTAGGAATTTTCCGATTGGGCAACCTGTTCAGGAGTTCCCGCCGCAACGATTGTCCCTCCCAGAGCACCACCTTCCGGACCTAGATCAATAACATAGTCAGCTGTTTTGATGACATCGAGATTGTGCTCAATAACGACAACGGTATTTCCGGTCTCAACCAAGCGATTAAGAACCTCAAGCAATTTGTGAATGTCGGCAAAATGTAACCCGGTAGTTGGTTCATCCAGAATATAGATAGTCTTTCCGGTTGCTCGTTTGCTGAGTTCGCGGGAAAGTTTGACCCGTTGCGCTTCACCACCAGAAAGGGTCGTGGCGCTCTGTCCCAATTTGATATACCCAAGCCCGACATCGCGAACCGTCTGCAGTTTATTGTTGATTTTGGGGATGTTCTCGAGAAAACGACTGGCCTGATTGACTGTCATGTCCAGAACTTCGGCAATACTTTTTCCTTTGTATTTTACTTCCAGAGTTTCGCGGTTGTAGCGGGCTCCTTTGCAGACTTCACATTGAACATAGACATCGGGTAAAAAGTGCATTTCAATTTTGATGATTCCGTCGCCGCTGCAGGCTTCACAACGACCACCCTTGACATTAAAAGAGAACCTTCCAGCTTTATAGCCGCGAATTTTTGCTTCCGGTAACTGGGCAAACAGATCTCGTATATCGGTAAAAACACCAGTGTAAGTCGCCGGGTTAGAACGTGGAGTCCGTCCGATGGGTGATTGGTCGATATCGATGACTTTGTCGAGCAAGTCCAGACCGAGGATCTCTCTCACTGGCCCCGATTTTTCCCGAGCCCGATGGAGTTTTTGTGCCAGAGCTTTGTAGAGAGTTTCAATCACCAGGGATGATTTACCTGACCCCGAAACCCCGGTGATACAGGTTAAAACACCCAGGGGAATTTTGACATCAACATTGTGGAGATTATTAGCTCGGGAACCGATAATTTCGAGCCAACGCTTGGTTGAACGGCGCTTTTTCGGAACCGTAATGTTCTGTTTTCCTGACATATAATTGCCAGTCAGAGACTCGGGGTTTTCGAGTATTTGCTGGGGGGTTCCCTGAGCAACCACCTGGCCTCCATGGATTCCTGCCGCAGGGCCCATATCGATCACATGATCAGCAGCTGAAATAGTCTCCTCATCATGTTCAACGACCAGAACGCTATTACCCAGATCACGCAGTCGCTTCAAGGTGGTCAACAGGCGTTGATTGTCACGTTGATGTAATCCGATGGAGGGTTCATCAAGAATATAGAGTACTCCCGTGAGCGACGAACCAATCTGTGTCGCGAGACGGATACGCTGTCCTTCGCCACCACTGAGGGTTCCTGCGCTGCGACTTAAGGTCAGATAGTCGAGGCCGACATGGGAAAGAAACGAAAGCCGTTCGCGAATCTCTTTAAGAACCCGTCGGGCAATCTCCATATCTTTTGCAGATAAGGTCAGGTTGCGAAAGAAGGCTTCTGCATCGGCAATTGACATGCTGGTTGCTTGCTGAATGTTTATGTTGCCAACCGTAATATGGAGGGCTTCTGGGCGTAATCTCCCCCCTTCACAGGTTGGGCAAGGGAGGATGCTCATGAACCGCTCCAGATTGTCTCTAACTGTATCAGAGTCGGTTTCATGGTAGCGTCGTTGCAGATTGGGGATGACTCCTTCGAACGGTTTCTCATAAAAATGGCGCCGCTCACCCTGATCGTAAAAAAATTGGACACTTTCATCTCCAGATCCGTAGAGAATAATCTTTTGCAGCCGTTCCGATAATTTGTTAAAGGGGCTGCGAATATCAAACTGATAGTGGATAGAGAGAGCTTCCAATAAGGCTTGGTAGTAGTAACCGGTGCGGCTATCCCAAGGAACAATAGCACCATCTCGCAATGAAAATTCGGGATTTGGCACCACTTGTTCGTGGTCAAAGTACATTTTTGTGCCGAGCCCACTACACTCCGGACACGCACCGTGAGGGTTGTTAAAGGAAAACATCCGCGGTGAAACCTCCGGATAAGAGAGGCCACAATCGATACAAGCATGGGTTGCAGAAAACAGTTTGCTGTCTCCATCGGGGATTTCAATTCGAACCATTCCATCCGCTAAACGCAGTGCAGTTTCTATCGAATCTGCGAGGCGTGATTCAATTTCATCTTTCATCACCAGACGGTCGACAACGACCTCCAGAGTGTGATTTTTCTGTTTATCCAATTCAATTTTTTCACCTAGCTCGTACATCTCACCATCCACCCGAATGCGGACAAAACCGTCAGCTTGTAACTGAGCCAGCTCCTTGCGGTATTCTCCTTTACGACTGCGGACAATGGGTGCCATGACCATTAATTTGGTTTTTTCGGGGAACTGCATCACCTGATCGACCATCTGCTCAACTGTCTGGGAACGAATTGGGCTACCACAGCGGTGACAGAGAATCTGACCGACCCGAGCGTAGAGAAGGCGTAAATAATCGTAGATTTCGGTGACTGTACCGACTGTAGAGCGGGGGTTTTTTGAGGTGGTTTTCTGCTCAATTGAGATTGCTGGGGAAAGCCCGTCTATTTGATCAACATCGGGTTTTTCCATCTGCTCCAGAAACTGGCGTGCGTAGGCTGATAAGCTTTCGACATAGCGGCGCTGCCCCTCAGCATAGATAGTGTCAAATGCCAGAGTACTTTTCCCCGAACCGGAAACCCCGGTGATAACCACGAGTTGATCGCGAGGAATATCGATATCGATATTTTTCAGATTATGTTCGCGAGCTCCACGAATTTTGATTTTATCAATCATAATTTTCAGTCTTTGGTCTTTTTGTAGGGGCGAATCTATGTGTTCGCCCGGTTATTGTTGCCTGCCATCTGTTCTGCCATTTTCAGCGCGGCGACCAAGCTTGCTGTATTGGCGGTTCCGGTTCCAGCCAGGTCATAAGCGGTGCCGTGATCAACACTGGTTCTGACAATTGGTAATCCCAGAGTGATATTAACGGCATCGTCAAAATGGAGGAGTTTGAGGGGGATCAATCCTTGATCATGATACATACAGATTACCGCGTCATAAGCCCCTTTTGCAGCAAAGTGAAATAGAGTGTCGGCACTGTGTGGCCCATCAGCAATAATTCCCTCCGCTTGAGCTGCTTCGATAGCTGGGGTGATGATGCATTGTTCTTCATCACCAAACAGGCCATTTTCACTGGCATGAGGGTTCAGCGCCAAAACTGCCAGACGTGGTTGTTGAATTCCAAATTGCTGCCGAAATGCTTGTGCAGTTATGCGAATCGTCTGCAGAATTTCCTCACGATTTAGTTTGGTCGGGACATCTCGGTAGGCAAGATGGGTGGTTACCATGCAGACCTTCAGTCGTTCACCAGCCAGCATCATAACAACCTTCTCAAGTCCACACCGTTCAGCCAGAAGCTCTGTATGTCCGGGGAAATGATATCCGGCGGCATTGATGGCCGCCTTATTGATGGGACAGGTGACGATACCAGCAGCGGCTTTATCGAGACATCGCATAATAGCAAATTCAACATAATCAGCCATTGACTTACCGCATTCGATATCTGGCTGACCGTAGTGAATTGAGGATATGTCTAACTCTGAACAGGTATAAACGATCAGTTTTTTATCGCCGAAGCTAAGAGAGTAAAGATTGTCTTGCAACTGCTCTGATTTTCCTTCGTAACCAAAGATTTTACCGGCGCGTAAGAGTGCACCAACATCTCCGACAATTTCAACAGGGAGGGCGATCTGTGCAAGAGATTGATTCAGCAGAGCCTTAATGATCAATTCGGGGCCGATCCCGGTTGGATCACCCATAGTTATGAGGAGTGGTTGCATGTGAGTGTAATCTCGCAAAAAGCAGAATGGTTAATCCATCAATTTGTGTAATGGATCAGTATAACGGAAGCTTGAATAGAGAAACAAGTCCTAGTGTAGAAATGGTTTTAAGATGATTCAAAAGTCAGTAAATGTAGATATTTTCGTGGTAAAAAAGTTATTTTAGAATAAAAACTGTCTACCGCTTAAGGGATGGTTAAACAGCGCTTTCTTGGAGGACAAATAGGATTCTCTTTTGTTGAATCAGATATTATTGAATTGAGCGGTGGTTGCATCAGAGCTAGCGCTTTTTTAAATCTCTGCCTCTTCTATAGAGGATTTTTCCTGCAAAATACCCCAGAGGGAAAAGATTATTACAATCCCTGACAACGCGGCCATGAAGCCGATTATCATTATTTTCCATTCTCCACCCAAGGCAATAATCCACATAGCCAAGGCACCGAAAATAAAATTGGTGAACATCATTAAGGAAGAGGCTGATCCGGCATCTTGATCCACTGTTTCCAGAATCAGGTTCATGCTCAAAGGGCGAGTCAGACCAAAACCAAAAGAGATAAGGCACATGGGCAAGGTAAAAGAGAGGGGCTGCGAATGGGGTATGACTATAAGCAGCAAACCTCCGATTAGCACACTGCCAAACCCGATTTTGATCAGTAACATATCATTAAATTTTTTCACAAGTTTCATGCAACTAACAGAACCCATCATCAAAAAGAGGGCATTGATGCCGAAAAGCAACCCAAAGGCCTGCTCTGAAAGATTGAATCCGGTGATATAGATTTCAGTCGAAGCAGCAAGAAAGGCAAAAAATGGACACATCGACGCGGCAAACAACAGGGTAAGGCTCACAAAGCGCAGATTCTTGAACAGGGTCAAATAGGGCTCGGCCATTTTGATTAAAGGTATATAGCGTGGATTTGTATGGGATTCAGGCATTCTGGCCACACCTGCCATAGAGATGATGGCAACGATTGCCTGGAGAACAAAAATAATCTGCCAACTACCGAACAATAAAGTCCATGACCCCAGGGTTGGTCCGATCATGGGCGCGATGGCAATAATAATACCGATCAGAGCCAGAATTCTATACCGTTCTGAGCCTGTATAGTAATCTTTGATAATTGAAAGCCCCAGTGCCGAAGGGCCAGCAGCCCCAATACCCTGAAGAATTCTGGCATAGATCAGAGCTTGTACTGTTCCTGCGGTTGCACAGAAGAGGCTGCCTAATATGAATAAAGATAGACCTACTAGAAGAGGGATCTTCCTGCCAAACCGGTCGGAAAGTGGGCCATAAATCAGGAGAGCTGGACTATAGCTTAAGAAAAACCCGATCAAAGTCAGGTTTATTATTTTTAGCTCGACTCCCCACAATTCCCCAAGATAGGGAATCGCTGGTAGATACATGTCAGTAGCCAGGGGAGGGAAAGCTGATAGCATCGCCAGAAGAGGAATCAAAAAGGATGTAGACAGGTTTGTTCGAGATCCCAATGAGAGTTCCTTTTATATGGAAACAATTGATCAGTCATGCAGGATACCTCCTTTGTTTGTGAAAGAGAGTATCAATTTGTAGGAAACGTTAAAACGAGGGAGTCGTCCTGATATTAGCCAGAGAACACTAGCTGGCAGCACTTTTCAGGAGAGCAATTTTACATCCGCATTTCAACGTGGGCGTTGTCACGCAGCTCTTTTTGCCATTCTTCAAAGCGGATGTCGGTTTTATCCCGCTTCAACTTTTCTTCAATTTCATCTTTGACCTGGTCGAACGGATCACCATCGACTGTTGTTCTGTCGGTCACCTGAAAAAGATGAAGCTGACCATTTAACTTCAGAGGTTTACTGACCCCGCCAGATTTCAGGTCTGCAAGTGCTAGCCGTAAAGGTTCCGCCAGGTCTGCTTCAACCAGTGCCCCCATGTCTCCACCTGTGGCAGAGTCACCCTGAGCTGCAAGAACCTTATTAAACTCTTCGCCGTTCAGAAGCAGATCGCGGCTGACGTCAACCCGCTTGTGTAACTCGGCAGTTTGTTTTTCATTTCCGCTCGGAATGTCAAAGCTGATTCGATTGACGCGAACCTTTGGTTCAATCATGTACTCATCAATATGGTTATTATAGTAGTTGTAAACCTCGTTAGTAGTGACCAGAACCTTGTAGTTCACCTCACGACTTAACAATTTATAGCGTAAAATTTCATTTTTAATTTGTTCTCGATATTTCGGCATGGTCAAGCCCTGAGCCGTAAGAGCTTTTTCCAGATCTTCACTTGTGAGCCCATTTTTAAGCTGTACATCTTCAATGGCACCACTTAATTCTGGATCGGAAACTTGCAGGCCTAATTCTTTAATGCGTTGTTCCAGCAATTTATCATTGACCATTTTTTTAAGAACCTGAACTTTCATCTGATCAAACTGCTCGGTGGTTAACTGATTCTGGTTCGATTTCTGAGCCAGTGCAGCAACCACGGCTTGATCAAGTTGGAAAGTACTGATCATCTCATTGTTGACAACAGCGGCAACCTTGCTGAGGGTTTTTGCCATAATCGGAGTGGCTATCAAAAGCAAAGAGAAGAACAGGAGAAAAAGTATTCGCTTCATAACGATGAATCCTTGTATCGGACAGAGAAGTCTCAAATTATATTTATAACTTAGATTCTGGCTGAAGCAGATCTAAATTGATATGGGTTTCTGTTGATTCTTGTAAATTTTCTAGCCACAGATGAAAAGCGGTCTCTTCTTTCTGCTGGTAAAGCTTTTCTGCAATCTCATCTTTAACCGCGGCATAGGGGCGAAGGCCTGCCTTCCGTTTACGTTCAACGAGAAAAAGGTGAAAACCATAAGGGCTTTTAATCGGCTCACTAACCTGTCGAACTGGAAGTTTGAACAACACTTTGTCAAATTCTACAGGCATCTGCCCGGCAGAAAAATAACCGAGAGATCCCCCTTTTTCTCGATCTGGAGACTGCGAGTGCTCACGTGCCAGGGTGGCAAAGTCGCCCCCTTCTTTAAGGAGGTGCAGAATTTTATTGGCTTCTTCGCGAGAGTGAAAGAGCATCTGGCGGGCCCGTATTTCAACTGGTCGGCGAAATTCTTCTCGCTGGGTTTTATAGTAGTCTTCAATCTCTTTGTCGCTGACTTGTACTTGCGAAGTCAAAGCAGCCGCACTGACTTTAGTCGTTAACAGACGCAGTTTTAAAGCTGCGATCCAGCTCTCTTGGGTATTCCCGGCTTGTTCCAGAACTTTATTAAACTCTTCTTTACTATAACTACCCCGCACTTCCCCCATGGCAGCATCGAGTTCATCCGGTGTGAGTTGAACATCCAATCGAGTTGCTTCTCCGAGGATCAATTCACGATCAATGAGCTGTCTCAGCAGTTGTTCTTTAAGTTGTTGCTGTTCCTGGAAAGTCAGAGCAGACAGATCCGGGTAGGTGTCTTTCAGTTCCCGCTCAAATTGTTTCAGGGTCAACTGTCGTTGTCCCACTTCTAGCAACGGGGGTAATGGTTGTTGCTGCTGTGCTTGTTGTTCCTGTTGTTGGCAGGATAGCAACAACAGAAATAATAGTGGAAGCGCTCTGGTTAAGATAACAGAAAAAATACCAAAATCCTCATATGTAGCTGTGTGCTCTAAATATTAAAAAAACAACTGGCTAAGTAAAAATTACTGCAACACCGGAGGTCGGACTTTTTGCGACGCCAGTAAAATTAGCATGGTCAGAAAAACTGTTGCAATTCTTTTCTTATCCTTACTAACAACTCTCCCGATGGTAAGCGACCAAGATCAATACTGAGCTTGAAGTCAGCTCCCAAGCGATATTTATCGGATTGTTCAGTGACTAACTGACGAATCAGATCGGGAGGGATTTTTGTTGATGAATGGAATAACAGGCTGAGTCGCTTGCCATCATATTCAAGCAATTCAACACAGAGCTTTTTCAGTTGAATCCGTAAACGCATGGTGGCAATCAGAACCTCTCCTGCAACAGGAGGTTCCCCGTAGCGATCACGCAGTTCTTCGACCAGATCAAACAGTTCGTCATCGTTTTCGGCTCCGGCCATTCGCTGATAAAACTGTAGTCTTTGATTCGGATCGGGGAGATATTTTTCGGGTAAGAAGGCCGATAGGCCGAGGCGGATTTCTGGATCAATCCGTTCTTCACGTTCTTTCCCTCGTAAACGGTCAATCGTTTCTTCGAGGAGTTCAGTGTAAAGCTCAAAGCCGATTGCGGCAATCGGTCCCGATTGTTTGCCGCCGAGTAAATCACCAGCACCACGCAATTCCAGGTCATGGCTGGCAATTCTAAATCCTGCCCCCAGTTCGGTGAGTTCTTGAAGAACTCGCAGCCGTTCTCGGGCATCGCGAGTCAGGGCGGCCTCTCCGGGAATCAACAGGTAGGCATAGGCACGGCGGTCACTTCGTCCGACCCGACCACGCAACTGATAGAGTTGTGAAAGTCCAAACCGATCGGCACGGTTGACAATAATTGTGTTGGCGCGGGGAATATCGAGACCGTTTTCGATGATAGTTGAAGCAACTAGCAAGTTACTTTTGCCAGCGATAAAATCAAGCATCACCTGTTCCAGGTCTTTTTCTGCCATCTGCCCGTGACCAACGGCAACGGTTGCTTCGGGGACTAATTGGCGTAACTGTTCTGCCATCGCTTCAATCGTCTGTACCCGGTTGTGGACAAAGTAGACCTGCCCGCCCCGGCGCAGTTCCCGCAAGATTGCTTGACGGATCAGTTCGTCATCAAAGCGGGTCACATAGGTGCGGATTGCTAATCGATCAACTGGGGCAGTTTCAATGACCGAAAGATCGCGCATCCCGGTCATGCTCATGTGTAAGGTCCGGGGAATTGGGGTGGCAGTCAGAGTAAGGATATCGACTTCGGCACGTAATTGTTTCAATTTTTCCTTATGGCTGACACCGAAGCGCTGTTCTTCATCAACAACCAGTAATCCAAGATCTTTGAAACGAACATCGCGTTGCAGTAACCGGTGAGTCCCAATCAAAATATCAATTTTCCCGGCAGCAGCCGATTCCAGAGTTTTTTTGTTTTCAGCGGTTGAGCGGAAGCGCGAAATCATTTCGACCCGAATTGGAAACTCATGCAGCCGTTGCTGAAAACTTTCCCAATGTTGGCGTGCCAAAACAGTGGTCGGTACCAAGACGGCAACTTGCTTGCTATCCAAAACCGCTTTGACCGCCGCCCGTAGAGCAACCTCAGTTTTCCCATAGCCGACATCACCGCAGATCAGACGATCCATCGGTTTGGTCGATTGCATATCGTCCAGAATGTCGTCGATGGCTTGTTGTTGATCAACCGTTTCTTCGTGGGGAAAGGTCGCCTCAAATTCGCGGAAAAGCTGATCTGGAGGAGAGTAGGCAAACCCCTGGCGCAGTTCCCGTTTGGCATAAAGTTCGAGCAGTTGGCGTGCCAGTTCTTCAACTGCCGCACGGGCTTTAAGGTGAGCTTTTGCCCAACCTTGACCACCCATTTTATCAAGTTTTGGGGCATATCCTTCGCCTCCAACATATTTCTGTATCTTTTCAATTCGTTCAATTGGCAGATAAAGTTTGTCGTTTCCGGCATATTGAAGGTTTAAATAGTCGCCTTCGATAGAGCCAGTCTGTAAATGGGTCAAACCGAGGTAGCGACCGATGCCGTGGTCGGTATGAACAATAAAATCATTATTTTTCAACTCTGCCAAGCTCGTCATTAACTGTCGAGCTCGCTGCCGTCCGGTTTTTTTCTGGCGATGACTACGACGACCGAAGATTTCTTCTTCACTGATAATATGCAGTTTCTCGTCAGGAAGATAGAAACCGTCATGTAGATTTCCAATTGTCAGTTTTAGCTGTCCAGATGTTATATTTGCCAGATTTAGTTGGAGATCGATACTGAGCTCAACCCCATGTGCGGCAAGAAGTTCTTGCAATCGCTCGGCTTGGCTCTGTTGATGGCAGACCAGCAAGATTTTTCCATTGTCATTTTTGGCTTGCTGTAACCGTTCCAAAAGCGGTTCGAGACCATCTTGATCCTGGTTTGGTTTTGCTCGCAGAGAACCGTTTCCCTGACAGCTGAAGTGATAACGCTGTCGCTCGTCATCGAGCTGAATGACCTGCAACCGTGATATCTCGATTCGCAACCGATTGTGTAATAAAGGCTGCAGCTCATCTGGTTCCAAGTACAGATCCTGCCGACGGGCATGTGGTAGCCCTTGATCCCGCATCCGTGTCTCTCCGTCACGAATCTCACGGTGGAAAAGGTCAATTTCTTGCTCAATGGCGGGTGGATCGACCAAAATCAGGCGGTGGTTATCGAGGTATTGTTCAAGTGGGTCAAGTTTCGGATAATTAAATGGCAGAAGAAATGCACGTCCCGGAGAAAGGATCCCCTCACGCAATTCGGTCATGATCGCTTCACGGTCGGTTCGCGGGATCGCCAGTTCATCGCAGCGTTGTTTAAGATTTTGCCCAAGAGTTTCCAGAAATGCTCCGTGCAGAATCATTTCTCTTGATGGGATCAGAGTGAGAGTCTTCAAAGTTGCATTTCTAGAGCGCTGGCTGGTCGGATCAAAAGGGCGCATTTTTTCAATAAAGTCGCCATAGAAATCAAGCCTTATCGGCTGCTCGGCATCGGGCGGAAACAAATCAATGATATCACCCCGAACGGCAAAGCTACCCCGCTCTTCAACCAGAGGGACGGGCTGATAGCCAAGCTGGGTCAAAGAATTCAGCAGTTGTTTGCGCTCATACTCCTCTTCAAGGACAAGTTTTAACGAAACGGTATCGAGAATCTGGCGAGGAATCACCTTTTGCATCAGCGAACGCACCGGCAATACCAGCGCTTTTACTTTGCCCTGATTCAGACCAGCTAGAGTCGTCAAACGAATCGCTTCAAGCTCAGGGTGCGGGGTCAGCGGGTCATAAGGGTTCAGCTCCCAATGTGGCAGCAGCGCAATAGTGTCTGGCTGTGGGTGGAAAAATTGCAGCTCCGCCACCAGTTGCCGAGCCGCTTCCAGCTCAGCACAGAGAATAACCAGTAATTCAGATCTTGAACTAAGTAACCGGGAGAGCAGGTAAGCATCAGCTGATCCATGCAGACCCAGCACTTCAACTGTTTGCTGTGTGGTTATCCCATCAATAAAACTGTGAATTGTTGCGTTGCGGATATTTTGTTGAGTTTCTTGTTCCATGAAAAGTTGTATCCTGATTTCTGCTCAATCCTTCTTTCCATAGGGGAGAAGGTGGCCACAGGCCGGATGAGGGGGAATAAACAAACTAATAATCAAGCGGTGAGCGAACTCCCAAGCCGGGTTTGTTAAGAACGTGAGTATAAATCATTGTTGTTGAAACATCCGCATGTCCAAGCAGTTCCTGCACCGTACGGATATCATAACCTGCTTCCAGAACATGGGTGGCAAAAGAGTGCCGTAATGCGTGGCAGTTAACCCGTTTGACAATCCCTGCTTTTGCCGCGCAAATTTTTATCTTTTTCTGTAAGCCGTTTTCGTGCAAGTGGTGTCGTCTTTTCTCACCACTACGTATGTCAATCGACACGCGAGAGCTGGGAAAAACATATTGCCATCTCCACTCTTGAGCAGCAGCAGGATATTTTTTACCCAACGCTTCTGGCAGATAAACACGCCCAAGACCCTGAGCAAGATCACCATCGTGAATTTTTCTAGTTTGCTCCAAATGGTTTTTTAGCGATTCTGCAATTTTTTCAGGGAGTGGCACTACCCGATCCTTTTGTCCTTTGCCATCACGGACAATAACTTGACCGTAGTCAAAATCGACATCCTGTACTCGCAACCGAACGGCTTCCATCAAACGCATCCCGGTACCATACATCAATTGTGCCATCAAACCGAATACCCCATCCATTACCGCCAGTAACCGCTGAATTTCTTCCCGTGATAAGACCACCGGTAAGCGGCGTGAACGTTTCGCCCGGGCAAAAGAACCAAGATCTCCAAGCGGCTGTTCAAGAACCTTATCATAAAGATAAACCAGGGCGTTAAGTGCCTGATTTTGTGTGCTACTAGCAACCTTTCGCTGTAAAGCCAGATACTCCAAAAAAGTAAAAACTTCACTGCTGCCCATTTGGTGTGGATCTTTGTTGGCAAAATGAGCCAGAAAGCGACAGATCCAGTCAGTATAACTTTTTTCAGTGCGGTAGGCGTATTGACCGATGCGCAGGCTGCTAGCCAGTTGTTTCATCAGCTCTGGATGTTTTTCACGAGTCTCCCGCAATGAACCAGGCTCGGCTGAAGAATTGGTTGCAGCATGATTTGTGATATGAGACCCCTCACGCCCGATAGTGACATGATCTGGTTCCAAATCTTTGGCCGCGTCTTTCCAATGATCCCAGTCAATATCCGATGCCCATGTAGATTTAACCATTTCACAAAATAAAATCTGCATAGCATGAGCAGCCTGTCGAAATTGCCAGCTTTTTAGGGTATTGTTTCTGCCTAGCGCAGCAAGCCAACTTTCAACATCGCTGCGATTATGATCTTGAAGGCGCTTGTCAGGATAAGCCTTGATATATTCCTCAGCTCGAACGACATACCAGCGATCAAATGGCTTTTTTACTCCATATTTATGAACAATATCGATGAAACGATCCCAAAACCGTTCGACTAACTCAGCTTCTATTGTCATTCTTTTGTCTTGCTCCATCAGCAATTGGAAGGTATCATGGGATAGTTCGTCATGGAGGGGTCCCGTCGAAACAACTACTAGCATCCCCCTCCCATAGCTAAATAGTCTCAACAAACACATTTTTGAACTCTGTATTGGTTGTTTGGGATATCGGTAAGACTATCCCACATCATGTTCTTAAGAGTAATATACTAGATAGATTTCGTCAATATTGGGAAAGGCAGAAACTAGAAAATAGTTTTCTGTCTAATACACTGTTAGATGAAAGAAAGAACAAACAATGAGCGACAGTTCACCAGAAATTCGTGAAACCCTACTTACAAAAAAAACTTTACTTGCCATTGTAGGGGCATTAACAATTGGCATCGTTGCAAGCGGCCTATATGACCTTCTCGTAAGGCCGGGAATAAACTACGTAGCTGATTGGTCATTCACCTTTATTTCCATTTTTTCTGAAACGATTGAAAACTCCCCATTTTCATCAGCTGCCCTCGATCCGACCTCTCTTCCATCTCTGCTCCAAATGTTATTTTACACATCTGTTCTTCCTGGTATTTTCTTGGGTGCTATTTCAGTAGTGGTATTCGTAAAAGTAAAAGAAAGAAGAAGTGCAGAAACCGAAGAGATAAAACCAACAAAAAACCGTAAATTGAAATTAACGTTGTTAATATCAATAATGGTATTTTACATAATCGTCATATTTATACTATTAAACACATTCTTCTCTGTCATAAGCAAAGCAATAGCAATCCATCGGGTTTTTAATGCAAACATTGCTATTTGTGCACCATATATTTCTGAAAGAGAAAAAACTTTATTACTGTCAAATTTTGCGAAAATGGAAACAAAGCAGGACTACTTAGTTATCAACAAACAATTACAAAAAATTGCAAAAGCTAACGTTACAACATTAAGAAAAGAAGAAATCAAATAAATCATCTAACAATGCAATCAACCGGATGGAAAATACGTTTGCTTTTTAATTCGATTAGCTCGGTGGTTCACGCAAGTTAGCGTCGCCACCGGTTATCAAAAACGTTGAGGCTGTAGAAAAACCCCAAATATGCTATATTAGTGTCTAAATTATGATCTTTTCTGGGAGGGGAAAATGCCACGATTTAAACATTACAACCAACGACAAACCGTCCTGCTGCCCGTCTCTTTTGAACGGCAAATCCTCCCCGGAACATTCGAAC